>CAZYPY010000228.1:0-2352 GCA_964649545.1 uncultured Microthrixaceae bacterium | reverse complement strand
AGATCGACTCCTCCCGGGGCAACCCCCACGGCATTCCGACGAACGCCCACTCGGTGCTGACCGAGCACCTCGTCGACGAGCCCGGGCACCCCACGCGCGACGCCCTCGAGCAGGTGCTCGACCTGTTCCGGGAGCGTCTCCTCGCCACCTGACCGAGCACCGCGACGCGGGCTCGACCGGAAATCCCAGCGTTGTCATGCACGGGTAGGGTGGCCCCGTGAGCACGCCGGGCCCCGCCGCCGACCCCTTCGGGTCGGGGACGGGAGGGTCGTCGAGCCTGCTCGAGGGGCTCAACCCGGCCCAGCAGGAGGCGGTCACCCACCACGAGGGGCCCCTGCTCGTCGTCGCCGGCGCCGGCTCGGGCAAGACGCGTGTGCTCACCCACCGCATCGCCCACCTGATCGGCGACCACGGCGTGTCGCCGTTCGAGATCATGGCCATCACCTTCACCAACAAGGCCGCCGACGAGATGAAGCAGCGGGTGGCCGCGCTGGTGGGCCCGGTCGCCGCCAAGATGTGGGTGTCGACGTTCCACTCCGCGTGTGTGCGCATCCTGCGCCGCGACGCCGACCGGCTCGACTACCCCTCGTCGTTCACGATCTACGACCAGGCCGACGCGGTGCGCCTCACCAGCTACGTCATCCGTGACCTCAACCTCGACCCGAAGCGGTTCCCGCCGCGGGGGGTGCACGCCACCATCAGCGCGGCGAAGAACGACCTCGTCCGGGCGGACGAGTTCGCCGACCGGGCCCAGGTCATCTACGAGCGCAAGGTCGCCGACGTCTACACCGAGTACCAGCTGCGCCTCCGGCGGGCCGGGGCCATGGACTTCGACGACCTGCTGCTCGTCGCGGTGGAGCTGTTCCAGAAGAACCCGGACGTGCTCGAGCACTACCGGCGGCGCTTCCGCCACATCCTCGTCGACGAGTACCAGGACACCAACCGGGTGCAGAACGAGCTCGTCCTTCTCCTCGCCGGCGGCCACCGCAACGTCTGCGTCGTGGGCGACAGCGACCAGTCGATCTACCAGTTCCGGGGGGCGGACATCCGCAACATCCTCGAGTTCGAGGAGGCCTTCCCCGACGCCACCGTCATCGTGCTCGAGCAGAACTACCGCTCGACCCAGACCATCCTCGACGCCGCCAACGCGGTGATCGCCAACAACCTCGGCCGCAAGCCGAAAGAGCTCTGGACCGACCAGGGCGGGGGCATGGCCATCGCCCGCTACCACGCCGACGACGAGGGCGACGAGGCTCAGTGGGTGGCCCACGAGATCGCCCGACTCCACGACGAGGGCGAGGCCCGGTGGGGTGACGTGGCGGTCTTCTATCGCACCAACGCCCAGAGCCGCGTGGTGGAGGAGGCCCTCATGCGGGCGGGCATCCCGTACCGGGTCATCGGCGGCACCCGCTTCTACGACCGCCGCGAGGTCAAGGACGCCCTGGCCTACGTGAAGGCGGTGGTGAACCCCGCCGACGAGGTGAGCCTCAAGCGGGTGCTCAACGTCCCCAAGCGGGGCATCGGGGACAGCACCATCGGCCGCCTCGACGCCTGGGCCAAGGCCCACGGCACCCCGTTCGTCGACGCCCTGCGGGAGGCGCCGGCCGCCGGCGTGAAGGGCCCGGCGATCAAGGGCATCGCCGCCTTCCTGACCTTGTTCGACGAGCTCCACGACCTGGTCGGTGAGGGCCCGGCGCCCCTCCTGCGCGCCGTCCTCGAGCGCACGGGGTACGCGGCGGAGCTGGAGGCCGAGCACTCCGTCGAGGCCGAGGGCCGCCTCGAGAACCTGGCCGAGCTGGTCGGCGTGGCCCAGGAGTTCGAGAGCGTCGACGAGTTCCTCGAGCAGGTCAGCCTGGTGGCCGACACCGACGAGCTGGCCGAGGACGACTCCTACGTGGTGCTCATGACCCTGCACTCGGCCAAGGGCCTCGAGTACCCCGCGGTGTTCCTCGTCGGCCTCGAGGACGGCGTGTTCCCCCACCTGCGCTCACTCGGCGAGCCCGACCAGCTCGAGGAGGAGCGGCGGCTCTGCTACGTGGGCATCACCCGGGCCCGCCAGCGCCTCTACCTGAGCCACGCCTGGAGCCGCATGCTCTACGGCGCCACCCAGTACAACCCGCCGAGCCGCTTCCTGGAGGAGATCCCCGAGGCCCTGGTCAGCGTGGTCGAGGGCAGCCGGCAGGTGGGCCGCCGCCGCCAGGCGTCGACGTTCGGGGCGGAGGATCGACCGTCGCGCTCGGGCGGCGGCTCGTATTCGTCGCACACGCCGGGATCGTCGATCGACCGGCACCGCGACGAGGTGGTGGAGCGGGCGCTGCGGCCGGCGCCGCCCCAGCCCTCGGGGGCGGACGC
>CAZYPY010000227.1:0-4029 GCA_964649545.1 uncultured Microthrixaceae bacterium | reverse complement strand
GCTGATGTGCGCCAGCACAACACGCTGGTCCCAGAACGACGGTGGCGGGACTAGTGCCGTGTCAGGCAACGTTTGCCGCGTTGACGCCGGTCAGGGACGCCCCTCGCGGCGTTGCGCCTCGTCGCCGAACGGCAAGAGTGGGACTCCTCGCCGCGCCTTGCGAGGAACGCCCCTGCCTCGGCCTCAACATCGCCGACGTCACCTGACGCGGCACTAGTCGAGGGAGGCCCAGAACGCGGTGAGGCCGGCGGCGGCCTCGTCGGCGGCGTCGAGTAGCCACCAGTGCCCCGCGTCGGGGAGGTCGAGCGACCGCGCCCCGGTGCGGGCGGCGAGGCGACCGGCCCGCTCGGCGTTGCGGAACGGGTCCTTGCCCGACTCGATGACCAGTCCCGGGCCCTCGATCCGGTCGACGCCCGGCCCCCACTCCTCGCCGATGCGCGCCGACGACCGGTAGAGGGTCAGGATGGCGTCGGCCATGGTGCGATCGAAGGCGGCGGCCATCTCGGCGGCGCCCGCCTCGGGGACGCCGGCACCGGCGAGCAGCGCGGCCCGGTCGGCGTCCGTGCCGGCGACCACGGTGTCCATGAAGGCCTCGCCCTCGCCCGGCGTCATCCAGAGCAGGGCCAGGTCGTGCCACCGGAAGGTGGCGTCGAGGTCGCCGGCGTCGGTCGCCCACGAGCGCACGTTGCCTGGACGGTCGGCGAGCACCCGCAGCATGAGCAGCGCGCCCCAGTCGTGGGTGACGAGGTCGACGTCGTCGAGCTCGGCGAGCTCGACGGCAAGCCAGTCGGCGTAGCGGTACATGGTCGGCTCGAACCCGTCGGGCAGGGGCGAGCCGAACCCGGGCAGCTCGAGGAGGACGACGTCGTCACGGTCGAGGCGGTCGACGAGGGGGTGCCAGACCGAGCTGGTCTCGGGCACCCCGTGGACGAACACCGCCGGCACCCGCCGGACGCTACCCGGTCCGACCCGACGGCGCCGCCGACATCCGAGAACCATCGGTATCCGCGAGACTGGCCCCTCTCCTCGGCCGGCACCTCGCCACGGCCTGGGAGGGTCACCTCCATGCTGACACCGAGGAACCTCACACGAGCTCAGGTGCACCACCCGCGCACGAGGTGGCGGGACGCGCTGGCGGACACCGCCGTCGTGGTGGGCCTCTGGGGGCTGGCCGTGGCCCAGCCCCTGCTCGACCTCTACGGTCGCAACGGCGAGCTCTTCGTCGCCGCGGGCACGCCCGGCGGCGCCATCGTGGCCTTCGCGGTCACGGTCACGCTCGTCCCACCCTTGCTCATGGCGTTCGTCCAGACCGCCGCCGGTCTCGTGCACCGACGTGCCGGCCGAGCGGTGCACACGGTGCTGACCGGGGCGCTCGGCGGTCTCCTCGCGGCGACCTCGGTGCGCCGGGCCGGGATCGATGGCACCGTCGTGGTGCTGGTGCTCGCGGCGTCCGCCGGGGTGGCGCTGGCCTGGGGCGAGCGCCGATCGCACGCCCTCGCGGGCGGCTTGCGATACCTCGCCCTCGGACCCCTCCTGTTCCTCGGCGCCCTCGTCTTCGCCTCCCCGTCGTCCCGCCTGATCTGGGACGGCGGTGTCGGGGTGGCCGCGGCCACGACCGTCGACGAGCCCGCCCCGATCGTCATCCTGCAGCTCGACGAGCTGCCGCTGGCCTCCCTGCTCGACCGCGACCTGGCCGTCAACCGCGCTCGGTTCCCGAACTTCGCCGCCCTCGCCGACGAGGCCACGTGGTACCCCGACGCCACCGCGAACGCCAGCGAGACCAGCCTGAGCGTCCCCTCGGTGGTGACCGGCCTCGTCCCCGACCCCGATTCGCTGCCGACCGCCTCGGACCACCCTCGATCGCTGTTCACCCTGCTCGGTGCTCGTTACGACCTCGACGTGCACGAGGAGGTCACCACGCTCTGCCCGGCGTCACGGTGTGGCGCGGGCGACGAGCGCACCGGGTCGTTCTCCACGCTGCTCACCGATGCCGCCGTGGTCTACGGCCACGTCGCCCTCCCTTCGTCGCTGCGAGCCCGCCTGCCCCGCGTCGACCAGTCGTGGGCGGGCTTCATCGACGGCGCCCGCGCCACCGAGTCGAGGCCGGCGGCGACGACGCCGAGCCAGCCCTTCGGCTCCGATTGGGCGGATGCGGAGGCCTTCGCCCGCGGGCCCGCCGGTCAGGGACAGGACCTGCAGGCGGTGATCGACGGCCTCGCCGAGCCCGGGGCGGACGGCGACCCCCGGCCCGGCCTCACCTACGTCCACGTCCTGCTCCCACACGGGCCGTGGCTGATGACCCCGACCGACCAGCAGCACTCCGACCCGGGACCCATGCTCGGCCTCACCACCGAGAGCGCCTGGTCGGAGGACCCCGTCGGGGTGCGGCAGGGGCTCCAGCGCCACCTCCTCCAACTCGGCTATGCGGACCTCTACCTGGGACGCCTGGTGCAGGGCCTGAAGGACGTCGGCGTCTGGGACGACGCGCTGGTGGTCGTCGCCGCCGACCACGGGATCGCCTTCACCCCCGGACGGCCGCTGCGCGAGCCGACCGACGAGACGGTGAGCGAGCTCTACGACGTGCCGCTCTTCGTCAAGTACCCACACCAGACGACCGGTGAGGTCGACCGCCGCAACGCACGCTTGGTCGACGTGCTGCCCACCATCGTCGACGTGCTCGGGATCGAAACGGACTGGGCCTTCGACGGTCGGTCGCTGCGCGGCCAGCCCCCGGCCGACGACGCCAAGCCCATCGTCGAGGCCGACCTCACCCTGCCCGCCGACCGCCGGGCGGGGCTCGCCTCGGTCGTCGAACGCAACCATCGGCTGCTGCCCTACGGCGACGACTGGCTGAGCGTGGCTCGGGTCGAGCCCTACGGTGACCTCGTCGGCGTCCCCGTCGACCAGCTCGCCCTGGGCGAGCCCAGTCCCATGTCCTTCTTCACGTACCACCCGATGACGGCGTACGACCCGGCGTCGGCGCGGAGTCCGGTGCTGCGGTCCGGCGTCCTGCACCTGGCCGGGGGCGAGCCCCCGACCGCGGCCCTCATCACCATGAACGGGGTGGTCGCCGGCGTCGCCGTGGGCTTCAGCCGCGACGGCGACGACGCCTCGTACACCGGAGTCATCAGCCCGGACTTCTTCACCTACGGCTACAACGACCTGGGGCTGCTCGTCCCCGACCCGGACGGCGGGCGGGTGTTCCACCAGGTGCCCCTGGTCGACTCCTGATCCCGCCGTCGGTCTGCGCCCCCGGCCCTTAGGGTGGCGCCATGACGGTCGCCGGCGTCCCCGTGATCTGCGAGATCGAGCCCGCGACGCGACCCGAGCTCATGCACGTGCGTCACCAGATCGGCGTGCTCAGCGCCATCGCGTCGGCCTTCCTGATCCCGGACAACCACATCGGCCGGGCCACCGTGTCGAGCATCGCCGTGGCCCACGAGGTGGCGCAGATGGGCGGACGGTCGATCGCCTGCCTCAACGCCCGGGACCGCAACCTGCTCGGGTTCCGCCGCGACCTGCTCACCGCCGCGGCCTACGGCGTCGACGAGTTCCTCTTCGTCTACGGCGACCGGCCCGAGTCCGGGAAGCGCTCCGACGACCTCACCGTGCGCCTCATGATCGAGGAGGCCCGCTCGTTCGCGGCCACCCACGACGCGTCGACGGGGCCGTTCCGCATCGGCGTCACGACGGGACTGCGACCGTTACCGGCGTGGAAGCAGGAGGCCGACTCGCTGTTCGTGCAGGTCGGCTTCGACGTGGACGCACTGGTGGCCTGGCGGGACACGGTCGAGTTCGCCCGGCCCGTCTACGCCGGCGTCATGGTCATCGCCAGCGCGGCCATGGCCCGCAAGCTCAGCCACGACATCCCCCAGCTCGCCGTCCCCGAGCGCGTGGTCGCCGCCATCGAGGCCGACCGCGACGCCGGCGTCGACCTGGCCTGCGAGCTCGTGGAGCAGATCGCCGCCTCCGGGGCCTTCGACGGCATCCACCTCATCCCCGTCAGCCGCTACCGCGACCTCGCGCGGA
>CAZYPY010000226.1:0-4031 GCA_964649545.1 uncultured Microthrixaceae bacterium | reverse complement strand
ACCAGCTCCTTGGCCTCCTTGAGGCCGAGGTTGGTGAGGGCGCGCACCTCCTTGATGACCTGGATCTTCTTGTCGCCGGCCGCGGTGAGGATGACGTCGAACTCGTCCTGCTCCTCGCCGCCACCGCCGGCGTCACCGCCACCGGCGGCCGGGGCCGCGGCCACGGCCGCGACGGGGGCCGCCGCGGTCACGTTGAAGCGCTCCTCGAACTCGCTGAGCAGCTCGCTCAGCTCGAGCACCGTCATGTTGGAGATCGCGTCGAGGATCTCGTCCTTCGTCACAGCCATGGTCATGCCTCCTCGGCGGATTCCGCCGACTCTTCGGATTCTTCGGTGGTCTCGGCCTCGGCGGGGGCAGCCGCCTCGGTGGTGTCGTCGGCCTCGGCTTCGGCCGCGGGGGCGGCGTCAGCATCGGCGTCGGTCTCGGTGTCCGCGTCGGCGGCGGGCGCCGCGTCCTCGGTGGTGTCCGCCGCGTCGGACTCGGCCGGGGGGGCCTCGGGCTCGTCGGCGGGCGCCTCGGCCTCCGCCTCGGCCTCCTCGGCCGCCGGGGCGCCCGGAGCGCCACCCTGGTCGATGAGGGCCTTGAGGCCGTAGGCGAAGTTGCGCGGCAGTGCCGCCAGCAGGCCGGCGAACTGCTGCATCGGGGCGGCCATGCCGCCGGCCAGGCGGGCGAGCAGCTCCTCGCGGGGGGCCACGTCGGCCAGCGCCTTCACGTCGTCGACGCTCAGGACCTTGGTGCCGAGCAGACCGCCCTTGAGCACGAGGTGCTCGTTGGTCCGGGCGAAGTCCCGCAACGCCTTGGCCACCGCCACCGGGTCACCGGGGGCGCCGTCGGCCCCACGGGGCACGAAGGCGATCGCGGTCGGGCCGAGCAGCAGGTCGTCGACCTCGAGGTCGAGCTCGCGGGCGGCGAAGCGCACCAGGGTGTTCTTGTAGATCTTGAAGTCGCCGCCGGCGGCGCTGAGTGCCCGTCGCAGGGTGCTCATGGCAGCCACGTCGAGCCCGCGGTAGTCGGTGAGCACCACGGCCTCCGCGCCGTCGAGCTTCTCCTTCACCTCGGCGACGACCGCGACCTTCTCCGGCCTCGGGTTCTCCATGGGCACCTCCTCTCTTTCGGTCGGGACCCGGTCGGGCCGGGTCGGGAATAACGGATCAGGGCGCTCGCGCGTGCGAACGCCCCGGAAGAGAGGTGTCCGCCTCGTCAGGCGGGCCCGAGGGCCCTTTCAGCCCGCGAACGCAGTTGCGTGGCGGCACCGGAGGTCTACGGCGAGCGATGCGATGAAGTTGTGGGTGAGAGGCTACCGGCTCACCGCGCGCGGCGACAATCCGCGCGGCGTCGAGCTACTCCGGGGCAGCCCGCGGTGCCTCGCCGGCCGCCTCGATCAGGCGACCCCACCCCCCGCGCGGGTACGAGTACAGCGGGAAGAGCCGCTGGGCGATCGGATTGGTCCACGAGGCCGGCCAGGGGACCGGCCGCGGGACCTGGATGATCAGGCTGACACGAGGCCCGTCGCCTTCGTTCCACGCTGTGTGAGTGTTGGTGTCGTCGAACGAGAAGGCGACGCCCTCCTCGAAGGTGACGACCTCGTCGCCCGCCTGGAGGGCACCGGAGCCCGGCGGGTCCGGCACGACCACGGCGAGGTGTACGGTGAGCTGACCCTTGTTCGCACCCTGGTGCGTGGGCAGGACCGTGTGCGGGGTGAGGACCGAGAAGATCGCCGTCTGCACCTCGGGGATGCTGCGCAGCACCGCACTGGTGCGGGGGCATCGCTGCGCGTTGAAGTCGATCCACCACCCCTTGGGGTCGATGATCGCGAAGCCGTGCCACGAGCCGCCGCGCTCGGTGATCACGTCCTCGGCGTGCACGAGATCGGGCACGAACGTGCTGATCCGCGGCACCGGGTCGGCGCCGGCGAGGAGCTCGTCGACCTCGGCCCTGATCTCGGGCCAGTGCGACTCGAGCTTGGCGATGACGGGCAGGCTGTCGCGATCGATGATCGCCCCCGGTGGGCACCGCCACCGGATCAAGCGCTCGTTGAAGCGCAGGAACGGGAGGACCAGGAACCGGAGCACCAGCTGGTCGACCGTGCGGCGGAACGACCGACCGGTCTCCTCGTCACCCGAGAGGAGCCCGGGCGGGGCGACCCCGATGAGGCCGTCAGCCTGGTTCAGCGGGTAGCGATCGTTTCTGGCGAGCGCCGCACGAGCATCGTCGCCGAGGACGGGAGCCGTCATAGCAGGAACCGAGAATACACGCCCACGCGTGGCGCCGATCACGGCCCGGGGTCGTCCAGACCCGTCGGAGCCGCCTGTTAGGGTGAGCCGGTGAACAAGCGCAGCGGGAGCGCTCCTGGTGAGTGAGACCACGTCCCCCTCTGACTACGTCATCGTCCACGAGTTCCTCCGCGGGGTCTACGAGTCGTTGACGCTCGGCGAGGCCTTCCGACGCGGGTTGATCGACGACCTGCTCGATCGCCCACTCCCGGTGTCCGAGCCCGACCACCTCCTGGGCTTCTTCCTCACGGTCCTCGAGGTCAACGGCGTGATCGAGCAGCGGGCGGGCAACTACGAGCTCACCCCCCGATTCCTCCAGGCCCTCGACTTCCGGGAGCTCATGGAGGCGCAGATCAAGTACTCCTCCATGCTCGTGCGCGACCTCGCGTTCGACACCTCCGCGGTGTTCGCGCTCGGTGAGGCCGTGGATCACCCGATCTACGACCAGTCGGGAGACGTCGCCGACGAGGGACCGATCGGCGACGAGTACCTCCGCCTCTACCAGTTCGACCTGCACGACAGCGACAACCCCTTCGACCGGGCCGCGACCGAGGAGTGGGTGTCGTACATGGACACCCTCTCGAACCACGAGGGGCCGGCGCTCTGCGATCGGTACGACTTCGGCGCCCACCGCCGGATGCTGGACATCGCGGGGAACACCGGTGCGTTCGCGCGAGCGGTCTGCGAGCGCTTTCCCGAGTTGCGTGCGGTGGTGTTCGACCTGGCCGGCGTCGTGGCGATCGGTGAACGCACCCAAGCGGGCCGACCGGGGTTCGAGCGGCTCGAGTACGTCGGCGGCGACGCCTTCGAGGATGCTGCCCCCGCCGGCTGCGACCTGGTGTCGTTCAAGAGCACGCTGCACGACTGGCCGGACGACAAGGCCGCGGCGCTCCTCACCAACGGGTGGTCCGCCCTCGAGCCGGGGGGCACCCTCCTGGTCGTCGAGCGCTCCCGGTTCGACCTGCGCGACTACGTCCCGGTGCCCTTCTCGCTGCTGACGCTGCTCGGGTGGGCCTGGACCTTCCGAGGGCCCGACCGCTACACGGCGGTGCTGCGTGATCTCGGGGCCGAGGACATCGAGGTGGAGGAATTCCACCTCGACCTCCCCTGGATGACCCTCACCGCCAAGAAGCCGGCCTCCTAGCGGAGCTGGGGGCCGCGACCCTCAGCTCTCGGGGCCCGACCAGCGGTCAGGTCGCCGGCGCCTCGGCGTCGTCATCGCTGCGGGTGTGGTCGACCTTGATGCCGGGGCCCATGGTCGACGACAGGGTGATGCGGCGCACATAGCGACCCTTGGCCGACGCCGGCTTCACCCGCTCGAGCTCCTCCACCACGGCCTTGAAGTTGGTGACGAGGGCGTCCCGGTCGAAGCTGGCCTTGCCGAGGGGGACGTGCACGTTGCCCTGGCGGTCGGTGCGGTACTCGACCTTGCCGCCCTTGAACTCGCCCACGGCCTTGGCCACGTCGGGCGTGACGGTGCCGGTCTTGGGGTTCGGCATGAGGCCACGCGGTCCGAGGGACCGGCCCAGCTTGCCGACCGTCGGCATCATGTCGGGGGTGGCGATGGCCACGTCGAAGTCGAGCATGCCGCCCTCGACCTCGGCGGCGAGGTCGTCGCCGCCGACGAACTCGGCCCCCGCCTCGCGGGCCGCGGTGGCCGCCTCACCGGTGGCGAACACGGCCACGCGCACGTCCTTGCCCGAGCCCGAGGGCAGGGCCACGGTGCCGCGGACCATCTGGTCGGCCTTGCGGGGGTCG
>CAZYPY010000225.1:0-4059 GCA_964649545.1 uncultured Microthrixaceae bacterium | reverse complement strand
CCGACGGCCTCGATGGCCAGGCTCTCGAGGTCGGCGAAGTGGTAGTACACCGACCGCAGGGAGACCCCGGCCTGGTCCGCGATCTCGAGTGCGGTCGGGTCGGGAACGCCCCGGTGGTAGAGGCCCAGCATCGCGTCGACGATGGCGTCGCGGGCGCGTTCGTCCCGGAACGCCAGGGAATCGCGGGTGCGGCCGGGCGATTCGTCGGTGGCCGGCCCCCTCGCGGCGGTGTCCAGATCCCCCACATGGGCCATGTTCTCACACCGGGGCAAGAGCCCGTTCCGCCGTCATCCGCTCTACCGTGGGGTCGATGGCGGCGCCCGCTCCGTACCCCGACGAGTGGGAGTCCGACGTGGTGCTGGCGGACGGCTCGACCGCCCACGTCCGTCCCATCCGGGCCGATGACCGGGACCTCCTCCAGGCCTTCCACTCCCGTCAGTCGGCCGAGAGCATCTACTTCCGGTACTTCACCCCGCACCCCACGCTGAGCGAGTCCGACCTCGACCGCTTCACCCAGATCGACTACCGGGACCGCATGGCCTTCGTCGCCCTGCTGGGTGACGACCTGGTCGGCGTCGCCCGGTACGACCGCTGGTCGGGGCGCGACGACGCCGAGGTGGCCTTCATGGTCGACGACGCCCACCAGGGCCTCGGGATCGCGACCGTGCTGCTCGAGTTCCTGGCCGAGGCGGGCCGACAGGTCGGCTACCGCCGCTTCAGTGCGCAGGTCCTGCCGACCAACCGCAAGATGCTGCGGGTCTTCCGCCAGGCGGGGTTCCGCACGTCGTCCGAGTGGGGCGACGGCGTCATCGAGGTGGTGCTCGACATCGAGCCGACCGCCGAGGCACTCGCCGCCATCGAGGAGCGGGGGCACCTCGCGGAGGCGCGCTCGGTGGCGCGCCTCCTCGCGCCGCAGTCGGTGGCGGTGATCGGCGCCGGCCGAGACCCCGACGGCCTCGGCCACCGCATCGTCGCCAACCTCGCCGGCGGCGGCTTCCGCGGTCCGGTGTACCCCGTGAACCCCTCGGCGGAGGAGGTCGCCGGGCTTCCCGCCGTCGCCAGCGTCCTCGAGGTCCCGGCGCCGCTCGACCAGGCGGTCATCGCCCTGCCGGCCCCCCTGGTGGTGGACGCCGTGGTCGAGTGCGCCCGTGCCCGGGTGCACAGCCTGGTGATCGTCTCGTCGGGCTTCCGCGACGCCGGCCCCGAGGGTGCCGCGGCCGAGCACGAGCTCGTGAGCCTCGCTCGGCGCTACGGGATGCGCGTGGTGGGCCCGAACTGCCTCGGCGTGTTGAACACGGACCCCGACGTCCGGCTGCACGCCTCGCACACGCCGGCGCACCCCCCGCCCGGACCGGTCGGGATCCTCTCCCAGTCGGGGTCGCTCGGCACCGCCATCCTCGAGCAGGCGGGCACGGTGGGCTTGGGGATCTCCACGTTCGTCGAGGCCGGCAACAAGGCCGACGTGAGCGCCAACGACCTGCTCCAGTACTGGCAGGACGACGATCGCACCGGCGTGGTCCTCCTGCACCTCGAGTCGTTCGGCAACACCCGACGCTTCGGGCGCATCGTGCGGCGGGTGGCCCGGGAGAAGCCGGTCGTCGCCGTCCGCAGTGGGGCGGCCATCCCGGCCTGGTCCGAGAAGCCGTGGCTCCGGGGGGCGACGACGGACGCCCTGCTGCGCCAACTCGGCGTCATCCGGGTGGACTCGATCGAGGCGATGCTCGACGTGGCCCGGGTGCTCGTCCACCAACCGGTCCCCGCCGGCCGCCGGGTCGCCGTGCTGGCCAACGCGGGAGGGCCGGCGAGGCTCGCCGCGGACGCGTGCAAGGGTGCCGGCCTCGACCTGGCGCCGCTCGGTTCCTCGACCCGGGCCGCCCTCGCCGCGGCGATGCCCGCCGCCGGAGTCCCCGACAACCCCACGGACCTGACCCACCACGCCGGCCCCGAGCACTATGCCCGCGCCCTGGCCGCGCTGGCGGCGGATGCCGACGTCGACGCGGTGCTGGCCATCTACGCCCCGCCTCTGAGCGACCGCACCGACGAGGTGGTGGCCGCCATCACCGAGGCCGCGGCGGGTGGCGGCACCACCGTCGTGGCGACCGCGCTCGGGATCGGCGCCGCGGACCTGCCCGGGCCACACGGTTCCGCCGTCCCCGGCTTCACCTTCCCGGATCGGGCGGCTCGAGCCCTCGGTGCGGTGGCGGGGTACGGCGTGTGGCTGTCCGAGTCGCCGGGTGAGGTGCCCGAGCCCGACCTGGTCGACGAGGAGCGGGCCCGCCTCCTCGTCGACGATGCGCTCTCCCGCTCGCCGTCGGGTCTCACCCTCGCGGGCGCCGAGGCCGACGCCTTGTTGGCGGCGTACGGCGTTCCGGTCGCGGCGCGCCGCCTCGCCCACACCGCCGGCGAGGCGGTGAAGGCGGCGAAGGCCCTCGGCTACCCGGTGAGCCTCAAGGCCACGGGCCTCGAGCACCTGGGCAAGACCGAGGCCGCGGGTGTGGCCCTCGACCTGCACCGCGCCGACGAGGTGCGTCGGGCCTACAAGCGCATGGTCGAGGCCCTCGGCGACGCGATGGAGCCGGCCGTGGTGCAGACGATGGTCACCCCCGGGGTGGATCTGGCCGTCGGTGTGCACCAGCACCCCGCGGTCGGCGGCGTGGTCGCGGTCGGCCCGGGCGGTGCCGCGGGCGCCACCTCGGGGCCGACCGTCGTGCGGGTGCTGCCGCTCACCGACCTGGACGTCGAGCGTCTGCTCGACCGCGCGCCGATCGCCGGGTGGCTGGCGGCCTCGGACCCGCCCGTCGACCGCGCCGCGCTCGTTGACGTGCTGCTCCGCCTCGCCCGGTTGGCCGAGGACCTCCCCGAGGTGTGCGAGATCCGGGCCAACCCGGTGATCGTGTCGGCCGACGGCGCCGTCATCACCGACCTGACCGTCCGCCTCGCCCCCTGGCGCCGCCTCGACCCCCTCGACCTCCGCCGCCTCTGATCCACGTCCACCCTCGTTCTGGGTACTGCGTTGGGCGCGTGACGACGACCGCCAGTACCCAGAAGGGGAGGTGGGGTCAGCGGGGGAGGCCGAGGACGCGCTCGCCGAGAATGTTGCGCAGGATCTGGGTGGTGCCGCCCATGATCGTGTAGGCGGCGGCGTAGCCGAGATTGCGGGCGACGCGGCCGCCGAGGCCGGGATCGGCCAGCAGCGCCTCGGGGCCGAGCACCCGGGCGCAGAACCGCACCACCTCCTGCTCGAACTCGGTGCAGAAGGTCTTGGTGGCGGCCGAGAAGCTCCGGGGCGCCTGGCCGAGCACCTCGCGCAGCACGAGGAGGCGCCCGATTCGGTAGCCGGACTCGAGCGCCGCGACCTCCTGGCGTACGAGCGGGTCGTCCAGGTCGGCCAACGGCAGGCAGTCCCGGTAGAGCGTGCGGTTGCTGACGAGGCGGTCGATGCCGCCGCGCTCGTGCTCCATCTGGGCCATCACCTGGCGGAAGCTGCCGTTCTCCTCGCCGACGAGGCGGTCGGCGGGCACGACCACGTCGGTGAAGGTGACCTCGCAGAAGTGGCGGCCGCCGGTCAGGTCCCGGATAGGGCGGATCTCGACGCCGGGCGAGTCGAGGGCGACCACGAGCTCGGACAGCCCCTGGTGAGGCGGGACGTCGGGGTCGGTGCGGGCGATCAGGTAGCACCAGTCACCGGTGGCGGCGCCGCTCATCCAGACCTTCGCCCCGTTGACCAGCCAGTCGCCGCCGGCGGTGCGCTCGGCCCGGGTGCGCAGCGAGGCCACGTCGGAGCCCGCATCGGGCTCGCTCATGCCGATGCACCACTGGGCGGTGCCGTCGACGATCGACGGGAGGAACGTGGCCCGCTGCTCGTCCGTGCCGAAGCGCAGCAGGGTGGGACCGATCTGGCGGTCGGCGAACCACGAGGCGGCGACCGGGGCGCCGCCGGCGATCAGTGCCTCGTAGACGACGAAGCGCTCGATCGGGGGGCGCCCGCCACCCCCGTGCTCGACGGGCCAGGTCATCCCGAGCCAGCCCCGCCGGGCGAGCTCGACCGAGAACGCGGGG
>CAZYPY010000224.1:0-4082 GCA_964649545.1 uncultured Microthrixaceae bacterium | reverse complement strand
CGCGGGCCGGGGAGGTCGGCGTCGGCGGCCTCGTAGCCGGCGTCGCCGTGCCACATGGCCACGAGGGCGTCGCCCGACTTCGCGATGCAGGTCACGAAGTGCTCGACGGTGGCGGCCTCCGCCTCGGCGAGGGCGTCGGCGACCGTGGCCGAGTGGGACAGGCGCTCGAGGGTGCGCCACGTCGGCGGGCTGAGCTCGATCTCACCGGCGTCGCGGCGGCGCAGGGCGTCGGCGGGGCGGGCCCACTGGTGGTCGTGGATCTCACCCATGTCGACGGTGACGTCCCCGTCGGGGGCCGGGGCCAGGAAGAACCAGGTGGCGTAGCGCTTGATGGCGACCGGCGGCGGCGTCCAGTGGCTGAACGGCACGAGCCGGTCGACGTCGACCACGAGGCCCGCCTCCTCCGCGGCCTCGCGCACCGCGGCGCGCTTCGACGCCACGAAGGTGGCGTCGTCCCCGTCGTCCCCGTCGACCGGGTCGTCGCCGGCGGCGGTGGGCTCGAGGTCGTCGTCGTCGACCCGTCCGCCCGGAAAGACCCAGTGGCCGCCGGCGAAGGCCAGCTTGGAGTTGCGCCGCAGCATGAGGGTCTCGAGGCCGTCGTCGCCGTCGCGCAGCAAGATGACGGTGGCGGCGGGGATGGCCTCGGGGACCTCGTCGCCCAGGGTCATGTCGATGGTCCTGCCCACGGCGCGGCTCCCTATCCGTCCAACCGGTCCGGAACGGCGACGCTCACACCAGGAACCGGCTGAGGGTCTCGACCACGCAGGCGGGCTTGTCGTTGCCCTCGACCTCGACGGTGACCTCCACCGTGGCCTGCACCCCCCCGGCGACCGGCTCGACCGCGGTGAGCTTGCCGTGGCCGCGGATGCGGGCGCCGACGGGCACCGGGGCGGGGAAGCGCACCCGGCCGGTGCCGTAGTTGACGCCCATCGAGGCGCCCCGCACCTCGACGATCTGGGGAAGCATCTCGTTGACCATCGAGAGGGTGAGGTAGCCGTGCGAGATCGGCCCGCCGAACGGGCCGGCGTCGGCCCGTGGCCCGGGCTCGTGGATCCACTGGGTGGTCCACGTCGCCTCCGAGAACTGGTCGACCCGCTCCTGGCTCACCAGCACCCAGTCGCTGGTCCCGAGGTCCGCGCCGACCGCCTCGAGGAGCTCGTCGGGGGCGGCGAAGACGGTCGTCACGGCCGACACTGTACGAGGCGGCGCCACCTCGACCGCCACGAGGGCGAGGCCGAGGAGGGATCGGCCGAGGCCCCGGCTCCACGGCACGGCTGAACGGCACGTGAACGCACGGCAACAATGGGGTGCATGCGCGTCACCGTCGCCGCTCGCCCCCTGCTCGCCGTCGCCCTCGCCGGCCTCCTCGTCACCGGGACCACGGCGTGCTCGTCGGACGATCAGGGCTCGTCCGCGGCCTCGGCCGACGGCACCACCACCACGCTCGCCATGGACGACGCCGTCGGCCTCAACCAGATCCAGGTCGTCGGCTCGCACAACAGCTACCACGTGTCCAACTTCGACCAGATCGGCGGTCTCTCCCCGCTCGCCGCCACCCTCGACTAC
Source organism: uncultured Microthrixaceae bacterium (assembly GCA_964649545.1). Lineage (GTDB taxonomy): Bacteria > Actinomycetota > Acidimicrobiia > Acidimicrobiales > DATDAH01 > JAEUJM01. Next base: position 2,516 of record CAZYPY010000224.1, on the reverse strand, counting down.
ACCCACGACCCGCTGCCCGAGCAGCTCGAGGAGGGCCTGCGCTCGCTCGAGCTCGACGTGTTCCTGCAGGACGACGGCGAGTACCACGTGCTGCACTTCCCCGACTTCGACGCGCGCTCCACCTGCGACCTCTTCACCGAGTGCCTTACCCAGATCCGGGACTGGTCGCAGGCGAACCCCGAGCACGCACCGATCGGTGTGCTCGTCGAGGTGAAGTCACCGGCCCAGGAGCTCGGCGCGGCGGGCATGGACCAGCTCGACGCGGACATCCGCTCGGTGTTCGCGGACGACCAGCTGATCACGCCCGACGACGTGCGGGGCGACGCCGCCACCCTCGCCGAGGCCGTGCCGGAGGGCTGGCCCTCCCTCGGGGAGTCCCGTGGCCGGACCATGTTCGCCATGGACAACGGGGACGAGGTCCGGGACCTCTACACCGACGGGCACCCCGCGCTCGAGGGCCGCATCCTGTTCACCTCCTCGGAAGAGGGGCGGCCCGACGCCGCGTTCATCAAGCTCAACGACCCGACCGACAGCCTCGCCGACATCCAGCGTCTGGTGGAGGCGGGCTACGTCGTGCGCACCCGCGCCGACGCCGACCTGCTGGACGCCCAGAACGGTGACGTCGAGGACCGCGAGAACGCCTTCGTCAGCGGGGCCCAGTGGATCAGCACCGACTATCCCGCCACCGAGGACCCGGCGCCGAACAGCGGCTACACCGTCGCCTTCCCCGACGGCAGCTTCGCCCGCTGCAACCCGGTCAACGCCCCGGCCGGCTGCGACGACGCCGCCGTCGACCCCGTGGCCCCCTGACGCCGGCCCGACGCCGGCCGACACCGGCCGACGCCGGCCGACGCCGAGGACGATCACCCGAGACCCGTTCACGAAATGAAGTTCGGGGCTGGGCCGAGCGACGTGACCGGCGTCACGGCTAGCGTCGGCGCCATGAAAGAGCTCGTCTACTCGCGCATGTTCCTGCCGGCGATCGGGGCGAACGCCGACTCGGTGGCCACGATCGACGGTCCCACGCAGCGGACCTACGCCGAGCACGGCGAACGGGTCCTGCGCCTGGCCAACGCGCTGAAGAGCGAACTGGGCATCGCTCGTTCGGACCGCTTCGCGATCATGGCGACCAACAGCAGCCAGTACCTCGAGCTGTACCACGCCGCGTTCCTGGGCGCCGGCGTCGTCAACCCGCTCAACCTGCGACTGGCGGGCAAGGAGCTCGACTACATCATCCGCGACTCGGGCACCGAGGTGGCCTTCGTCGACTTCATGTTCGCCGAGCACCTCCAGCGGGCCCTGGCCGACGGGGACGGCGACAGCCCCCTGCGCCACGTCGTGCTCATCGGCGACGGCGACGTCCCCCACGACGTGAAGTACGAGGACCTCATCGCCGCCGGATCGACCGACGTGCCCGAGGAGCCCGAGGAGGACGACCCCGTCGTCCTCATGTACACCGGCGGCACCACCGGCCTGCCCAAGGGCGTGCTGCTCGACCAGCGGGCCGAGATGCTGAACCTCTACCACGTGGCCGCGGTCCAGAGCTTCGACCCGAGCCAGGTGTACCTGCACCAGACGCCGCTGTTCCACGCCGCCTCCATGGCCGGCGTGCTGGGCATCGCCTCGTCCGGCGCGGTCAACGTCACCATCCCGCTGTTCGACCCCGCCGGGGTCATGGACCTCATCGAGGCCCACGGCGTCACCCAGACCGTGATGGTCCCGACCATGATCGCCATGGTGCTGAACCACCCCGAGTTCCGGCCCGAGCGCCTGGCCTCGCTCCGCCTGCTCACCTACGGCGCGTCTCCCATGCCGGCGGCCACGCTCGACCGCCTCATGGAGCTCTACCCCGACCTCGAGATCAGCCAGGGCTACGGCATGACCGAGTGCTCGTCCGTGCTCACCTTCCTGCGCCCCGAGGACCACGAGGCCGGCGGCGAGCTCCTGCGCTCCGCGGGGCGGCCGGTGCCCGGCGTCGTCCTGTCCATCCAGGACCCCGAGGGCAACGAGCTGCCTCCCGGCGAGCCCGGCGAGGTGTGCGCCCGGGCCGGCAACTTCATGCGGGAGTACTGGAACAAGCCCGACGCCACCGAGGAGGTCTTCCGGGGCGGGTGGTACCACACCGGCGACGCCGGCTACCTCGACGACCGCGGCTACCTGTTCCTCGTCGACCGGGTGAAGGACATGATCGTGACCGGCGGCGAGAACGTGTACTCCGCCGAGGTCGAGAACGCGATCTCCACCCACCCTGCCGTGCTCCAGGTGGCGGTCATCGGCATCCCCCACGAGACCTGGGGCGAGCAGGTGCACGCGATCGTGGTGCTCAAGCCCGAAGCCGAGGCCACCGAGGCCGAGATCATCGACCACGCCCGCGAGTCGATCGCCGGCTACAAGCTCCCCAAGTCGGTCGAGTTCCGCGAGGAGCCCCTGCCCCTCAGCGGCGCCATGAAGGTCCTGAAGAAGGACCTCCGCGCGCCGTACTGGGAGGGCCAGGACCGCGCCGTCAACTGACGGCG
>CAZYPY010000223.1:0-4138 GCA_964649545.1 uncultured Microthrixaceae bacterium | reverse complement strand
CCCGGAGGCGCTTGACGTGCACGTCGAGGGTCTTGGTGTCGCCGACGTAGTCGTGACCCCACACTCGGTCGATGAGCACGTCGCGGGTGAGCACCCGGCCGGCGTTGTCGAGCAGGACGGTGAGGAGCTCGAACTCCTTCAACGGCAGCGTCACCGCCTCACCCCGGATGGTGACCTCGTGGCGCTCGGGGTCGAGGACGACGTCACCCACCGAGAGCGCCTCGCCCGGGATCTCGGTCGTGGCTCGCTCGGCCGGGACCCGACGCAGCACCGCCCGCATGCGGGCCACGAGCTCGCGCAGTCGGTAGGGCTTGGACACGTAGTCGTCGGCGCCCACCTCGAGCCCCACGACCGTGTCGATCTCCGCCCCCTTGGCGGTGACCATGATGATCGGTACCTTCGACCGGCTGCGCAGCTCTCGGCAGACGTCGATCCCCGAGACCTTGGGCAACATGACGTCGAGCAGGACCAGGTCAGGAGCGATCACGTCGAACAGGTCGAGGGCTTCGGCCCCGTCCTTGGCGACCTGCACCCGGAAGCCCTCTCGCTTGAGGCCGACGGTCAGGGCGTCGACGAACGAGTCCTCGTCCTCGACGATGAGCACGGTGGGGGCAGCGGCGGGCATCAGGGCACAGGCTCCTGGCGGTCGAACGGAGACGCAGCGGACGTGACGGGAGAGGGGCGGGGTGCCGCAGGGTGCTCGACCGCGGGGAGACGGAGGGTGAAGGTCGCCCCCTCGCCCTCCCGCGAGTCGACGTCGACCTCGCCGCCGTGGTTCGTGGCGACGTGACGGACGATGGCGAGGCCGAGCCCGGTGCCACCGGTCTCACGGCTGCGCCCGCGGTCCACCCGGTAGAAGCGCTCGAAGATCCGCTCCTGGTCCCGAGGTGGGATGCCGGGGCCCTCGTCGGCGACGGCGCACGTCACCCAACCGTCCTCGGACCCGCCGTTGACGGCAACGGCCCGCCCCGGGTCCGAGTACTTCACCGCGTTCTCGACGAGGTTGAACAGCGCCGACGCCAGTTGGCGAGGATCGCCGACCACCTGGAGGTCGTCGGCGACGTCGACCACGAGCGCGACGCCCCGCTGGTCCGCCGCGGGCGCCGCGCGCGCGACGACCTCGCGCACGAGCGGACCGAGCCCGACCGGCACCCGTTCGGCTCCCTGGTCCGCCTCGATGCTGCTGAGCGCGAGGAGGTCGTCGATGGTCTCTCCCACCCTCGTGGCCTCGTCGAGCATGCGCCGGGCCAGTCGCTCGCGATCGGCGGGGTCGTCGGCATCGAGGAGCGTCTCGGCCAGCAGGCCCAGCGCCCCTACGGGCGTCTTGAGCTCATGGCTGATGTTCGCGACGAAGTCGCGGCGCACCAGCTCGAGGCGGCGGCGCTCCGAGACGTCCTCGATGACGGCCAGCACGCCCGAGGTCGATCCGTCGTCGCCGAAGGTCAGCGGATAGGCGTCGAGTTGGAGCACCCGTCGAGGCGGTCCGTACAGCTCGATCTCGGTCGACGCCGGGGCACCCGCCAGGGCTTCGGTGAGCAACTCGGTCACCGCCGCAGAGACGAGCGCGTCGCCGTGGCGCGCACCGGCGAAGCTCGCGCCCACGGCGTTCTGGAAGACCACGCCGCCCTGGGTGTCGCAGATCACCACGCCCTGCGGGATCGCGTCGAGCGCCCGGACGAGTTGGCCGGCGATGGCGGCGCCCTCCCGGGCGCCGACCGCGTCCGACACCGCGGCATCCAGCGCGTCGAGATGCGAGCGGAGCGACCCACCCGCCGCCGGCGAACGTCCGACGAGTCGACCCACGGCGCGTGCGACCCGTCGGGAGGCGTCGTGCTCATGGCGCAACGCCGCGGCCACCACCACGCTCGCCGCCACCACGACGGTGAGGGCGAGCGCGAGTGGCATCAAGCGCTCCGGGCGAGGAGGGCCCGCTCGAGGTGGGCCACCACGTCGCCGTTCGTCGCAACGTGTCCGACGTCGGCCCCACGGCCGCCCGTGGCCGGCACGGCTCGGATGCCGACCAGCTCGGTGACGGCGGCGAAGCCGGCGAGGACCACGGCGGTGTCGGAGTCCGCGGGCAGCTCCTCACCGGTCTCGCGCAGCTCCATCTGGAGACGTCCTGTCTTCCCCGGCGCACCACGCGGGAGGTCGGCATCGGAGATGGCCGCCCGCAAGGTGCCGAATGGCGCCAGCCCCGCCCAGCGGATCCCGGCCAGATCGGGCAGGGCCCGGTCGGGCACGTTCAGGTTCAGTACGGTCCGTGCCGGCGCGTCTGCGAGCCACGCCACCGCCCACGCGGCGAGACGCGTCGCGGTCTCCCAGTGCAACGGATCACCAGGCGCGATGCTCACGGCGAGCCCGGACACCCCGAAGTTGGACGCGGTCAGGGCGGCGCCCACCGTGCCGGAGTGCAGCGTGGCTCGACCGGTGTTGGCCCCCGGGTTGACGCCGGACACCACCAGGTCCGGCGGGGCGCCGAACCCCCCCAACCGGGCCGCGAGGACCGCCAGCGCCGGCGGTCCATCGACACCGAACGCCGGGATGCCCTCGAGGCCCGGGAGGTCGTGCGCTTCCACGTCGACGTGCTCGTCGACGTGGAGCCGGCCGAGGGCGGCCCCACTACCGCTCATGTCGGTGCGCGGCGCGGCGATCACCACGTCGTGGCCTGCCTCGACCACGGCGGAGGCGAGGTGGAGGATCCCCGGTGCGGTCACCCCGTCGTCGTTGGTCACGAGGACCCGCATCAGGTCGGCTCCCCCTCGGAAGGGCCGTCCTCGCTGCGCTGCTCGTCGCCGGCCTCGGCCGGGGTGGCGTCGTCGTCGGCTCGCGCCCTCGCCCGCGCCGCCCCCGCCTGCTCGGGCAGCCAACCGGTGACCATGTAGCGAACCCGCTCGCCCATGTTGACGGCGTGGTCGCCGATGCGCTCGTAGTAGCGACCGATCAGGGCGAGCTGCACTGCGGCCTGCAGATCGATGGTCGTGGTCGAGTGCGATTCGAAGATGGCCTGGATGTAGTCCTTGTGCAGGGTGTCGAGGCGGTCGTCCATGTCATCGAGCGCCGCGGCGAGACCGGCATCGCGCTCGACGTAGGCGTCCATGGCCAGCTTGAAGAGCCGCTGGGCTTCGTCGCTCATGCGCTGGATCAGACCGCGGACGCGCGGGTCGTACTCCACGCCGTAGATCCGCCGCGTCCCCTTCATCACGTTCACCACGAGGTCGCCCGAGCGCTCGATCTCGGAGGTGAGGCGCAGGGCGGTGACGATGGCGCGTAGGTCCCCCGCCATCGGCTGCTGGAGCGCGAGCAGTTGGTAGCAGCGTTCCTCCACCTCGAGGGAGATGGCGTCGAGCGCGTCGTCGCCGTCGACGAGGCGCTGCGCCTCCTGGAGGTTGTTGGTCAGGAGTGCCTCGGTGCCCCGGGGGATGATCTCGGTCACCATCGCTGCGAGGCGAACGATCTCCTGCTGGACCTCGTCGAGCTCCTGGTGGAAGGTCTTGCGGATGTCCTCGGGCACGGTCACCTCACCTCGGCGACGAGGTGGTCGGGATCACCGGTCAGCAGGTAGCGGAGGCGGGCCCCGATCACACTGGCGTGGTCGGCGATGCGGTCGAAGGCCTGGCCGGCGGTCGTGGTGGCCAGGGCGAGAGGTACGGCGTCGGGGCGAGCCACGGCGCAGAGCTCGGCGGTCAGCCGCTCACGGTGCAGCGTCATGGACGCGGATCCCCCGGCGAGCTCGACCGCGGTGTCGAGGTCGTCGGTGGCCCAGGCCGCCAGCGCAGCCCGGTAGCGATCGATCGCTTCGTCGGCCATCCCCTTCAGGATGTCGTACGTGGCAGGGTTCGAGGCGATCAATGTCCGTTCAGGGGCGAGCTTGAGCACCCGCAAGGCGAGATCGCCGATGCGTTCGAGCTCGCCGAGGACGCGGATCACCGACACCACCAGGCGCAGATCGGAGGCCACTGGTTGCTCCCGACGCAGCAGGTCGTAGCAGCGCTCGGTCAGTGAGAGGTTCATGGCGTCGATCTCGTCGTCGGCCGCGATGCCGCGCTCGGCGAGGCCCTCGTCACCCGACGTGAGCACCTCCCTCATCCGCTCGAGGTTCTGGTCGACGCGCACGCCCATCACCTCGACCTGCAACCGG
>CAZYPY010000222.1:0-4199 GCA_964649545.1 uncultured Microthrixaceae bacterium | reverse complement strand
TTCGACCGCGACGCCGCCGGCACCCTCGAGCTGGCCCGCGAGGGCGGCCACAGCCTGCCCCGCATCGTCCACGCCGGCGGCGACGCCACCGGCTACGAGATCGAGCGGGCCCTCGTCGCCGCCACCCACCGCACCGCCACGCGGGTGCTCGAGCGCCACTTCGCCACCGACCTGGTGGTCGAGGACGGGCGCTGCGTGGGCGTCACCGCCCTCGACCCGTCGGGCCGGCTCGTCGAGGTCCGCGCCACCCACGTGCTCATGGCCACCGGCGGCGCCGGCCAGCTCTACGCGGTCACCACCAACCCGGCCGAGTCGACCGGCGACGGCGTGGCCATGGGCCTGCGGGCCGGCGTGGCGGTCGCCGACCTCGAGTTCGTCCAGTTCCACCCCACCGCCCTCCACGAGCCGCGGATGCCACGGCCGTTGTTGTCGGAGGCGCTGCGGGGTCACGGCGCGCTGCTGCGGGACGTGCACGGCGAGCGCTTCGTGGACGAGCTCCAGCCGCGCGACGTCGTGTCCCGTGCCATCACCCGCACGATGATCGAGCAGGACCTCGACCACGTCTGGCTCGACGCCACCGGCCTGGAGGACTTCGAGCACCGCTTCCCGACCATGGCGACGTCGCTCGCCGTCGCCCACCTCGACCCGGCGAGGGACTGGCTGCCGGTGGCGCCCGCGGCGCACTACCTGTGCGGGGGCCTGGTCACCGACCTGGACGGCGCGACCAGCCTCCCGGGGCTCTGGGCCGCCGGCGAGACCACGTGCACCGGCGTGCACGGCGCCAACCGCCTGGCGTCCAACTCGCTGCTCGAGGGCCTCGTTTTCGCACCCCGGGCGGTCGAGGCCATCGCCGCCGACCGGGACGGCCCCGAGCCCACGGGTGCGATGCGCGCGGTGCTCGGCGGCGCGGCCGGCCCTGACGACATCGGCGGACGACCCCTCGTCCTCGCGCCGACGGCCGCCGCGCCCGAGCCCGGGACGACCGACGAACGCCGAGACCGACTCCAGCGGGCCATGACCCGGGGTGCCGGGGTCCTCCGCGACACGGCCTCGCTGGCCGCCACGGGCGAGGTCGTGGCCGCCGTGGCCGCGGCCACCGCCGAGCCGGTCGACCCGTCGAGCTGGGAGCTCCGCAACCTGACCTCGGTCGCGGGCGCCGTCCTCGCCGCGGCCGGCGCCCGCGAGGAGAGCCGTGGCGCCCACACCCGGCTGGACTTCCCGGACACCGAGGCGGCCTTCCACCACCGGCTGGTGGTGCGGTCCGAGCCCGGGGTCGCGGCATCGTGAGGCCCGCGGCCGTGCGCATCTCGTTGGGACCGGCCGGCGCCCCCGGGGCAAGGTGGATGGCGTGACCGGAGGAGCGGACGTCACCCGGCCCCACCTGCACCCACCGATCGGTGCCGTCCGCGACGCGGTCGAGCGGGCCCTCGCCGAGGACCTCACCCCCCTCGGCGACCTCACCTCGGGCCTGCTGCCACCGCACGCCCGCGCCACCGCCGACTTCGTCGCTCGTCGCCCCGGCGTGCTCGCCGGCCGCCTCTGCGCCGACGAGGCCTTCCGCCAGGTCGACCCCGCCGTCTCGGTCGACTGGCGGGCCGACGACGGTGACGCCGTGGGCGCCGGCCAGGTCCTCGGTCGCGTCGACGGTCCTCTCGCGTCGGTGCTCACGGGCGAGCGGACCGCGCTCAACTTCCTCAGCCACCTCTCGGGCGTGGCCACCCTCACCCGTCGCTACGTCGATGCCGCCGCGGTCGGCGGCGCCGGCGCGCAGGTGTGGGACACCCGCAAGACCACGCCCGGCCTGCGGGCCCTCGAGAAGGCCGCCGTGCGCGCCGGCGGGGGCCGCAACCACCGCGGCAACCTGTCCGACTGGGTGATGCTGAAGGACAACCACCTCAGCGTCCTGGGCATCACCGAGGCGGTGGCCCGGGCCAAGGACCAGTGGCCGGCCCGCACCGTCCACGTCGAGTGCGCCACCCTCGAGGAGGTCGTCGAGGCGCTGGCGGCCGGTGCCGACGCCCTCCTCCTCGACAACATGCGCCCGGACGAGGTCCGGGCCGCCATGGACGCGGTGAGCGATCACCGCGCCGCCGGCGGCTCCTGCCTCGTCGAGGCGTCTGGCGGGATCGACCTCGACACGATCGCCGCCTACGCCGTCACGGGCGTCGACCTCGTCTCGGTCGGCGCGCTCACCAACTCGGCCCCGGTGCTCGACATCGGCCTGGACATCGCCGTCGACCAGACGCCGAGTCCCGCCGCCCCGAGCCCTCCCGCCCCCGGCGGGCCCACCGCCTGACCGCTCCGAGGAGCCCCGCATGCTGCTGGTCATCGACGTCGGCAACACCGACACCGTCTTCGGCCTCTACGACCCCGAGGTGCCGGTCGTGGAGAACGCCGGCGACGGCCTCGTCGGCCACTGGCGCATCGCCACCGTCGCCGAGCGCACCGCCGACGAGCAGGCGGTCATGCTCGACGGCTTCCTCGGCCTGGCCGGCTACTCGTGGAACCACGACGTCGACGGCGTGAGCATCTGCTCCGGGGTCCCCCGGGTCACGGGCAACCTCCGCAACATGTGCGAGCGCTACCTCGACGGCCCGCCGGTGGTGCTCGAACCGGGGGTCAAGACGGGCATCGCCATCCTCTACAACGACCCCAAGGAGGTCGGTGCCGACCGCATCGCCAACGCCGTCGGCGCCTACGACCTGTTCGGCGGGCCGACGATCATGGTCGACTTCGGCACGGCGACCACCTGCGACGTGGTGTCCGGTGCCGGGGAGTACCTCGGCGGCGCCATCGCCCCCGGCATCGAGATCAGCCTCGACGCCCTCTTCGGGCGGGCCGCCGCGGTGCGCCAGGTGGCCCTCGACCGGCCCAGCCACGTGCTGGGCAAGAGCACCATGGAGTCCATCCAGTCGGGCACCGGGTTCGGCTACGCGGCGATGGTCGACGGCCTCTGCGACCGCATCGAGCGCGAGCTCGGCGAGTGCACCGTGGTCGCCACCGGCGGCCTCGCCCACCTGATCGCCCCCATCTCCGAGCGCATCGAGCACGTCGAGCCCTGGCTCACCCTCCACGGCCTGCGCATCATCCACGAGAAGAATCAGAAGTGACGTCCTCGACCGTGCGTCGGCCGACGCCTCGTCACCTCGTCATGGCTCGCTCGTCCCTCGCTCGCCGTACGCCGATCGCAGGAGTCGACGATGACTGACGTCCCCTATCGGTTCGAGCCCGACGCCACCGCCCGCGACCTGCACGAGGCCTACCCCGACCTCGAGCCGGGCACCGAGACCGGCCGCACGGTCACCGTCGCCGGCCGGCTCATGCTGCGCCGCGTGCAGGGCAAGCTCGCGTTCGGCACGCTCCAGGACGGCAGCGGCCGCATCCAGCTCTTCGCGCCCTCCGCCACCAGCCCCGACTTCGAGGGCTTCGCGGCCCTGTCGCTCGGCGACTGGATCGGCGTCACCGGCGAGGTGATGACCACCCGCCGCGGGGAGCTCTCCGTGCGGGTCGACGGGTGGACGCTCTTGGCACGAGCGAACCGCCCCTTCCCCGACAAGTGGCACGGCCTCACCGACCCCGACACCCGCTACCGCCAGCGCTACGTCGACTTCTGGGTCACCGACGAGGCCCGCGAGGCCATCGCCCGCCGCAGCCGGATCATGTCGCTGACCCGCCGCTTCCTGGAAGACCGTGGCTTCATCGAGGTCGAGACGCCGGTGTTCCACCCCATCGCCGGCGGGGCCACGGCCAAGCCCTTCGTGACCCACCACAACGCGCTCGACGTCGACCTCTTCCTGCGCATCGCCCCCGAGCTCTACCTGAAGCGCCTGGTGGTGGGCGGCTTCGAGCGGGTCTTCGAGATCGCGCGGGTGTTCCGCAACGAGGGCCTGTCGCCGCGCCACCAGCCCGAGTTCACGATGCTCGAGCTCTACCAGGCCTACGCCGACTACGGCGACATGATGGCGGTCACCGAGGAGCTCGTCGCCCACCTCGCCACCGAGGTCTGCGGCACCACGCGGCTCTCGTACGACGGCCGCGACCTCGACCTCACCGTGCCGTGGCGCCGCGCCTCGATGACCGACCTGGTCGAGGAGATCGCCGGCATCCGCCTCGACGTGCGCATGCCGCTCGACGAGCTGCGGGCGATCGCGCACGAGCACGGGGTGCCCGTCGAGGACGACTGGGGCCCCGGCAAGCTC
>CAZYPY010000221.1:0-4210 GCA_964649545.1 uncultured Microthrixaceae bacterium | reverse complement strand
CCGATGCACCACGACTACAAGTTCGCCACCGAGCGCAACGGCACCAAGGACATCTTCCTCAACACCCCGAACCAGGCCGCCTGGTTCGAGCGCTACCTCACCGACTGGACCGGCCCGCACGGCCGCCTCGGCACCATCACCTTCCGCATGAAGGACTCGGTGTTCCCCGACGACACCATGGTGTTCCGCGGCGAGGTCACCGCGGTGGCCACCGACGATCTCGGCTGCGGTTGGGTCGGCGTCGAGGTCACGCTCACGGTCGCCGGTGAGGACGGTGCCGATCGCGTCATGACCACCGGCTCGGCCCGCCTCGCGGTGCCGGTCGACGCCGACGACAACCCCTGGGCCCGCGGGCCCGACACCTGGAAGCCCGGAGACTGGAAGGCCTGACATGGACCTCGACTTCACCGACGAGCAGGAGATGCTCCGCGAGATGGTGCGCGGGCTGTGCGCCGACCAGGCCTCGCTCACCGTGGTGCGCGAGATGGAGGACGACCCCGTCGGGTATCCGCCGGCGTTCTGGCAGCAACTCGCCGACCTCGACCTCTGCGGCCTGCTGATCCCCGAGGAGTACGGCGGCTCGGGCATGACCATGCTCGAGGCCGTCGTGGTCTACGAGGAGCTCGGGCGCTCGCTGGCGCCGTCGCCCCACTTCGCGAGCTGTGTCGTGTCGGCCGGGGCGATCCTCGCCGCCGGCTCGGACGACCAGAAGCAGGCGCTCCTGCCCGCCATCGCCTCGGGTGGCACCGTGGTCGTCCCGGCCTGGCTCGAGCCGGAGAGCGGCTTCGGCACCCTCGGCGTGCAGGCCCGCTACGACGGCGGCACCATCACGGGCACCAAGTGGCACGTCCCGTTCGCCCAAGCCGCCGACCGGCTCCTGGTCCTGGCCCGCACCGGCGACGCCCCCACCGACGTCGGCCTGTTCCTCGTGGACCGCGACGCCGCCGGTGTCACCCTCAGCCAGCAGAAGACCATCGCCTCGTCGACCCAGTTCGCGGTCACCTTCGACGGCGCCGCCGCCGAGCCGGTCGGGTCCGTCACCGGCGGCTGGTCGGTGTGGCACAACGTGATGCTCGACGGGATCATCCTGCTCGCCGCCCAGGCCTCGGGCGGCGCCGAGCACGCCCTCGACATCACCGTGCAGTACTCGAAGGACCGCTTCCAGTTCGGCAAGCCCATCGGCGCCTTCCAGTCGATCTCGCACTACCTGGCCGACGCCGCCACCCGCGTCGACGGCGCCCGCACCGTCGTGTACGAGGCGGCGTGGGCGCGGGCCACGGGACGCGACACCAGCCGGCTCGCTCCCATGGCCAAGCTCGTGGCCTGCGACACCTACCGCGACCTCACCGCCATGGCCCAGCAGGTCTGGGGCGGCGTGGGCTTCACCGTCGAGTACGACATCCAGCTCTACTTCCGCCGGGCCAAGCAGCTCCAGATCACCTGGTGGGACACCCGGTACCTCGAGGAGCTGATCGCCGCCTCGGTGCTCGACGAACCGGCGTAGCGTCGACGCGGCGTCGAGCGGCCGCGGTGCCGTGGTCGCCCTCACGTAGGCTTCGAGGATGCCCCGGCCCTCGGCGGAGGACAGACGGCGGGCGCCGTTCCGGTGGGCGGAGGCCCAACTCGACCCGCAGGTTGGGTTCGCCCTCGCCGTCTCGGTCACCGTCCTCGTCGCCGTGGGCGACTACCTGACCGGGCCCTACCTCGCCTTCGCCACCTTCTACCTGTTCCCCGTGGGCCTGGCGGCCTGGTACGCCGGCCGGCGGGCCGCGCTGGTGGTGGCCCTGCTCGCCGCGGCGCTCGGCGTGCTCACCACCGCGGCCGACCCGGGCGACATCACCGCGTGGATGAACGTGGCCAACGGCGTGCTGCGGTTCCTGCTCTACGGACTGGTCGGCCTCGTGCTGGCGTCCGAGCGTCGGGCGCTGCGGACGATCGCGCAGATGGCCGGGACCGATCCCCTCACCGGCCTCGCCAACCGGCGCGGGTTCGACGACCTGGCGGAGCGGGAGCTGGCCCGCTCCAAGCGGGAGAAGCGGCCGGTGGCCGTGGCGTACTTCGACGTCGACGACCTCAAGCGCCGCAACGAGGCGTACGGACACGAGGCTGGCGACGCCCTGCTGGCCGAGTTCGCCGCCGTGGCCCGGCGCAGCGTGCGCGCGTCCGACATCGTCGCCCGCCTCGGCGGCGACGAGTTCGCCGCCCTGTTCCCCGACTGCGACGCGGCGAGGGCCGAGGCCGCCATCGAGCGCCTGCGGGTCGAGCTGGCTGACGCGGATCCCCCGATCACCTTCAGCGCCGGCGTCACGGTGGGCGTCGTGACCGACGGCCTCGGCGTGGAGCCCCTCCTGCACGCCGCCGACCTGGCCATGCTCGAGGCCAAGGCCGCCGGCAAGGACCGCACCACGACCCGCCCACTGCCCACCGGTCGCGCGCTCGCCGGCTGATACCACGGCGCAACCAGTGGCGACCACGATGATCCGATGACCGACCTGACGAGCACCGCCGCCGAACGGGGCTGGCGGCCCGCCGACCTGCTGGGCCCCGACGAGTGGAGCCACACCCTCACCGCGGCCGAGGTCGCCGAGATCGACGCCGCCCTCGACCACGTGGAGGCCAGTGGGGTGGCGATGGCGGACCTCGACCGCACGACCTTCCCCCTCGGCGGCCTCGGCGAGCGCCTCCGGGAGTGGGCCCACGAGCTCGACCAGGGCCGCGGGTTCGTCCTCGTCCGGGGCCTGCCCGTCGATCGGTACGGACCGGAGCGCAGCGGCCTCGCGTTCTGGGGCCTGGGTTGCCACCTCGGCCGTCCCTTCCCGCAGAACCCCGAGGGCGACCTGCTCGGCCACGTGATCGACACCGGTGAGGCGGCGGAGAAACCCGACATCCGCAAGTACCGCACCAACCACGACATCGCCTTCCACGTCGACGGCGCCGATGTGGTGGGCCTGCTGTGCCTGGCCAACTCGGCCGACGGCGGCGCCAGCCGGATCGCCAGCTCGCTGGCGGTCCGCGCCCGAATCGTCGAGGAGTCGCCCGAGCTCGCCGCGGTGTTCGACCAGGACTTCTACCTCGACCTGCGCGACGAGCAGGGCCCCGGCGAGCCGCCGTACCTGCCGCTGCCCATGAGCTACACGGCGCGGGGGCGGCCGCGGATCTTCTACCACCACGACTACTTCACCTCGGCGCCCCGGCATCCCGAGACGCCGCCCTTCTCGCCAGGGCAGCTCGAGGTGCTCGACCGCTTCGAGACCCTGGCCCACAGCGAGGAGTTCCGGCTCGACATGGTGCTGGAGCCGGGCGACATGCAGTTCGTCGACAACGGCACCGTCGTGCACGCCCGCACGGCCTACGTCGACGACCCCGACGACCCCCGCCACCTGCTGCGCCTCTGGCTGGCGGTGGGCTGACCGGCGACGCGGCTTGCGCGGTCGGGGCGGACCGGGCGACGATCTCCCCCGTCAGCGGGGCGAGCGCAGGAGGACGGCGATGACGACGGCGACGATCACGGGTGCCCGACGGGCGATGGCCATCGTGGTGGCGGCGGCGGTGCTGGCCGGGGTGACGCTGCTCGCCGGCGGGCCCGCGCCCGCCGCGGCCCAGTCGGCGCCGCCCGAGCCCATCGTGTTCGTCCACGGTTGGAGCTCGAGCCCGTCGACGTGGAACACCATGCGCAGCCGCTTCGTGGCCTCGGGGTTCCCGTCGAACCGCCTGTTCGCCTTCGGCTACAACACCGGGCAGTCCAACAAGACGAGCGCCGCGCAGCTCAACACCTTCATCGACCAGGTGCGGGCCCAGACCGGCTCGCCGGTCGTCGACCTGGTGTCGCACTCGCAGGGCGCCCTGCCGTCACGGTGGTGCATCCGCTCGGCCGGCTGCAACGGCAAGGTCGACGACTGGGTGTCGCTCGCCGGCGCCAACCACGGCACCCTCGTGTCGCTGTGCTTCTGGTCGGCGGGGTGCCGGGAGATGTTCTACAACTCCGACTTCGTCAAGGCGCTCAACGCCGGCGACGAGACGCCCGGCACCGCCACCTACACCGCGCTGTGGTCCGACCGGGACGCGGTGATCCTGCCCAACTCGTCGGCACAGCTCGCGAGCGGCGCCCGCAACATCCGCATGTCCATCGGCCACAACGACTTCAACGGCTCGCTGGCGGTGTTCGACACCATCCGCCCCATCGTCGTCGAGTAGCGCCGGGGGAACCGCG
>CAZYPY010000220.1:0-4251 GCA_964649545.1 uncultured Microthrixaceae bacterium | reverse complement strand
GCCTCCTCGGCGGCGACGTCGATCGGCCCGCTCTCGCGCTCGAGGATCCGGCTCACGACCGCGCTCCCGCGGGCACGCGCCCGTGGACGGGCGCCGGCACCCCGCCGAGCAGCACCGAGATCTGGTCGGGCCCGGTCGGCCGGTGCAGCAGGTAGCCCTGGATGAGGTCGGCGCGCATCTCCCGGAGGAGCTGGAGCTGACCCTCGGACTCGATGCCCTCGGCGATGACCCGGAGGCCGAGCTCGTGGGCCAGCGTGACCACCGACCGCACGATGGCGCGGTCGTGGGGCTCGTCGGAGGCGAGGCCGTCGACGAAGACCTTGTCGATCTTCAACACGTCGAGGGGGAGCTCCCGCAGGTGGCGGAGCGACGTCTGGCCCTGGCCGAAGTCGTCGAGCGCGAGGTGGATCCCACGGGTGCGGAGACTCGCGAGCAGATCGACGAGCTCGGCCCCGAGCGCCACCACGTTCTCGGTCACCTCGAGCAGCAGCGACGAGGGCGGCATGGCGTTCTCGCCGAGGATGCGGTCCAGGTCGCCGGTGAAGCCGGGGTGGCTGAGCTGGCTGGGTGAGACGTTGACGGCGAGCAGCAGCGAGCCCCCGCGGGGGGCGTGACGCCACTGGGCGTGCGACCGGGTGGCGGTGCGCAGGACCCAGCGGCCCAGGTCGACGATGAGCCCCGACTCCTCGGCCATGGGGATGAGCGTGCTCGGGGGTATGGCCCCGTGCCGGGGGTGGTCCCAGCGCACGAGAGCCTCGACCGCGACGATCGACTGGTCGTACGCGCGGTAGACGGGTTGGTAGACGAGACGGAGCTGGTCGCGCTGGAGTGCGGTGCGGAGATCGGCCTCGAGCTGGAGGCGGGTGACCGAGGCGGTGTCGTGACCGGCCTGGTAGAGGGCCCACCGGGCCCGCCCACCGGCCTTCGCCCGGTACATGGCCTGGTCGGCGCGTCGCACGATCTCGGCGGGGTTGGTGAAGGGCCGAGGGGCGAGGGCGATACCGATGCTGCAGCTGATGGCCACCTCGTGGCTGGCCACCACGAAGGGCTCGT
This sequence comes from uncultured Microthrixaceae bacterium, assembly GCA_964649545.1. Taxonomy (GTDB): domain Bacteria; phylum Actinomycetota; class Acidimicrobiia; order Acidimicrobiales; family DATDAH01; genus JAEUJM01. The sequence goes on along the minus strand of CAZYPY010000220.1, from coordinate 3,198 downwards.
TGAGCGTCGTGACGAGGCGCTCGGCGACGACGGTCGCCTCGTCGGCGGTGGTCACCCGGTCGAGGAGCACCACGAACTCGTCACCGCCCAGGCGGCCGACCAGGTCGTGGGCGGCGACCGCGGCGACCAGCCGTTGAGCCACCGCGATGAGCAACTCGTTGCCGGCGTCGTGGCCGAGGCTGTCGTTCACCGGCTTGAAGCGGTCGAGGTCGATGAAGAGCACGGCGGCCTGCTCGTGCTCCGGCGCCGGCCGGGTCACCGACTCCTCGAGGCGCTGGAGGAACCGGGCCCGGTTGGGCAGGCCCGTGAGCCCGTCGTGGAAGGCCCGGTGCTCGAGCTGGTCCCGCATGGCCCGCTGCTCGGCGACCAGCTGGCCGTTGCGCATGGCGACCCCGGCCTGTGCGGCGAGGAGCTCGAGGCACTCGTATTGAGCGGTGCTGACGGACCCGCCGGCGCGCATCCCGGCGCGCAAGGACGGGGTGGCGCCGAGGGCGTGCAGGGGGCTGGCCACGACCACCTCGAGCCCGCAGGCCTCGAGGTCGGCCCGCTCGGCCGGATCGTCGCTGCTGCGGTCGGTCACCATGGTGCGGTGGGTGCTCGCGGCCGCCACGGCGCCACCCGCGGGATGGTCCGGCGGCGGTAGGCGGTGGGTCCCGGTGGTCTGGGTGCCGGTCACGAACCACTCGCCGTCGCGCTGGAGCGCGAGGTCCACCGCATCGAAGCCGAGACCGAGCGCCGACGCCGTCACCGCGGTGACCACCTCCACCTCGAGGCTCGTGACCCGGTGGCCGGCCTCGGCCACGGTCTCGAGCAGGCGGCCGCGCTCGCTGGCCTGCTCCCACGCGTCCCGTTGGCTGCGGATGTCGATCAGGAGCTGCTCGGAGAGGTAGCCGGCGGGGATGGTGACGAGCAGGATGACGCCGACGCGCTGGACGGCGAGGTCGACCGCGGCCAGCACCTCCTCCTGCGCGCTGCCCGCGGCCTGGACCATCAGCGCGATGTAGGCGGCGGAGACGAGCGCCCAGACGACCATGGCGCCCCGCAGGCGGTAGCGGAGGGCGCCCTCGAGTACCGGCACCACGAGCAGGACCCAGAGGACGTCACGGTCGGTGATGTCGAGCCTCGTGGCCAGGGCCAGCACGAAGGCCGAGTCCATGCTGATCTCGAGCAGCGAGAGCAGCGACTGCGTCCGCGGGTTCGGGCTGCGCTCGGCGGCGAGGGAGACGACGCTGATGAGCCCGGCGACGGCGGCGATGAGCAGACCGAACACCAGCCCCGAGGTCGGCAGGTGCTCGTCGCCGGGCCCCGGTCGGTACGTGGCGTACTGGACGAACAGCAGTGCGGCGACGATGAGCCGCATCCGCCGCAGGGCGGAGCCGATGACCTGGGCGGAGCGCCGAGGGTTGGCCCGCACCGAGTGACGGTGCTCCACGTGGCCGACGGCCATCACGTCAGCCGTCACCTCAGCCATCGACCGGTCGGTCGGTCGGTCGGCTCGGGCCGGGCGTTCGGGCCGCGCGAGAGGGACGGAAGGCGGCCCACAGGGCGAGCAGCGTGCCGAACGCCCAGACCCCGAGGAGCAACAGGTCGCCCTGTTCGACCCAGACCCGGGGCAGACCGACGGCCGGGATCAGCAGGCGGCCGACGCCCTGGATGTCCCGAGGTTCGACCTCGTAGGAGTCGGCGACGGTGTTTGCGTCCCCCCGGGTCTGGTAGGTGCCGTCATCGTTGACCCGGGTGATGCGGTGGGTCAACAGACCGCCGGGCCGGTTCGGGTCGGCGAAGGTGATCACTGTCCCCACCTCGAGGCCGTGCCCGCCGTCGTCGGGGCTGCCCGACATGACGATGTCCCCCGGGTTGATGGCCGGCTGCATGGACCCCGTGCTGATGACCATGGGCGACCAGCTCACGAGCAGGCGGACCACGATTACCCACACCACGAGGCAGGCGACGATGGAGAGATAGAACCAGCAGATCAGACCGGCCAGTGGCGCGGCGCGCGAGGCCAGGCTCGCTCGCCCGGTGCGCTCCGTCTCGGTGGTGGGTTCGCCCCCCGTCGGAACTGCCGGCTCCGCCACGATCGTGTCGAGTGCCATCGGTGTCCTCGCCCACCCCATCGGCGCCGGAGGTGGTGACACGAGGGTTTGGCCGGCGATTTCGTCGGGTCGGCTCCGGGGCGCGGACGCGCTGGGCCATTCGGCCCATTCGTGGCCCGGGTGGCTGGAATCCAGGGACGTGCGTGCCGACGGGGGTGACGTGAGGGCGGGCCGGGAGCCATCCCGAGGAATGGAGCAGATCGTGCACACGCAGACGTCGGAGCGAAACCATCGAGCATGGCTGTACCGGGGCCTCGCCGTGCTGGCGTCGCTCGGGTTCGTCAGCATCTTGGTCGTCACCAGCTCGCGCGCGGCCTTCGTCGACACCACCGACAACGCCACCAACACGTTCTCGGCCGGCGACGTGGTCCTCGATGACGACGATGCCGGGGGCGTGGCCTTCAATGTGGCCAACATGGCGCCCGGGGACAGCCGCACCCGCTGCATCGAGGTCACGTACACGGGCTCGCTGACCGCCGACGTCCACCTCTACGGCACGGTGGGCGGCACGGGGCTCGCCGACTACCTCGACGTCGACGTGGCCATCGGAACCGGCGGGTCGTTCGCCTCCTGCGCCGGATTCAGCGCCACCAGCACGCTCTTCACGGGCACCTTGGCCGACTTCGGTGCGGCCCACACCGACTACGGCAGTGGCCTCGGGGGCCTGAACGGGGCCACCGACCCCACCAGCCGCACCTACCGGATCACCGTCACGCTCGAGGACGACAACGCGGCCCAGGCGAAGTCGGCGACCGCCGGGTTCACCTGGGAAGCCCAGAACGTCTGACCCCGGCCCTCGATCGACGAGGGGGAGCGCCGACGTGACCGCACCGACCCGGGCCCCGACGGTGGGACGGTTCGCCGCGGGCCTGGTGGGTCTCTTCGTGGTCACGACCCTCGGGTGGATGGCGCTGTGGGGCGTGGCGACCGCGATGCTCTACGGGCGGGGACCGGTCGTGGTGTCGTCCGGGTCGATGGCGCCCGCCCTCGACGTGGGGGACCTCGTCGTCGTCGAGCCCTTCCACGACCAGCGCCTGCACGAGGGCTCGGTCGTGGTGTTCGACGACGAGGCCTCGGGCCGTTCGGTGATCCACCGGGTGGT
>CAZYPY010000219.1:0-4274 GCA_964649545.1 uncultured Microthrixaceae bacterium | reverse complement strand
GCCCCCACACCCCGAACATCCCCTCTTGACTTCAGCCCCATAGGTTGCTCAGTGGACGTCGAGGTCACGCGGCTCTCACTGGGCGAGCGCTTCGTCGATCTGGGTGGTGAGATCGTCGAAGCTGGAAATCTCGATCATCTCGCCGTTGAGGAAGAACGAGGGCGTGCCGGTCACGCCCAACGCTTGACCGTCGGCCTTGTCCCGCTCGATCTTCGCGAGCGTGGCGGGGTCGTCGTACACCTCGCGGAACCGGTCCATGTCCAATCCGAGGTCCTCGCCGTACTGGAAGAACAGCTCTTCCTTGGAGTCGGACTGTTCGCCCCATTCGGCCTGGGTCTCGAACAGCATCGAGTACATCTCCGCGAACTTGCCCTGGTCGGCGGCGGCCTCGGCGGCGCGGGCCGCGGCTTCGGAGTTGTTGTGCAGCGGGAAGTTGCGCACGACGAACGTGACCTGCCCGTCGTAGGTCTCGCGGAGCTCCTCGATCGCCGGATAGGCGGCACCGCAGGCCTCGCACTCGTAGTCGAGGAACTCCACGAACGTCACCTTGCCGTCTTCCGCCGTCGAGAGGCGCTGGCTGTCGTCGCGCACCACCTGCGCCGACGAGTCACCTACGGACCCATCGGGTGCGGCGGTGGGCTCGTCGTCGTCGGTGCTCGCGACGAACAACGCCAGCAGGCCCGCAGCCACGGCGAGGCCCAGCGAGATCTTCAGGTTCTTGGTCATGGTGTGGGCTCCTGGGGAGGGGTTCGCACGGGTGGTGGGGTCGACCGATACGCCAGCAGGCGGAGCGCGTTGGCCACGACCACGAGGGTCGACCCTTCATGGAAGACCACCGCAGGGCCGATGCCGACGAACCCGACGAGCGTGGCCGGGATCAGGAATGCGACCATGCCGAGGCTGAGGAAGAGGTTCTGGCGGATGATGCCGCTGGCCTTGCGGCTCAGCCCGATCACGACCGGGAGCTTGGAGAGGTCGTCGCCCATCAGCGCGATGTCGGCCGTCTCGAGCGCGACATCCGAGCCGGCGGCTCCCATGGCGATGCCGACCGTGGCGTGGGCGAGGGCGGGGGCGTCGTTCACGCCGTCGCCGATCATCGCCACCTTGCCCTCCTCGTCGCGGAGGCGCCCGATGGCCGTGACCTTGTCCTCGGGCATGAGATCGCCCCAGGCATCGGTCAACCCGACGTCGCGGGCGATGGCGTCGGCAACGGCCTGGCTGTCACCCGACAGCATGATCGCCCGTCGCACGCCGACGGACTGAAGGGCGAGTACCGCTTGGCGGGCCTCGGGCCGAGGGGTGTCGCGGACGCCGAGGACGCCGAGGAACCGGTCGTCTCGCTTGACGATCATGATCGTGCGACCGCGAGCACTGAGCACCCGGACCTCGTCCGAGACCTCCTGTGGGAGGCCGCCCTCGTCCTCGAAGAGCGCGACGTTGCCGATGAGGACGGCCGAGGCGTCGATCGTGGCCCGGACCCCCTTCCCGGTGATCGCCGTGACCTCGGTCGCGGACAGCGACGTCTGCCCGATGAGTTGCGTGCCGCCATCCCGGACGATGGCGGTCGCGAGGGGATGGTCGCTGCGTGACTCGACGGCGACGGCGACCGCCAACAGCTCATGGGGGTCGACGCCCTGGACGGGTTCGATGTCGGTGAGTTTCGGGCGTCCCTCGGTGAGCGTGCCCGTCTTGTCGAACGCGACGGCGCGGAGGGTACCCAGGTGCTCGAGCGGGCCGCCGCCCTTCACCAAGACCCCCAGCTGGCCGGCCCGGGCGACGGCGGCCAGCACGGCACTGGGGGTGGCGATGGCCAGGGCACAGGGGCTGGCGGCGACCAGCACCGCCATCGCCCGGTAGAACGACTCGGAGAACGACGAGCCGAGCGCAGCGCCGACGACCAGCACCGCCACCACCAACGCCAGCACCGCGGGCACGAAGATGCGCTCGAACCGGTCGGTGAACTGCTGGGTGGGCGACGCCTGTGTCTCGGCTTCGCGGACCATCGTGGCCAGCTTCGACAGCGTCGAGTCCGTGCTGAGCCGCGTGACCTGCACGTCGAGCTGGCCCGCGCCGTTGATCGTGCCGGCGAACAACCGGGACGACGCCGGCACGGTCTCGGGTGACGCCGTGGCCGAGGCCGGGTCGGTGACGGGCCGCTTGTCGACAGGGATGCTCTCGCCGGTCAGCGGCGCCTGGTTGACGCTGCTGGTGCCGGCCACCACGAATCCGTCGGCGGGGATCCGTTCGTTGGGCTTGACGATCACCACGTCGCCCAGCGCCAGCTGTTCGACGGGGATCTCCTTCTCCCCGCCATCGGACCGCACCGTGGCCGTTTTCGGGGCCAGCTCGCCCAACGCCTCGATGGAGCGGCGGGCCCGGCCCATGGCGTAGCCCTCGAGGGCGTGGCCCAGGCTGAACAGCGCCAACAGGAGCGCGCCCTCCTCCCACTTGCCCAGTGCCGCGGCACCCGCGGCGGCGACCAGCATCAGGAAGTCGATCTCGAACCGTCGGTTGCGGACGCTCTCGAAGGCCTCTCGCGAGGTGAAGTAGCCCCCGAACAGCCCAGCGACGATGAAGAGCGAGGTGAGGACCCCTTCGGGGAGGTCCGTCGACAGCTCGAGCACGAAACCGGTAGCCCACAACACGGCGGAGGTGACCGCAAAGATCAGTTCACTGCGCTCGCCGAACGGCCCGCCATGGTCGTGGGCGCCATCGGCGTGATCGTGCCCGTGCGAGCCTTCACCGTGGTCCTGGACGGTCACGCCGCGGTCCTTCAGCGCGTCCCGTACCGCCTGGTCATCCACCCGCCGGCGGTCGAACTCGACCTTGACGAGTCCCGGTGCGACGTCGGCCTCGATCACCCCGTCGACGCGACCGAGCGACTCCTTCACCGATCGGGCCTTGCGGACGTGGCCGATGCCGGTCACCGTCCACAGCACGTGCCCGAACTGCTCGGTGATCGATGCGCCGGCACCCGTGGCCAGCGACCGGATACGGGCCACGTTGGTGACCGCCGGGTCGTAGTGCAGGCAGAGGCGGGCCGGCGCGCCGTCTGCGGCCTCGACGACGTGGACCTCGTCGAGGCCGGGGGCGCCCGACAGGGTGGCCATCAGGCGATCGACGCAGCGATCACGGCCGTCAAGGGCATCCGGCAGCAGCACCGGTAGGTCGAGCACCGCCTTCTCGCGACTCACGACCGCACCTCGTCGACGGCCGCCTGCATCTCGGCGTCAGTGGCCACGTTGTCCCAACGCTCGATGACCGTGCCGTCGGTGCCGACGAGGAACACCCACGGCTCGTGGATGTCCTCGCCCTCCTCATTCGGCCAGATCCAGTCTGCGGCCCCTTGATTGAGAACCGTCTCCTCGTAGTCTCGCCACACCTCGATGTGGATGAACGCCACGTCATCGCCCGTCTCGGCGGCGATCTCGGCGACGCTGTCCGTGATGGGGCCGCAGAACCTGCTCACGCAGTAGGTCGGGGTCGAGACCACGACGAGCGCCGGACGGCCCGCGGCGATGGCCTGGGCCACGGTCTCGGTGTGCAAGATGGGATCGGGCACTGTTCCGTCGGGCTCGGCGCGGGAGTCGATCGCATCCACCGGTGCGTCGGCGTCACCGGGCAGGAGGTTGTCGCTTCGTGGTGCGTCGTCACCGATGTTGGGGATGTCGCTCTCGGCGACGACTTCGAAGTTCGCGGTGGCGGTGGCTTCGCCGTCCGGGAGGTCGGCGGTGACGGCCACTTCCCAGATGCCGGCATCGGCGAACTCGACATCATCCGCGCCGTAGACGCCGGCACCGTCCGACGGCTCGCCGATGCGCGGCCCTGATGCGACAGGGTCGATGTCCTGGCCGGGGATCGGCCGGAAGTCGGCAGTTGCGACCGGCCCTGCGACGGGTGTCTCGAGGGGTTCGTCGGCCGTGCCGAGGTACGAGAACGCGAACTCGACGTCACCGAAGGAGACGACGTTGTTGTCGTTGTCCAGCAGGCCCACGATGACGCGCTGCGGCAACTCGGTGGTCAGATCGTAGCTGGCGACCTGCGCGACGATCGGTGACGTGCCCTCCTCCGCGATGTCCTCTGGGGCGTCGCCGCCAGAACCGCCTGAACACCCTGCGGCGATCATGGTCACGCAGAGCAAGGCTCCGAGTCGGGCATAGGGCCGCTTGATCATGGTGCTTCTGCTTCCTCGGCGCAGGCCGATGGTGGGACGGTGTCGGCGTCGGTGACGGACATCGCTCGCCGCACCGATGGTGCGAGCAGGTCGAGCGCGA
>CAZYPY010000218.1:1527-4293 GCA_964649545.1 uncultured Microthrixaceae bacterium | reverse complement strand
GCACCATCGCCCACCACGAGCGCCCCGACCACCTCGACCGGCTGTCGGTGCTGCGGGACCAGATCTTCGTGCTGGACCACATGTACATGTCGGTGTTCTCGACCGCAGGGTGGATCCTGCGCCTCGGCATCACCATCGCCCTGCTGGTCGCCATCAGCCCGGTGCTGATCCTGATGGTCCTGTTCGCCCTGCCCACGGTGCTGACCTCGTCGTGGCGGCCGGGCGTCGAGCGCAAGGCCCGGGAGACCGGGGCGCCCCACGAGCGGCTCGCCCGCCACCTGTTCACCACCGCGACCACCGCACCGCCGGCCAAGGAGGTGCGGGTCACCGGCATCGGCCCCCGCCTGGCCACCGACCGGCGGGCGGCGTGGGAGCGCTGGTACGGGCCCCTGGCGCGCTCGCGCACGGGCTCGGCGGTCTGGCACACCCTGGGCTGGGCGGTCTTCGCCGCCGGGTACGTCGGCGCCGTCGTGTACGTGGCCTCGGGCCTCGACGCACCGGTCGCCCAGGTGCTGCTCGTGCTCGCCGCCGGCTCCCGGCTGTCGGCCTACATCGGGGCGACGGTCGGCGAGATCGGCTTCCTGCGCGGCATCTGGATGGACGGCTCCCAGCGCCTCGCCTGGCTCGAGGACTACGCGGCCTCGGTGGCGTCGGTCGCGGACGTGCCCGTCCCCGACCGGATCCGCTCGGGCATCCGCTTCGAGAACGTCTCGTTCGCCTACCCGGGCACCGAGCGCCTGGTGCTCGAGGACATCGACCTCGAACTGCCCGCCGGCGCCGTCATCGCGGTGGTGGGGGAGAACGGCGCCGGCAAGACCACCCTGGTCAAGCTCCTGTCCAAGTTCTACGAGCCGACCGCCGGCAGGATCCTGGTCGACGGGGCCGACCTGTCCCGGATGCCCGCCGACGGGTGGCGGGACCGGCTTTCCGGTGCCTACCAGGACTTCTTCCGGTTCGAGCTGCTGGCCCGCCAGAGCGTCGGTGTCGGCGACGTCCCCCGCCTGGACGACGAGCCCGCGGTGGTCGGGGCGGTCGACCGGGCCGGCGCCGACGACGTCATCGCCGGCTTCGAGCGGGGCCTCGACACGCAGCTCGGCCCGACCTGGCCCGAGGGAGTCGAGGTGTCGTTCGGCCAGTGGCAGAAGCTCGCCCTCGCCCGGGGCTTCATGCGTGACGACCCGCTGCTGCTCGTGCTCGACGAGCCCACCGCCGCCCTCGACGCCGAGACCGAGCACGCCCTGTTCGAGCGCTATGCGGCCGGCGCGAGGGACGATCGGGGCGACGGCCGGATCACGATCCTGGTGTCGCACCGCTTCTCCACCGTGCGCATGGCCGACCTGATCGTGGTGCTCGACGGCGCCCACGTGGTCGAGGTCGGCTCCCACGAGGAGCTCATGGCCGCCGGTGGCCAGTACGCCGAGCTCTACGAGATCCAGGCCGGCGCCTACCGCTGACGCGCCTCCCATTCTTCCAGCAGAAACGCGCGGTCAGACCTCGCGTTTCTGCTGGAAGAAGCGGTGGCGGGTCAGAGGGAGAGCTCGAGGGGGTCGGTGTAGACCGACTCGCCATCCTCGTCGTGCAGGTAGAACGCCACCTCCACCGACGGCTCGTCGACGTCCCAGAGGGCGTGCCAGAAGGTGCGCCCGCCCTCCATCGGGGCGACGAAGCGCACCGGGGCGAACTGGTCCCGGATGTCGTCGCGGTCGACCACGGCGCCGCCGTGCACCTGCTCGGCCAGGGTCCGCCACCGGTGGTAGGTGAGGGCCGCGGTGCCCATGGGGCCGTCGTCGGCCGGGAGCGCGGTGCCCTCGGGCCAACGGTGCAGCAGGTGGTTCGTGCAGACGAGGCGACCGCCGCTGCCGTCGGGTGCGGCCACCATGCGCTCGAGGTTGCGGCGGGGCGAGTGCTCCCAGACGAAGGCATCGCCGGTGCGGTCGGCCACCAGGAAGTGGCACGGGGTGAAGAAGTAGTACTGCTTGGCCAGCAGCAGGGCCCGACGGGCCTCGGCCGCGGTGGCGCAGGTGTCGAGCAGGTAGCGGACGACCTGCTGCTCGGACACACCGACCTGCGGCCAGCCCGACGGTTCCGGCTCGGGTGTCTCGTTGTCGGCGAGCAGCGCCACCGACAGGCCGGCCTCGTTGACCCCGTCCATGGCGCCGAGGACGTCCATGATCCCGATGGTCAGCGAGGCGTACCCGCCGGTGGGGCGCAGCTCGGTCACCCAGACGTGGGCGGCGAGGGGCTCCTCCCCGGGCAGGCGGCCGAGGCCGACGATCTCGCCGAAGGTGGCGGTGGGGAAGTCGAAGTGGCGTGACACCAGGCCGTGGCTGTCCTTGGTACCCGACCCCGGGTAGTGGACGACCGAGCAGCCGGCGGGGATGTCGAAGGTGCCGAGCCAGCCGAGCTCGAAGCGCTCGTCGTCGGGGTCGACACCGAAGGCCTCGGCCACGCCGGCCATGCGCTCGGCCTCGGCCGGCCAGTGCCGGCGGTACCACTCGAGCCGGACGTCGCGGATCAGCGGGTCCGGGGCCGGGAGCGGGCCGGCGACGGCCCCGTGCACGGTGCGGGCCGCCTCGGCGAGAGCACGGCCGATCTCCCGGTCGGTGCCCGCCACCCGCACGTGGTGGACGGTGAGGAAGTCGTCGGCGCCGCCGCCGGCGAGGGTCGGAACGGGAGTGGGTGCGGTCATGGGATCCTCCAAGTAGTGCGAGTTCGTAGTAGTATGGAGATAATGCGAGATCGCACTAACTCTGTCAACCCCCTTCC
>CAZYPY010000218.1:0-1427 GCA_964649545.1 uncultured Microthrixaceae bacterium | reverse complement strand
CTCGTGCGCTTCGCCATCATCGGCGCCGGCATGTCCGGCATCCTGGCCTCGATCAAGCTGGCCGAGGCCGGCCACCACGACCAGGTGGTCTACGAGAAGGCGGACCGCCTCGGGGGCACCTGGCGGGAGAACACCTACCCGGGCATCGCCTGCGACGTCCCGTCCCACCTGTACAGCTACTCGTTCGCCCCCAACCCCGGCTGGTCGCACCAGTTCTCGCCGGGGGACGAGATCGAGGGGTACTTCGAGCGGGTGGCCGACGAGTACGGCGTCACCCCCCGCATCCGCTTCGGCGAGAAGGTGAGCGGCCTCGAGTGGGGCGACGGGCGCTGGCGCATCACCACCGAGGCGGGCACCACCGACGAGGCCGAGGTGGTCATCGCCGCCACCGGCGTGCTGCACCACCCCAACATCCCCGACCTCGCCGGCCTCGACACGTTCGCCGGGCCCTGCTTCCACTCCGCCCGCTGGAACCACGACGTGGACCTCGCCGGCAAGCGCGTCGGCGTGATCGGCACCGGCTCGACCGCCGTCCAGATCATCTCGGCCATCGTCGACGAGGTCGGCCACCTCGACGTGTTCCAACGCACGCCGCCGTGGATCTTCCCGGTGCAGAACCACGCGTACAGCGAGGAGGAGCTGGCGGCGTTCCGGGACGAGCCCGCGCGGATGACCCAGCTGCACGACACCCTCGCCGAGCTCTTCGCCGGCTTCGCCGCCGCGGTCACCGACGCCCAGTCCGAGCAGAACAAGGGCATCGCCGCCGCCTGCGTCGCCAACCTCGAGAACAGCGTCGAGGACCCCGAGCTGCGCGAGCGCCTACGCCCCAGCTACGCCCCGGCCTGCAAGCGCCTGATCATGTCCGGCGACTACTACGAGGCCATCCAGAAGCCGAACGCGGCGGTCGTCACCGAGGGCATCGATGGCGTCGTGCCCCAGGGGGTGCGCACCAAGGACGGCGAGCTGCACGAGCTCGACGTGCTCGTCCTCGCCACCGGCTTCCGGGCCGACGCCTTCATGCGCCCCATGGACATCGTCGGGCGCGGCGGCGTCACCCTCGCCGAGGCGTGGGACCCCCGCCCCAATGCCTACCTCTCGATCTCCATCCCCGAGTTCCCGAACTTCTTCATGCTGAACGGCCCCAACGGCCCGGTCGGCAACTTCTCGCTCATCGAGGTGGCCGAGCTGCAGATGGCCTACTCGATGCAGCTCATCGAGGAGGTCGCCGCCGGCCGGTGCGCCGAGATCTGCGCCACCCAGGCGGCCATGGACGCCCACGAGGAGGCCCGGGTCGCGGAGATGGGCCACACCATCTGGGTGACGGGCTGCAAGAGCTGGTACCTCGACGACCGCGGCATCCCCGCGACGTGGCCCTGGCCCTTCCAGGACTTCCGCGACGCCATGGCCGCCCCCGACCTCGCCGCCTA
>CAZYPY010000217.1:0-4317 GCA_964649545.1 uncultured Microthrixaceae bacterium | reverse complement strand
CGCCCGCGTCGGAGCCCGCCGTGCCCGAGGGCCGCCGCGCGCAGCAGCGCCGCCGCCTGCTCGCCGACGTCGAGGCCGCGGCCCGGCGCCTGCTCGACGAGGGGGGTGCCGCGAACGTCTCGATGCGGGCCATCGCCCGGGCAGTGGGCGTCGGCGCCGCATCGCTCTACACCTACTTCGACGGCCTCGACGACGTGCTCACCACGCTGCTGCTCGCCAGCTACGGCCGGCTCGCCGACGCCACCGCCGCGGCCGCCGCCCACTTCGACGACGCCCCGCCGGCGGACCGGGTGCTCGCGGTGACCTTCGCCTACCGGCGCTGGGGCCTCGACCACCCCAACGAGTTCAACCTGGTCTTCACGGACCAGCTCCCCGGCTACGCCGCACCGCCCGGCGGACCGACCATCGACGCCCAGGTCGAGGTGTTCCGACCCCTCACCGACGCCGTGGCCGAGCTGACCGCCGCCGGCGCGCTGGACCCCCGCGCCGACACCGACGCCGTCCGCGTCGGCGTGTGGGCCACGTTCCACGGCTTCGTGATGCTCGAGGCCAACCACCACCTGGTCTGGATCGACGACCCCGCGGCGGCGTACGAGGCCACGGTGCGCCGCGCCCTCACCTCGGTCGCGATCCCCGAACCCGGCAAGGACGTCCGCCGCCGCTTCGACCGCTGGCACGCCTGGTCTGCGGCCCGGGAGGGCACTAGCGGGGAGCCGCCTCGGCACGCGCCTTGATGCCGAGCAGCTCCTTGCGCATCATCGGGAAGTCGCCGAGCTCGAGCAGCGGGGCGCTGACCAGCGACCATGGAAACCGGTCGGTCGCCTTCAGGCGGACCACCAGGCGAGTGCGCCGTCCGTCGTCGAGTGACCGGAGCACCCAGACCCAGGTCGATCCCGGCTTGGCCCAACCCAGCCACTCGGGCTCGTCCAAGCCGAAGACCCGGAAGCTGTTGCGGTCGTTCGCCGGCAGCGCCATCGGCGCCGCCAGGTCGCCGACGGCGACGTGCTGGTGTTCCACCAGGATGCGGTCGGCGCTCGGCTCGCCGCCGTTGTCGAGCAGGTCGTACGCGTAGAAGCCCGCGCGCCCTCGCCCGATCTGCACCAGCCAGGGCCACACCGCGGCCGGCGGGGCGTCGATCGTCACGGCGCGCGTGGCCTCGAAGCGCGGCACCGGAACGATCGCGTCGCCGGGCAGGTGCCCATGCACCTCGTCGACGGTCGCCCCCCACCGCAGATGCCAACGCCGGTACCACGCGAACCCGCCCAGCGCGACGAAGACGAGCCCGACCGCCGCGACGACGCGCCGGCCCGTCATCGCAACCGCCCCTCGGCGCGCCGACGGAGACCCGACAGCATCTGGCGCGCCATGACGTGGTCGGCGGGGACCAGGAGAAGCCAGTACGACGCAGCCAGCCACCGCGGGCCGAGGCGGGCGCGGGTCCGGAAGTGGAACCGGGTCCGGCCGTCGCCGAGGTCCCGGAGCACGAACACCCAGCTCCAGTCGATCCAGGCGCCGAAGCGGTCGCGGAACTGCGGCGGCAGGTGCTCCGTCGAGTGCAGGACCAGGTGCCGGTCGGGCTCGAGCGCCCGCACCACGAACCCGCACTCGGTCTCCGGCGCGCCGTCCGGCACCCAGTCCCCCACGGCCAGGCCCTGCCACTCCTCGTGGATCCGGTCCGCACTGGGACCGTTGGCGGGGAAGAAGGCGCGGTCGACCCACCGAGCCGTGTACCAGCCCGCCCGTCCCCATCCCATCTGCACGAGCCACGGCCAGACGGCCCCCGGCGGGGCATCGACCGTGACGGCGTGGTCGGTGACGAAGAGCGGTGACTCGACGAGGTCGTCCCCGGGGAGCGCGAGACGCCGCTCAGGCGTGGTGGAACCCGAGGTGCGCCCCAACCACTGGAGACCGGCGTAGGCCGCCGCCGCACCAGCGAGCCCGATCAGGGTCGCTCGTCCCACGACCGCACCGTACGACCGCCGGTCGCCGCGCCGGGAGGGCCGAAGGTCCCCTGGGTCGCGCCAGCGCCGCCACATCTCCAGCGGAGCCGTTCGCTTCGCCGCACTAGCGTCGGCGCGGCCATGGCCGAGCCGTTCCTGCCTCCGAGCCCGACGATCCCTGCTGCGCCCGCGGCCGAGGTCCCGAAGAACGTGTCGAAGCTCTGGTGGGTGCTCGTGGTCGTGCTGTTCCTCGCCGCCGCGGGCCTCGGCATCGGCGGGTGCGCCCAGCTCATCGGCGAGAACCTGCCCGACGAGTCGGGGACGTTCGACGTGCCCGGTCGGGCCGAGATCCTCCTCGAGGAGCCGGGCACCTACCGGATCCGCTACCAGTCCAACCGGTTCACCGACACCGGCGTGTGCCGGATCGAACGCCGCCAGACCGGTACCGGGGAGAACCGCCGGACGACCACCCAGGCGATCTGCGACCCCAGCCTGCTGGCGCTCGAGGGCGAGCCCGTGGTGCGCCCGCCGGGCGGCGGCGACCGCGTGCCGCTGGACAACGGCGACGCCGGCGTCCTGCGCATCAACGACGAGATCACGGTCACGGTGTGGACCTTCGAGGCCGGCGAGCCCGGCACCTACACCATCCGATCGGAGGCGCCGCTGGGCACCCAGCGCCTGGTGGTGGAGCCCGACGAGGTCGAGCTGGGGGGACTCCTGCTCGTGCTGGCCGCCGTCCCCGTCGGCATCCTGGCGCTCGTCCTGCTGGTGGTCACCGGGGTCCGCTCGGGCAGCCGGAAGCGCCGCCGCAATCAGGCCGCCTACGCCGCCGGCATCACCGGGGCACCGTCGGCGGGCCCGCCGCCGGGTTGGGGGTCAGCGCCGCCGCCTCCCCCGGGCACCCCCTGAGGCTGGACGACGCCCGCCACGACGATGGCCTCGCCCACGGAACCCGCCGCCGGCCCGGGCGAGCCGCCGCCCGGACCCGCCTCCCCCGCGCCGCACACGGGTGGGGAGTGGCACCCGGACCCGTTCGGCCGCGCCCACTGGCGCCACGCCGAGGGCGGGGCCTGGACGGACCGCGTGTCGACGTGGGGCACCGAGTGGCGGGACCCGCCGGGGCCGAACCCGAACCTGCCCGACCTCACGGTGCTGGCCGAACCGGCCCTGGCGCTGTCCTACGGGGCCGTGGGAATGGAGGGCGCCGGCCGCTGGCCGGTGTTCGACGCGACCGGGCGCCCTCGCGGGTCCGTGCACGTCGAGGTCCCCGGGTTCCTCGCCGGGGGCACGCGCCGGTACCTGGTGCTCGACCCGGCCGACCGGATCGTGCTGCAGGTGGTCCCCCGCACCGGCTTCTCGAGCGACTGCGACGTGCTCGACTGGACGGGCCGCCCGCACGGGGTGTTCGACGGGCAGGCGTTCAGCACGATCGTCCGGTTCGTGTGCGGCGCCCACTCCTTCGGGCAGGCCACCACGGTCGACGGCGCCGGCCAGGTGGGGCCCTTCGTCGCCGACGACATCGACCACTTCACGGTGGTGCTGAGCGATGCCGCGGGCGCCGCGTTCGGTTCGCTGACCAACCACGAGGCGCGTCGCGGACTCGGCTCGTTCTTCGGTGCGGCTCCGGAGGCGGGCCGGCTGCTACCCGAGCAGTCCTGGTTCCATCTCGACCGTCGACCCGACCTCCCCGAGCCGCTGAGGACGTTCGCCGTGGCCTTCCCGCTGCTGTACGCGTACCGCGTGCACCTCTCCCGGGCACAGAAGCGGCGTCACCACCACCACTGAACCGGGCGCCGGGCCGCGGGGACCGGGGACCGGGGGCTACGAGGCGGCGGGGTGGAGCAGGACCACCGGGATCTCCCGGTCGGTCTTGGTCTGGTAGCCGGCGTAGTTCGAGTGGTCGGCGGTGATCTTCGGCCACAGGCGCGCCCGCGTCTCGGCGTCGGCGACCTCGGCCCGGTACGGCTTCCGGGGCCCGCCCTCGAGGGCGACCTCGACCTCGGGGTCGTCGCGGAGGTTCAGGAACCAGGCCGGGTGGGTGTCGTCACCGCCACGGGAGGCGACGATCACGATGGTGTCGCCCTCGACGACCGGGGCGGTGAGCATGACCGCCCGCTTCTGGCCGGACTTGCGGCCGGTCGTGACCAGTTCGAGCACCGGCATCCCCAGCAGGTTGTTGCCCACCTTGCCGAAGGTGATCGTGCGCACCACCCGGTGCACGGCGTTCATGGCCTTCAGGGCGAGGTCGCTGGGCATGGCCGCACCCTACCGACCGCCGTGACCACGGGTCCGGTGCGATCTGTCAGAGTGGTCCGCGCCGCTCGCTCCCGTCGACCGGGCGGCGGAACGGGGGATCCGATGGGTCAGATCAGGTACG
>CAZYPY010000216.1:0-4317 GCA_964649545.1 uncultured Microthrixaceae bacterium | reverse complement strand
TTCGAGAGACCGATCAGGGCGGCGAGGCCCACCGCCGCGACCGCGCCGCCGACGACCCGCCACAGGCGGCGGTCCCGGAGCGCGACCAGGCCCACCACCACGGCGGGCCCGCAGGCGAGGGCCAGGGCCGCCGCGTTCGACACCAGGGCGAACAGGTACGGCCGGGTGCGCTGGACGCTCTCGGCCACCTCGCGGCGGGTCGCGGCGAAGGCGTCGAGGTAGTCGAGGCCGGCCAGCCCGGCCGTGCCGACGACCGCGGCCGCCCCGACGACGGCGAGGGCCAACGGCCGGAGGCGCCGCCGATGGACCAGCACCGGCAGCGGGACCACCCAGAGGAGGGCCAGGCCGTACGAGAGCAGGGCGCAGGCGCCGAGGAGCAGGCCGGCGCCGAGCGCGAGGGCGTCGGACCGTGGACCCGAGCGGCCGGCGGCCAGGATCAGCATCGTCACCGCGACCGCGCCCACGCCTGCGAAGAACGCGTCCGCGCTGGTCGCCACCCAGAGGGCGGCGGGGGACACGGCGACGAAGGGGGCGGCGGCGCGGGCCCACGCCTCACCCGCCACCTCCCGGGTGGCGACGAGCACCATGGGGGCGGCCAGCGCACCCCCGAGGATGCAGAGCGCCGCGGCCCAGGCGGCACCACCGAGCCCGAGGCGGTCGAGCGACCACAACAGCAGGAGGAACCCGGGCGGGTGGCTGCGGACGTGGACGTTGTAGTCGTCGATGCGCTCGGGGAAGCCCTCGAGGAAGGCCCGGGGGCCGCCGGCGGCGTCGACCTCACCGATGTCGGGGAGGTACTCGTCGCCGGGTCGGGTGAGCGGCGTGGTGAGCGCCTCGGAGCCGCGGGAGAGGTTGAGGGCCACGGGCCAGGCGACCGCGACGAGCAGGGCCACGACGAGCAGGTGCCGCCACCGGAGGCGCGCCAGGTAGGGGGCGCCGGCCACGGCACCCGCGGCCGCGACCACCCCGACGAGCGTGGCCGGCGCCAGCAGGAAGTCGCCACGGCCGACCAAGGGGGCCGCGCCGAGGCGCAGCGCCTCGAACCCCTGGTCGCGCACGATGGCGAGCGCCCACGTGCGGGCCACCACCACCAGTCCCAGCCAGGCGGCGATCGCGGCGAGGGCGACCGGGAGGCCGAGGCGGCGGTGCGTGCCCGGCGCCGGGTCGGGCGCGGGGGCCGACGCCGATGATGCCGCCGACGCGGCCGACGTGCTCGAGACCGGCGCGGTCACTTGGACCACCGCCGCCAGAGGAGACCGCTGACCAGCCAGACGCCGACCCCGGCCCAGACCAGGCCGAGCGCCGTCAGCGTCGCCGTGCCGTAATCCAACGGCTGGATCGTGGGGTTGCCCACCGACTCGGCCGTGCCCGCCAGCGGCAGCGCGGCCACGAGCAGGACCACCCCGCTGATCACCAGCCCCGCCTGCACGGGAGGCCACCACCGCCGGGGGACGAGGCGGGCCAGGAGCCACGCGGCCACCGCCACCAGGGGGGCGAACACGAGGTCGTGGACCAGGTCGGCACCGACGAGCCACGTGGCGAAGCTCACCCGGGCCTCGGCCCGCGGCGTGGCGTCGAGGAAGAGCCACACGCCCCAGCCCATGAGCGCGGCCCCCACGCCGAGCGCGACCCAGAACCCGGCTCCGTGCTCGTCGTCGGAGATCGGCACCCCCATCACCGCACCTCCAGCCGGGCGACCCACTTGGTCTGCTGCACACCCGGCCGGTTGGGCCCGATGAGGCGGACCGGGAACCCGTGGTCGGCGACGAGGACCTCGTCGTTGACCCGGAGGGCCAGGAGGGTGTCCGGGTCCGACGCCTGGCCCGACGACAGCTCCGACGTGCGCTGCCGGGGGTTGTCGTGCATCGCGACGACGGTGGCCTCGGCCCCCGGACGGGCACCGGCGCGATCGAGCAGGTCGCGCACCCGCACGCCCTGCCACCGCTGGGTCGTGCTCCAGCCCTCCACGCAGGCGATGGGCAGGGTGGCCTCGTGCTGCGGCAGGGCGAGCAGGTCGTCGTAGGTGAGCGAGAGGGGCGAGGCGAGCCCGTCGCCGACGACCTCCAGCCGGTAGTCGGCCAGGTCGACGTCGGTCAGCCCGACCGAGGCGGCGGTCCGGTTCACCGGGAAGCCCTGGGGCCCCGAGTCCGGCCGGCGGGGGGCGAGCAGCGCCAGGCTCCGCAGCGGGGCGAAGGTCTGACCGACGGTGAACAGGGCCAGCGCGCCGCCGGCGGCCGCGGTCGTGCCGAGGAACGCCCGCCGGCTCAGCCCGCCGGCCCCGGTGGTCGCCGGGCCCGCCGGCGTCGCCGCCGGTGCGGTCGCGCCCCGACTGGGCCGGACCACCTCCCGGGTCGTCGCCCACTTGGCGACGACGTGCACGACGAGGGAGCCGACCACGATCCAGGCCGCGGCGTAGTGCCCGGTGCGGAAGCTGAAGTCGTAGGGCCGCCAGATGTTGACGTTGCCGACCCCGCTCACGAGCAGGAACAGGCTGGCCCCCACCAGAGGGAGCAGGGCGAGGCGCTCGAGCGCCTGGGCCACCGAGCGGAAGGGCGGCCACGCGAAGAGCTTCGGGAAGACCACCCAGAGCTTCACCAGCAGGAGGGGGATGGCCGCGACGCCCGTGGTCACGTGGAGGCCCTGGTTGAGGCGGTACAGCCCCGCGGGGCGGGCGGGCCAGTGGAACCACGAGCCCGGGTCCTGGACCAGGTGGGACACGACCCCGGTGACGAAGCACACCGCGAACGACACGCCCAGGGCCAGGCCCAGCCAGGCGGCGTTGACCTCGTCGTGCTGGGGGCTCTCGAAGCGGGACGCGAGCCGGGATGCGGCCTGCGGCGCGACGGAAGACCGGCCGCTCACCGATCGCCCCTGCCGAGGACCGTGAACCAGCGACCGTCGGTCACCCAGGTCTCACGCACCACCAACCCCGCGGCCGTGGCCAGGGTGGCCACGCCGTCGACCGGCACCCGGTCCCAGGCGAACCACGGCCCCGGCGCCCCCGCCACCTCCAGGCGGGCGGTCGTCGGCGCGGTCGGCGTCCCGGGCGGGTCGAGCTCGGCGACGACCCGCCCGGTGGGCGCGAGGAGCTCGCCGACCCGGACGAGCAACGCCCGCGGGTCGCCGCCGATGCCGAGGTTCCCGTCGAGCAGCAGGACCGTCCCCCACCGGCCGGTGCCGGGGAGCCGGTCGAACACGCTGCGGTGCAGGACCGTGGCGCCACGGGGCACGGCCCACTCGAGCGCGGCCGGGGTGATGTCCACCCCGAGGGCCAGCAGCCCCCGGTGCCCGAGGGCGACCGTGTGGCGGCCCGGGCCGCACCCGACGTCGAGCACCGGGCCGAGGCACCGGTCCAGCGCCTCCTCGTCGGCTCGCTCCAGCGGCGCGACCCAGCGCTCACCGTCGGTGATGCCACCGGCGTCCGTGCGCAGGAGGGTGCCGCCCCCCGTCCCACCGGGGGCGCTCATCCCGCGACCACCAGCGAGATCTCGACCTCGGCCACGGCGGCCGCGAGCCGCGAGCCCGGCCGGGCCGCCGCCGCGGCCAGGGCGTCTGGCCAGTGGTCGATGTCGCGGAGCTCGAGGGCCGGGTCGACCGCCAGCCCGCAGCGGCGCAGCTGCTCGGCCTGGCGAGCCCCGGTGTCGGCGCGGCTCATGGGCACGCCGTCGAAGGCGCGGGGCTCGGCTCGGTGGAGGCCGAGCGCCCACCACCCGCCGTCGGCGGCGGGCCCGAGCACGGCCCGCCCGGGACGCACCGAGCGCACGACCGACGAGAGCGTCGTCGGGTCGAGCTGGGGGGTGTCCATCCCGATCACCACGACCGGGCCGCCGACCCTCGCGATGGCGTGCGCGAGTCGTTCCCCGAGGCCCTCACCCCGCTGGGTGACCACCCCGAAGCCCTGGGGGAGCCAGGGTCCCACCGGGCCGTCGAGCGCGACGACCCGACGCACCCCGGGCGTGCCCAGCACCGTGGCGAGGGTGTCCCGGAGGGCCGCCTCGGCGACCGCGGCGGCCTGCTCGGGCCGGCACGGGGGGCACAGGCGGGTCTTCGACCGCCCCGCCTGTGGGGCCTTGGCCATCACCAGGACGGTGGGGGCGCTCACCGGACCGACCCCGCCACCTGGGCCATGTCCCGGACGGCCCGGACCGTGCCCCGCACCGTGCCGGTCACCTTGGATCGCCCGACCCGTGGGCCGTAGGCCACCTCCACCTCGTCGATGCGCCAGCCGGCCAGGGCCGCCCGGAGCACCATCTCGAGGGGCCAGCCGAAGCGCCGGTCGGCCAGGCCGAGGTCGAGCAGGGCCTGGCGGCGGGCGGC
>CAZYPY010000215.1:0-4393 GCA_964649545.1 uncultured Microthrixaceae bacterium | reverse complement strand
CAGCATCCGGCCCCCGCACCTCCCGCAGACCCACCCAAGCGGCTCGGACAAAGCGACGAACCCGTCGGGCAGCCCGTCTCGGAACCGGTCGAGCGGGCCGGTGGGGTCGGTCATCAGATGAAGGGGCGGGCGTCGTCGGATTCGTAGAGGGCGGAGACCTTGGCGCCCTTGAAGGCTCGGACGGCGGCACGGACGGCGGGGTCTTTCATGTCGAGAACCCGGAGGGTCTTGTCGGCGGCTTCGGCGACCGACTCGATCCGCACGAACTCGTCGCCGTACTTCTCGGCGTAGTCGGCCAGGGCCCACAGCTTGGCCCGGGCGTCGGCGAGGTGGTCGCCGTGCGGGTCGATGATCGAGGCGGCGAGCTTCCCGTTGTCCTGTTCGGACACGACGACGAAGTCGGGTTGGAGCGACGTCCAGTTGTCGGCGTCGTCTTGGTAGGCGATGCGCAGCGCGGCGGGGGTCGGTCGTGAGGGGTTGCGGTACCAGGCGACGAACGACGGCCGTTCGATCTCGGTTTCGATGACCCGTGGTTCCCAGCCGGACCCGTGAGCCACAGGGAACTGGTGTGTCTCGGGGTGGGCGTAGATGTGGCCGGCCAGGGTGGGCAGCGGGCCGCCGTGGCCGTCTTTGGTGGCGGTCTTGATGTTCGAGCGGAGCCCGACACCGACCCGTTCGGGTTCGGGTGCCTGTTCCGCTATCCGTTGGAACTGGTCGCTGGTGGCGCCGGTCGTGTTGGCGATCTCGACGGCGAACTTGGCGAGCTGGTCTCGCACCCACTTCGTCGCCGCCTGCTGGAGCTCGCCGGTCACACCGTCGAGGAGGAACAGGGCGGCGACTCGGGTGCGGACCTCTCGTCGGTCCGCGCCCTCGCCGGCGGCGGCGAGGCAGTGGGCGAGGTACTCGGTGCCGACTCCCTCCTTGACGGCCCGGACGGCCTTCCAGGTGTCCCGGTCGATGTCAGCGGCGTGGGTCGAGGACTCGCGGATCGTTTCGCCCACTTCGTCGCCGACGAGCGCGTCGAGGCTGATGCGTTTGACGGTGAGCGTCTCGATGTCGTCGACCTTGGCGTCGACATCGTCGGAGCGTTCGGCGGCGAGCCCGTCAAGGCGCTTGTTGAGCGTCTTGGTGAGCCGGTGGCCGGCGTCGGGCAGCAGCGCCTTGCCGGTGGTGTCGTCGGTCAGGAGCTTCACCAACTGCTTCGCACGGCGGATCGGGTCGGCGAGGTTGTCGGGTGACGTGACGCTGGGAAGCCCTTCGATGAGGGCGAACACCCCGTCGGGCACCGCCGGGTTCCTCTCGAACACCTCCGGGGCCCGGACCACGCTGGCGGCGAGGCGGTTGTCGCCGTTGTCCTTGCCCTTGCCCTCGAGGTGGGCCTTGACGACGCTGAGAGCATTCTGGTCGAACCGGGGCAGGAAGCAGGCGACCGTGTTCAACGCGTCGTCGGTGGCGATCCGGTGGCGGAGGGGCTGGCGGACCATGCGACCGATGATCTGCGCGATGTGGGTGGCGTCTTTCGCTGGGCGTTCGCTGTAGAGCACCTCGGCGCGCGGGCAGTCCCACCCGGTCGAGATGGCTTCCTTGGCGAACACGACCCGGATGTCGGTGTCGTCTTGGATCGACTCGGGCGGGACCCAACGGATCGTGCGGGCCCCGACGAACACCGGCTCGTGCTCGCCGAACACGTTCACGATCGCGTCCGGGCCCAGGCCCGGCCACTGCTTCTCGATCACGTCGACCATCTCTGCGAGTGCGTCGTCGGTGACCTTGTCGGGCACCTGGACGATCAGGGCCGGAGCGACCTCTTGCTCGTTCTGGTCAGCGGTGTACGCGTCCCACCGCTGGTCGTAGTCGAGGACCGAGGTGACGGCGTCGCGCAGCAGCGTCGTGCTGAACGTGCCCTTCTCGTCGGGTTCGTCGAGGCCGATCTCGTCCTTGATGAGCCCAGACGCCCGCACCTTGTCGATGTCGACCTCGACGGGCGGGTACGCCGCCCGGTTCGGGGCTGTGCCCATCGCGTCGAGGAACCGGTCGATCGTGGCCGAGATGCCCCACACGACCGGGGCTGGCGGGTTCGAGCCCTTCTGCCCGTTGATGAGCCGGTGAACGATCGTGGCCCGGTCGGCGGGCTGGCGCATGCCCCGGTGGGCTTCATCCAGGACCAGGTACAGGTCGGCCCGGTCACCGTTGACGGTGTTGGCCAGGATGTCCCACATCGAGTGCTCACGCAGGTTCACGCCGCCCTGAGCGAGCCCGGCGTTCTTCGACAGCTTCTGCGTGTTCAGCAGGTACACGCGGCCCGGTTGGAGCTCCGAGTCGAGGAAGTCGTTGTCGAGCACCACGACCTCACGGGGGTGCAACGCGTCCGAGGCGTGCAGGATCTTGCTGCGGGTCTGGCGGATCAACGCCGGGTCGTCGGTGACCCACAGGAACGCCGCCCGCCGGTCGGGTTCGCAGTCGAGGTCGGCGGAACCGTGCAGCATCGCTTCGATCACCGCGGCGCCGATGACGGTCTTGCCCGAACCGGTCACCGCTGACAGAGCGAACGACGACAGATGCCGCCCTGAGCGCCACTCCCCCCCGCCGCGGGTCAGGTTCTCGAGGACCGCCACAGCAGCGTCCCGCTGGTAGTCGAACAGGTCGTAGCGCACGCCTACCGCCCCTGGTTGATCGCGAACGTGGACAGGTAGTTCTCGTACAGCCGCACCAGATCCAACGACCCGGGCAGCTCGGCGGCGACACCGGCGAACACCGACGCCGAGTCGGTGACCACGAACCCGGCGGCCGCCGAGGCGGGCAGGGCGTCGACGAACCGCCGCCACCTGTCGGTGTCGAACAGGACCCCGTACCGGTCGCCGACCAGGTACGGCACCGGCCGGCCCTTGCTGTCGGTGCGCCCGGTGAGGATCGGGCCGGCGCACCCGGCCCGCATCCACAACAGCGGAGCGATCCCCTCGAACGCCAGGTCCAGCTCCACGTCCTCCGGGTCGAGGTACGTCAGCTCGAAGAACTCGACGTTCTCCTCGAACCCCTCAGCCATCGGGAACTCGTCGGTGAACTTGTAGTCCCCCTTCACCGGCTCCCCATCCGGGGTGAGGCCCGTGACGGCCGCCTCGATCCGAGGGCGGGTGACGTGCTCGAAGATCCCCAACGCCTCCCACGCCGCATCGCCCGGCAGATGCCCTGCCTTACGGAGCTGACGCGCTTCAGCGTCGGAGACCTCGTTGTTGGTCACCGAGATCGACTGGCGCCAGCCGCCGTCCTGGCGGTTGAGGCGAGCGACTGCGTGGGCGGTGGTGCCAGAGCCGGCGAAGAAGTCGAGGATCACTGCGTCGGGCTTGTCGCCTACAGCTACCCGGAGTGTGTCCTCCACGACATACAACGACTTCGGAAACGGGAAGGCGCGGTTGGGTAGTAGCGCCCTCAACGTTCCTGTCCCGTAGTTCCTGGCGAAGTGACCCGTCATGTGCCAAACAGCAGCGGGAGGCACGCCGCCCGAGGTTTGCCCGTCAGCGAGACCGATCACGAGGGCCCCTTCGCTGTCCCGGCCGGTGACCACGAACTCGCCGTTCTCGATCTTCCCCAGCGTCCCCGGGCGGAGGTAGGTGACTGGGCGGTGCCCAGTCTCTGGGTCCCGCCGGCCCAGCCTGGCCGTACCCGCATGGAATCGCTCCCTCATCTGAGGGCCGCTGAACCGCCAGGTCTGCTCTGTGCCGTCCGAGTGCAGCGGCCACACTGCGATGGTCCCGGCTGGCGGCTTGTAGTCAGCAATGTCTTCGCCCATCGGCAACGGCTCGCCAACCGAGTGGAGTGAGCCCGTAGCTGCGTTGAGGTGGATGGGGTAGAAGAGCACCGGCGTGGTCCGGTTCGCTCGAAGCGCCCCACCTGTCCCGGTGCGGACGGCTGTGAACCAGACCGTCGGCATGGGCCTGGCTTCAGCCACTGCGCCGCTGGAAGCGAGCATCCGGGTCTCCCACTTGGAAACCACGGCGGAGCCGAGGAAGACGAAGAACACGTACTCCTCGACTCGGGTGAAGCGACCCTTCCGAAGCGAGCCGGCGTGGTTGGTCACGACCGTGACCGTCTGGATGTCGCAGCCCGGAAAGACCTGATCGAGCAGGAGCCCGAGTCGGTGGACCTCCTTCTCGTCGATGGTGACGATGAGGACCGAGTTCGCAGGGTTGAGAAGTTGCTTGGCGAGGCGGAGTCGGCGGTTCATGAACGCGAGCCACTTGCTGTGCCGGTAGGCGTCGTTGTCGTCGACGTAGTTGTTGTCGTACTTCCAGTCGCGAGCCCCGGTGTTGTAGGGGGGGTCGATGTAGATGCAGTCGACCTTGCCGGCGTGGGTGAACTGGAGCAGCTCGAGGGCGTGATGGTTCTCGCCCTTGAT
>CAZYPY010000214.1:0-4403 GCA_964649545.1 uncultured Microthrixaceae bacterium | reverse complement strand
TCGACACCGATGGCGGCGAACAGCGCGGCGCGATCGGACGAGCCGCACCGGCGGGCGTCGGCCTCCGTGATGGCCGACGCCGGCACCACGTCGATGGCGGTGACCTCGAGCAGCCCGCCCCCGCTCCGGTACCGCCCGCCCACCTTGGCCTGCGGCCGCGTCCAGCGCCGCACGGTCAGGGTGATCGAGCCGTCCCGCAGCCCGTCGTGGAGCGCGTTCGGGAACAGCACCGCCGCTACCAGCCGCCCCGGTGGGCGAACTCGTCGAGCGCCGGACGGCCCCGCCCCGCCGAGCGGCCTGGCGCGTCGTCCGCGCGGCGGTGCCCGAGGGCGATGGTGCCGATGGGCTCGAGCCCCTCGGGCACCCCCAACGCCGAGAGCAACTCCTCGCGTCCCCGGAAGATCCCGAAGAACAGCGCGCCCAGCCCTTCGTCCTCGGCGGCGAGCAGCATGCTCATCGCCGCGAACGCCGTGTCCACCGTCCAGTACGGCGTGGGCCACGCCTCCCGGCCGGCGCCCAGGCCGGTCGCCGACTTGTCGGGCTCGGCGTAGCGGGCGACGTAGGCCGCCGGGTCGGCCAGGGGCAGGACCAGCACGGGGGCGGCGAGCAGGTGGGGCCACCGGAACCCGACCCGGCGCTCGGGGGCCAGGGTGACATCCCAGTAGCGAGCGGTCTGCTCGGGCCCCTCCAGTACGACCAGGTGGGTGCCGGCGCTGTTGCCGGCCGACGGGGCGCGCCGGCCGGCGTCGAGGACGCGGTCGAGCACCTCGGGCGCGACAGGATCAGGGATGAACGATCGGCACATGCGCCGACCGGTCACGACCTCCCGGAGCTCCACCGGGCCGGGGTCGCTCAGGCGTACTTGGCGAGGTCTTCGGCCATGGCCCAGCCGAAGGCCACGAGCGAGTCGCCCCGCTCGGGCTGGTGGTCGGCGAAGAAGGCCGCCACCTCGGGGGACAACGACTCGGGCTTCAGGCTCTCGTGGTCGAGCACGCAGGGGAAGGTGCCGTCGCCCTTGGCGAGGAAGGTGCGGTCGTCGTAGCTGTCGGCGTCGATGCCGAAGCGCTTGGCCAGGCGTCGGCCCCAGGCCCGGTCCTCACCCGAGGGCCGGTAGTCGGGACGGGGTACCACGTCGTCGAGGGACTTGAAGGCCTCGAAGCCCGACGGGTCGAACAGGCGGGTGCCGACGAGCACGTCCTCGTCGGGGAAGGCCAGCACCGCCCGGCGGAACTGGTCGGCCATCATGGCCCGCAGCACGGAGTCGCGCTTGGAGGTGCGGCGCACCGACGCCAGCCCGATGAGCACGCTCGGCGTGCCGCCGATGCGCTCGAGGGTGCTGAACGAGAAGCCCTTCAGCCGGCTCCCCTCCCGCGACATGGTGATGAGGACCCACTCCTCGGCCTGCTTGGACAGCAGACCGGCCTCGAAGCGGCTGGGCCCGTCGGCGCAGATGTCGGCCATCTCCGCGAGCTCGGCATCGCTCAGTGCGGTGCAGTCCTTGGTGTCAACCTCAATGGCCATGTGCTGCGGAGCCCCCGGTCGTGCGTGAGAAACGTCCCCTCTAGTCCAGCGTGATCCGGGCGATTCCGCAACTCGGGCGCCGCCGCCGGGGGTGATCCGGTCGGGCGCGGCGGCCCGACGGCGCGATCAGACCATCACCGCGTCGGGCCCGAGCAGCACCCGGAGCTCGGCGAGGAGCACCGTCGAGGGGTCCACGCAGTAGTCCGGGGGCAGGCGGACCGTCTGGTTCGGGCCCAGGCGGATGAATACCTCGGAGTCGCCCGGGTGCTCGTGGAGGAGGGCCTTGAGCTGGTCCACCAGGGCGGGCTGCAGGCCGGCACCGGTCAGCGCGATGCGCAGCGCCGGGGCCGTGGTGATGGGCTCGAACACGTCGAGCTCCATGGCGATCACCTTGGGGGTGTCGTCGCGCTTGTCGACCCGGCCCTTGACGCAGAGCACCACGTCGTCCTCGAGCTTGAAGCCGTGTTCCAGCATCGTCTTGGGGAAGACCATGACCTCGGTGGACGACCGCAGGTCCTCCAGCGTGAACACGGCCATCAGGTCGCCCTTCTTGGTCCACTTCTTCTGGAGACCGGTGACCACGCCGCCGAAGGTGCGCATGGCCCCGTCGTCGAGCTCGGCGAGCTCGTCGAGGCCGGCGTCGGTGCGGCGGCGCAGCGACGCCTCGGCTCCCATGAGGGGGTGGTCGCTGACGTAGAGGCCGAGCATCTCCTTCTCGAACGCGAGCTGCTGGCGCTTGTCGAAGTCGAGGTCGGGGATCCGGGGGCGCTCGTCGAAGCCGCTGCTCGCGGTGTCGTCGGCGTCGCCGAACAGGGTCATGACCCCCATGTCGCGCTCGCGCCGCCGGGCCACGGTGATGTCGACGATGCGCTCGAACACCGTGAGCAGGCCCTTCCGGGGGTGGCCCATCGAGTCGAAGGCACCCGCCTTGATCAGTGACTCGATCGTGCGCTTGTTGAGCACGGCGGTGTCGACCCGCTCGCAGAAGTCGTAGAAGTCGACGTAGGGCCCGTTGGCCTCGCGCTCTTCGATGATGAGCGCGACGAGGCCCTCGCCCACGTTGCGGATGGCCGAGAGGCCGAAGGGGATGGCGTCGGGCAGCGGCACCGGCGCGCCGCCCTCCTCCGCAGGCGGCGCGGTGCGACCCACCAGCGCGGTGAAGTTCGACTGCGAGACGTTGACGTCGGGCACCAGCACCGGCACGCCGATCTGGCGGCACTCGTTCAGGTAGACCGCGGCCTTCTCGAGCGACGTCTTGACGCTCGTCAGCAGGGCGGCGAGGTACTCGACCGGGTAGTGCGCCTTCAGGTAGGCCGTCTGGTAGGCGACCAGGCCGTAGCCGTACGCGTGGCTCTTGTTGAAGGCGTAGTCGGCGAAGGGCTCGATGATCTCGAACAGGGTCGTGCCCAGCTCGGGCCCGTACCCCTCCGTGGTGCACCCCTCGATGAACTTCTCGCGCTCCTTGGCGATCAGCTCGCGGTTCTTCTTGCCACAGGCCTTCCGGAGGTTGTCGGCCTCGGCGAGGCTGTAGCCGGCGATGCTCTGCGCGACCCGCATCACCGACTCCTGGTAGATCATCAGCCCGTAGGTGTCACCCAGGATCGGCTCGAGGTCGGGGTGCTCGTAGGCGATGTCCTTGCGGCCGTTCTTGCGGTCCGCGTAGTCGTTGTGCATGTTGGCCGACATGGGGCCGGGCCGGTAGAGGGCCACGAGGGCGGCCACGTCGTCGAAGCAGGTGGGCGCCAGCGAGCGCATCAGCGCCCGCATGGGGCCACCCTCGAGTTGGAACACGCCGATGGAGTCGCCGGCCTGGAGCATCTCGAAGGTCTTGGCGTCGTCGAGGGGCAGGTGATCGACGTCGAGGTCGACCCCGCGCACGGCCTTGATCATCTCGACGGTGTCGGAGATGACGTCGAGGTTGCGCAGGCCGAGGAAGTCCATCTTGAGCAGGCCGAGGTCCTCGACGCCGTGCATCTCGTACTGGGTGACGACCGGGGCGTCCTCGGGGTCCTGGCCGGACTCGGGCTTGCGCTGGATGGGCAGGTAGTCGGTGAGCTCGTCCTTGGTGATCACCACCGCGGCGGCGTGGATGCCGTCCTGACGGCGCAGGTTCTCGAGGCCGCGGGCCACATCGATCACCGACTTGGCGTCGGTGTCGGTCTCGTAGAGCGAGCGCAGGTCGCCGGCCATCTTGTAGCCGTCGGTGTACTTCTCGTGCTGCTCGAGGCAGGCCCACAGCGGGGTGTCGCGGCCCATGATCAGCGGGGGCATGAGCTTGGCGATCTTGTCGCCCACCACGTAGGGGTAGCCGAGCACCCGGGCGGCGTCGCGCACCGCGGCCCGGGCCTTGATGGTGGAGAAGGTGACGATCTGGGCGACGTGGGTGCGCCCGTAGCGCTCGGCCGCGTAGCGGATCATCTCGTCCCGGAACCGCGAGTCGAAGTCCATGTCGATGTCCGGCATCGAGATGCGGGACGGGTTGAGGAAGCGTTCGAACAGCAGGTCGTACTTGATGGGATCGAGGTCGGTGATGCGCAGGCAGTAGGCCACGCAGCAGCCCGCGGCACTCCCTCGACCGGGACCGACCCGGATGCCCGAGTCGCGGGCGTGGCGGATGAGGTCCCAGGTGATGAGGAAGTACTGCGAGAAGCCCATGTCGGAGATGACCTTGAGCTCGTAGGCGATGCGCTCGACCACCTTGTCGGGCAGGGGGTTGCCCCACCGCTCGCGTGCACCCTCGAAGGTGAGGTGCTCGAGGTAGGTCGTGGCGGCGTGCTCGCGCAGCTCGTCGGCGCGGGCCTCGTCGATGAGGCCGAGCTCGAGGCCAGACAGGTCGGGGGCGAACTCGGGGGGCAGCGGGAACACCGGGAGCTGGGGCTTGC
>CAZYPY010000213.1:0-4449 GCA_964649545.1 uncultured Microthrixaceae bacterium | reverse complement strand
TCGGCCACTGGTGGGAGGAGAAGAAGAACAGCGACGCCGCCCTCAAGGCCTTCCTGACCAACCGGGTCGGCGACATGGGCCTGATCATCGGCGTGATCATCCTGTTCTTCGGGGCGGGGAGCTTCGGCGTCGTCGAGACCAACCTCGCCGCCCTCGACGGGGTGATGAGCCATGGCATCCTGCTCGCCGCCTCGCTCTGCCTCATGGCCGCGGTCAGCTCGAAGTCGGGCCAATTCCCGCTGCACACCTGGCTGCCCGACGCGATGGCCGGCCCCACCCCGGTGTCCGCCCTCATCCACGCCGCGACCATGGTCGTCGCCGGCGTGTTCCTGATCGCCCGGCTCTACCCCGTGTTCTACGAGGGCCTGTCGATCGGCACCAGCGCCATCAACTACATGGCCTTCATCGGCGGCTTCACCGCTTTGATGGGAGCCTGCCTCGCCTTCGTCCAGAAGGACATCAAGAAGGTGCTGGCGTACTCCACCATCAGCCAGCTCGGCTACATGGTCGCCGCCCTCGGGGTCGGCGCCTGGACCGCCGCCATCTTCCACCTCTTCACCCACGCGTTCTTCAAGGCGTGCCTCTTCCTCGGCGCCGGCTCGGTGAGCCACGCCGCCCACCACACCTTCGACATGACGAAGATGGGCGGGCTCAAGAAGTACATGCCCACCACGTTCTGGACCTTCGCCATCTCGTCGCTCGCGCTCGCCGGCATCCCGCCGCTGGCCGGCTTCTGGTCGAAGGACGAGATCCTCGCCGGTGCCTCCCAGGGCCAGGAGCAGGGCTACACGCTCGTGTTGGTCTTCGGGGCGATCTCGGCCCTGCTCACCGCGGCCTACATGACCCGGGTCATCTGGCTCACCTTCTTCGGCGAGTACCGCGGGCACGGCACCCCGCACGAGTCGCCGGCGGTGATGCTCTGGCCGCTGCGCATCCTGGCCGGCTTCGCCGCGGTCATCGGCTTCCTCAACCTGCCGGCGGCCATCGCCCCCGACAGCATCGAGCTGCAGTTCGAGCACTACGTCGAGCCCACGTTCGCCTTCCCCGAGGTCGTCCACCCGGTGTTCTCGCTGCCGGTGGCCATCGTGTCGGTGCTGCTGGCCTCCACCGGCATCGCCCTGGCGTACCTCTACTTCGTCAAGAACAAGGGCCCGCACGGCCTCACCCAGCGCAACAAGGCGGCCCACGCCGGCTACACGTTCCTCGAGAACAAGTACTACCTGGACGCCCTCTACGAGCAGGGCATCGTCGCCGGCGTGAAGGGCCCCGTGGCCCGGCTCGCCTACTGGCTCAACATGCACGTGATCGACGCCGTGGTGAACGGGGTCGGCACCGGGGCCCGCGCCGTCGCGCGTGTCCTCTACCGCTACATCGACCAGGGTGCCATCGACGGCTCCGTGAACGCCTCCGGCCAGGCGGCCGAGGGCTCCGGGCAGCTGCTCCGTGGCATCCAGACCGGCAAGATCTCGAACTACGCCGCCCTGCTCTTCGGCGGGGTGGTCGTGGTCGCCGGCATCTTCGTGATCATCGTCTAGGAGCTGAGGCAAACCGATGTCCGATTTCCTCGATAGCTGGGGCCTGACCCTGGCCATCTTCCTCCCGCTGGTGGGTGTGGCGATCATGCTGCTCATCCCGCGGAAGGACGAAGAGGCGCACAAGCTCGTCGCGCTGGTCACGTCGCTGGCCACCGCCGCCGTGGGCGTGCTGCTCCTGGCCAACTTCGACTACGACAACACCGGGGTCCTCCAGTTCCAGGTCGACGAGTCCTGGATCCCGCTGATCGACTCGCGCTACCACGTGGCCATCGACGGCATGTCGCTGCCGCTGCTGGCCCTGACCCTGCTGATCGTCCCCCTCTGCATCATCTACTCGTGGAAGCACTTCCCCGAGCCGCACAACCCCAAGGCCTTCCTGATCCTGATCCTGATCCTCGAGACCGGGATGGTGGGCACGTTCTGCGCCCAGGACCTGATCCTCTTCTTCGTCTTCTTCGAGGTCGTGCTGCTCCCGATGTACTTCATGATCGGCGTCTGGGGCGGCCCGAACCGCCAGTACGCGTCGATCAAGTTCTTCCTGTTCACGCTGTTCGGCTCGGCCCTGATGCTGGTGTCGTTCCTGGCCCTCTACTTCCTCGAGGGCTCGTTCCAGATCCCGGTGCTGGCCGAGATGGGCGGCGCCGACCTGGCCCGCACGACGGGGCTGTTGATCTTCGGGGGCATGTTCCTCGGCTTCGGCATCAAGGTGCCGATGTTCCCGTTCCACACCTGGCTGCCCGACGCCCACACCGAGGCCCCGACCGTCGGCTCGGTGATCCTGGCCGCGGTGCTGCTGAAGCTCGGTACCTACGGCTTCATCCGCATCGCCATCCCGGTGCTGCCCGACGCCGCCGAGGAGTGGGCCCCCTGGATCGGCCTGCTCGCGGTCATCGGCATCATCTACGGCGCCCTGTGCTGCCTGGCCCAGACCGACATGAAGCGCCTCATCGCCTTCTCGTCGGTGGCCCACATGGGCTTCACGATGCTCGGCATCGCCACCCTGACCGACTTCGGCTTCAACGCCGCCATCTTCGGCATGGTCGCCCACGGCCTCATCACCGGCATGCTCTTCTTCATCGCCGGGTCGACCAAGGAGCGCTTCCACACCCTGGAGATCAAGCGCCTCGGCGGCCTCCTCATCCAGGCGCCGCACATGGCCTGGCTGCTGGGCCTCTCGGTCATGGCCTCGCTGGGCCTGCCCGGCCTCGCCGGCTTCTGGGGCGAGTTCCCGGCCATCCTCTCGGCCTACGAGCCGGCCGAGGGCCTCGATGTCACCGTCTACCGCGTCTACATGGTGATCGCCGCGGTCGGCACCGTCCTGGCCGCCGGCTACCTCCTGTGGCTCTACCAGCGGGTCGCCTTCGGCACCCCGAAGGAGGAGTGGGAGGGCCACGACATCCCCGACGCCACGCCGTACGAGCTCGTCGCCTGGATCCCCATGGTCGCCCTCATCGTGGTGCTCGGCTTCTACCCGAACCTCGTGTTCGAGGTGACCGACGGGGCGGTCATCCGAGCCCTCGCCGCCTTCGGGAGCTGAGCCCGTGCCCGCTGCCCTCCTCTCCTCGGTGACGGGGTTCACCGCGCCCAACCTCGACTTCCACGCGCTCGCGCCCGCGCTGGTGCTCACGGGGACGCTGGTCGTGGTGCTGCTCGTGGACCTCTTCACCGAGGAGGACGGCAAGTGGGCGCTGCCGTCGCTGGCCGGCATCGGCCTGCTGGCCACGCTCGTCCCGGTGATCACCCTCGCCATCGACGGCGAGGACCGGTTCCTCTTCGGGGGCGCCTACGCGGTCGACGACTTCGCACTCGTGTTCACCGCACTGTTCGCGGTGAGCGGCTACATCGTCGTGCTGCTGTCCACGAACTACGTGGCCGAGGGCGACTACTACGAGGGCGAGTACTACTTCCTGCTGCTCTCCTCGCTGCTCGGCATGGTGGTCATGGCCTCGGCCCGCGACCTCATCACCATGTTCGTGGCCCTCGAGCTGCTCTCCATCCCCGCCTACCTGCTGGCGGGCTGGCGGAAGCGCGACCTCAAGGGCAACGAGGCGAGCATCAAGTACTACCTGATGGGCGTGTTCGCCTCGGCGGTGATGCTCTACGGCATGTCGCTGCTCTACGGCCTCACCGGCACCACCCAGATCGCCGAGATCGGCAACCAGCTCGCCGACGGTGTCACCGAGCCCGTGCTGACGTTGGCCATCGTGTTGACCCTGATCGGCTTCGCCTTCAAGGTCTCGGCGGTGCCGTTCCACACCTGGGCGCCCGACACCTACGAGGGCGCACCGACCCCCATCACCTCGTTCCTCGCGGTGGCCTCGAAGGCCGCCGGCTTCGTGGCCCTGATGATCCTCGTGTTCGTGGGCTTCCGCGGCCAGGGCGACGTCACCCAGTGGTTCTTCGCCGCCGGCGCCATCGTCACCATGACCGTGGGCAACCTGATCGCCCTGCGCCAGACCAACGCGGTCCGCATGCTGGCCTACTCGGGCATCGCCCAGGCCGGCTACATGCTCGCCCCGCTCGCCGTCCCCGGCGACCCGGCGACGTCGCTCACCGCGATCGTCGTCTACCTGATCATCTACGCGGCCATGAACCTTGGTGCCTTCGCGGTGGTGATCGCGGTGGCCCGCAAGACCCGCTCCGCGGAGATCAAGAGCTTCGGCGGGCTGTTCGAGTACGCGCCCGGCCTGGCCGTGACCATGACGATCTTCCTCTTCTCGCTGGCCGGCATCCCGCCGCTCGCCGGCTGGGTCGGGAAGTTCCTGATCTTCCGGGCGGTGCTCGAGGGCACCTCGACCACCGGGATCATCCTGGCCGTGGCCATCGCCGTCAACTCGGTGATCGCGCTCTACTACTACGCCAACGTGGCCCGGGAGATGTGGATGAACCCGGTGCCCGACGAGGACCGCGCCCG
>CAZYPY010000212.1:0-4461 GCA_964649545.1 uncultured Microthrixaceae bacterium | reverse complement strand
CCATCGACCGCCTGGACGTCGGCCTGCTGCAGAACCTGGTCGTGACCCACGAGCCTTCGGGCCTGCTCGTCCTGCCCGCACCGCTCGAGCCGGCCTTCGCCGACCAGATCGGCGGGCCGGAGATGGTGCGCATCGTCGAGGTGCTGCGGAGCTTCTGCTCGCACGTCGTGATCGACACGCCGGCGTACTTCAACGACGTGGTGCTGAACCTCATCGAGGTCAGCGACGACGTCCTGCTCGTCGCCGGTATGGACATCCCGAACATCAAGAACGTGAAGATCGGGCTCCAGACCCTGCGCCTGCTCAACACGCCGATGTCGAAGCTCCGTCTCGTGCTCAACCGGGCCAACTCGAAGGTGAAGCTCGAGGTGGGCGAGGTCGAGAAGACCCTCCAGGTCAAGGCCGACTCGCTCATCCCGAGCGACGTGGTCGTGCCCCAGGCGGTCAACAAGGGGACCCCCGTCATCCTGTCGGCGCCCAAGGCCGCCGTGAGTCGGGCGCTCGAGCAGTTGGCCGACACGTTCGTCCCGGCCCCCGCCGGGCGCCGCTAGCAACAACCCGCCGTAGTCCCGAGGAGGATCGATGTCGCTCTACAAGCGGCTGCACGAGGTGCAGCAGGGCCCGGGAGCGAGCCCGACCGGTGTGAAGCGCCGTGACCCGGTGCTCGACGAGCTGCGCCACAAGATCCACCACGTCCTCATCGACGAGCTCGGCCCGATCCTCTACGACAAGCGGCTGTCCGAGGACGACCTGCGCCGTCGGGTCCACGAGCAGCTCCACAACGCCCTGGCCCAGGAGCGGGCCCCGCTCTCCGCGGCGGACAAGGCCCAGCTCATCCAGGACGTCTCCGACGACATCCTCGGCTACGGGCCCATCGACCGGCTGCTGAAGGACGACGAGATCAGCGAGGTCATGGTCAACGGGCCCGACAAGGTCTACGTCGAGCGTGGAGGCCGGTTGGAGCGGGCCAACGCCAGCTTCGTGGACGAGGTCCACCTCCGGCGCATCATCGACAAGATCGTGGGCGAGATCGGGCGGCGCATCGACGAGAGCTCACCGTTGTGCGACGCCCGCCTGCCCGACGGCTCCCGCGTGAACGCGGTCATCCACCCGCTCGCCATCGACGGTCCCTTTCTCACCATCCGGAAGTTCTCGAAGGACCCTCTCCAGGTCGACGACCTGATCCGCTTCGGCACGCTGAACGCCCACTCGGCCCGGTTCCTCCAGGCGTGCGTCGTCGGACGCCTGAACGTGATCGTCTCGGGCGGAACCGGCACCGGCAAGACCACGACCCTGAACGTCATGTCCTCGTTCATTCCCCCGGAGGAGCGCATCGTCACGGTGGAGGACTCGAAGGAGCTCCAGCTCCACCAGGAGCACGTGCTCGCCCTCGAGGCCCGGCCACCCAACATCGAGGGCCGTGGTGAGATCACCATCCGCGACCTCGTCAAGAACTGCCTGCGCATGCGCCCTGACCGGATCGTGGTGGGGGAGTGCCGGTCGGGCGAGACCCTCGACATGCTCCAGGCCATGAACACGGGCCACGACGGCTCGATCACGACCATCCACTCCAACAGCCCCCGGGACACGCTCTCCCGCATCGAGACCATGACCCTGATGTCGGGCTTCGACCTGCCCATCCGGGCCATCCGGGAGCAGATGGCCTCGGCGCTCGACCTGGTCGTCCACCTGAGCCGACTGCGCGACGGCACCAGGCGGATCACCCACATCACCGAGGTGCAGGGCATGGAGGGTGACGTGATCACCCTCCAGGACGTCTTCCTGTTCGACTATTCGATGGGCATCGACGAGCACGGCCGCTACAAGGGCCACCTCAAGGCGACGGGCGTGCGCCCCAAGTTCGCGGAGAAGCTCGCCGACCTCGGCATCCGCCTCGGCCCCGAGGTCTTCCAGCCCGAGCCGACCGGCCGCATGTCGGGCATCCGATGAGCCGCCTGACGCGGCTCCGGCTGCTCCTCCTGAGTGCCGTCGTCGTGATCCTCGGCGTCGGCGGCCCGGCGGCGTTCGCGCAGAGTTCGGGCGGCAGCGACGGCGAGCCCTACCTGGCCGTGCGGTCCGTGGACAGCCGCAACCCCGACAACGCCGTCCTCGACCTCACGTGGACGGGCGACGCCGCGGACCTCGACCGGATCGAGCTCACCGAGAACGGCGAGCCGACCGATCGCGTGGGCGATGTGGCCGGCTTCGGTGACC
Organism: uncultured Microthrixaceae bacterium; assembly: GCA_964649545.1. Lineage (GTDB taxonomy): Bacteria > Actinomycetota > Acidimicrobiia > Acidimicrobiales > DATDAH01 > JAEUJM01. The sequence goes on along the minus strand of CAZYPY010000212.1, from coordinate 2,247 downwards.
CCCGAGGCGTCGTCATCGTCGTCGACTCTTCCGCCGGCATGGAGTCCGTCCTGGCTCCCGTGAAGGACGCCGTCGCGGCCTTCGCCGAGGAGCTGCCCGAGGGCACCGAGATGGCACTCGTCAGCTACGCCGACGCCGCCGAGGTGGTCCGGGACTTCACCACCGATCCCGCCGCCATCGCCACGGGCGTGGACGACCTCGCCCCGAAGGGTGGCGCGGTCATGTGGGACGGCATCTACACGGCCGCCCAGGCCCTCGAGGACCACCCCGAGCTCCAGCCGAACGTCGTCGTGATCTCGGCCACGCCGGACACCGGCTCGCTCACCCCGGTCTCCCGGGTCACCGGCCTGACCTCGTCGCTCGGGACCGCGGTCTTCGCCGTGGGCATCGAGCCCAACGCCCCGGCCGGGTCGCTCGAGGCCCTCGTCTCGACGACCGGTGGTCGCTATCTCGGCACCTCGGACGTGGAGCGCACCCTCAAGCGCGAGGTCGCCCCGTCCATCGCCGACCAGTACCAGGTGGCCTTCACCTCGCAGGTCGAGGACGGGGGCTCGGTGGACCTGGAGGTGGCGGTCGGGGACCAGTCGACGACCATCTCGTACGTGGACGGCTCGGTGACGAGCGGGGCCCTGGCCCTGGCGCCGGTGTCGGTGAGCGGTGACGGCGGCGTGGGCCTGCTGCAGTCGGGCCCGGCCAAGATGCTCGCCATCCTGCTCGCCCTGGTGGCGGTCACCCTCGGGGCCTACGCCATCGTGCTGCTCTTCACCCGGGAGGAGGACGGGCTCTCCGCCGTCCTGCAGGTGTACTCCGAGGGCTACGGCACCGAGGGGGACGACGACGAGGAGAGCGGCGCCGCCACGACGGCCTTGATCCAGCGGGCGGTCGACATGACCGAGGAGTTCGCCGAGCGCCAGGGCTTCCTGGCCAAGACCGAGGCGGCCCTCGAGCGGGCCGCGCTGCCGCTGCGGGCGGCCGAGGCGCTGTTCTTCTACGGCGCCCTGACCCTCATCGGGTTCGTCCTGCTGTTCCTCGTGACCGGCAACGTGATGGCCACCCTCCTCGTCGGCGGCATCCTCGCGGCCATCCCGCCGGTCATCGTCTCGTTCAAGGCGAAGAAGCGCCAGAAGGCCTTCCTCGCCCAGCTCCCCGACACCTTGGCGCTGCTCGCCGGCACCCTGCGCGCCGGGTACTCGCTGATGCAGGGCGTCGAGGCGGTGTCCCAGGAGGTGGACGAGCCCATGGGCTCCGAGCTGCGCCGGGTCGTCACCGAGTCACGGCTCGGCCGCCCGCTCGAGGAGTCGCTCGAGTCGTCGGCCGAGCGCATGAACAGCCCGGACTTCTCCTGGGCGGTCATGGCCATCCGCATCCAGCGCGAGGTCGGCGGCAACCTGGCCGAACTGCTGCTCACGGTCGGGGACACCATGACCCAGCGCGAGCGGCTCCGTCGTGACGTGGCCGCGCTCACCGCCGAGGGCAAGGTCAGCGCCATCGTCCTCGGGCTGCTGCCCATCGGCCTCGCCGGGGCCATGTTCGTCATCAACCCCGAGTACATCTCGGCGCTGTTCACGACCAAGGCGGGCAACGTCATGCTCGGCGCCGCGGTCATCCTTGCCGGCTTCGGCTTCTTCTGGATGAAGAAGACCATCGAGATCGAGATCTGACCATGTTTCTCACCCTCCTCGTCCTGCTCATCGGCGTCGGCATCGCCGTCGTGGTGTTCACCCTTCTCACCGATGCGGAGGAGAAGGCCGTCGTCCGCAGCTCACTGCGCCAGCTCGAGGGCTACGAGGTCGAGAACGTGCGCGACCAGGAGCTGCTGGTGCCCCTGCGCCAGCGGGCGCTCGTGCCCCTGCTGCAGGGGCTCACGGGCCTCGGCCAGCGTCTCACCCCGGTGGGGTACGTCGACGGCGTCCGCCAGAAGTTCATCTACGCCGGCCGTCCCAACGCCGACACGGTGGACCGCTTCCTGGCCGTCCGCGTCATCACGGTCGCGGCCATCCCGCTCGTGTTCATCCTGGCCTTCTTCGTGTTGCCGCTGACCGGCAACATGCCGGTCGCCGTGTTCGGCATGCTGTCGCTCGCGCTCCTGCTCGGCCCTGACGCCATCCTCAACCGCAGGGTCGAGGCCCGCCAGCACGAGATGCAGGTGCAGCTGCCCGACATCCTCGACCTGCTGGTGATCAGCGTGGAGGCCGGCCTCGGCTTCGAGCAGGCCCTCGACCGCACGGTGCAGGCGGTCCCGGGGGC
>CAZYPY010000211.1:0-4500 GCA_964649545.1 uncultured Microthrixaceae bacterium | reverse complement strand
CGGCGGGGCCGTCGTCGAGCACCTCCTGGAACGTGCCCGAGGTGAGCTCGTCGACCTTGGACCGCGCGGTCCGGGCCCGCAGCAGCGACTTGGGGGTGAAGATCACGAGGGGCTTGCGGACGCCGCGGTGCATCTGGCGGCGCAGCAGGTGGAAGTACTGCGCCGACGTCGACGCGTTGCACACCTGGATGTTGTCCTCGGCGCAGAGCGTGAGGAAGCGCTCGATGCGGGCCGACGAGTGCTCGGGGCCCTGGCCCTCGTAGCCGTGGGGGAGCAGGAGCACGAGACCCGAGGTCTGGCCCCACTTGTCCTCGGCGGCGACCAGGTACTGGTCGAGGACGATCTGGGCGCCGTTGACGAAGTCGCCGAACTGCGCCTCCCAGCACACGAGCGCGTCCTTGTGCATCACGGAGTAGCCGTACTCGAAGCCCAGGGCGGCGTACTCCGACAGCAGGGAGTCGTAGATGAAGAACTTGCCCTGCTCGGGGCCCAGGTGGGCGAGGGGGAGGTACTCGGCGCCGGTCTCGTAGTCGACGAGGGTCGAGTGGCGGTGCGAGAAGGTGCCCCGGCGGCTGTCCTGGCCGGCGATGCGGACCGGCGTGCCCTCGAGCAGCAGCGAGCCGAGGGCGATGGCCTCGGCGAAGCCCCAGTCGACCTCACCGTCGACGAACATCTGGTGGCGGGTCTCGAACTGCTTCGCCAGCTTCGGATGGACGGTGAAGCCCTCGGGCGTGGTCATCAGCGCGGTCATCACCGTGTCGACGACCTCGCGGGTGACGGCGGTCTCGACGTGGGGGAGCACCCCGGTGGGCGGCGGCGGGGCCTTGGCCGCTGCGTTCTCGGGCGGGGCCGACTCGCGGGTGTGGTCGAGCGCCACCTGCAGCTTCGACTGGAAGTCGTCGAGGGCCCGTTCGCACTCCTCGAGGGTGATGTCGCCCCGCTTCACGAGCGACTCGGTGTAGAGCTTGCGGACCGAGCGGCGGGCCTCGATCCGCTTGTACATGAGCGGCTGGGTGTAGCTCGGGTCGTCGCCCTCGTTGTGGCCGTGGCGGCGGTAGCAGATCATGTCCACCACCACGTCCTTGTGGAAGCGCTGGCGGTAGGCGAACGCGAGACGCGCCACCCGGACGCACGCCTCGGGATCGTCGCCGTTCACGTGGAAGATCGGCGCCTGGACCATCTTGGCGATGTCGGTGCAGTACTCCGAGGACCGCGCCGCCTCGGGCGAGGTGGTGAACCCGAGTTGGTTGTTGATGATCACGTGGATCGTGCCGCCGACCCGGTAGCCCTTGATCTGGCTGCAGTTCAGGGTCTCGGCGACCACGCCCTGGCCCGCGAACGCGGCGTCGCCGTGGATCAGCACGGGCAGCACGGAGAAGGTCTCGGGCTCGTCGATGCAGTCCTGCAGGGCGCGGGTCATGCCCTCGACCACCGGGTCGACCGTCTCGAGGTGCGACGGGTTGGCGGCCAGCTCGATGGCCAGCTCGGCGCCGGCGCGACTGACGAACTTGCCGCTCTGGCCCAGGTGGTACTTCACGTCGCCCGAGCCCTGGATGGTCTCGGGGTCGACGTTGCCCTCGAACTCCTTGAAGATCTGGTCGTAGCTCTTGCCCACGATGTTGGCGAGCACGTTGAGGCGGCCGCGGTGGGCCATGCCCATCACCGCCCCGTCGAGGCCCTCGTCGGCCGCCGACTCGAGCACGGCGTCGACGAGCGGGATCACGCTCTCGCCCCCCTCGATACCGAAGCGCTTCTGGCCGATGTACTTCTGGCCCAGGAAGCGCTCGAAGGCCTCCGCGGCGTTGAGCTTCTCCAGGATGTGGCGCTGGTCGTCGGTGCCGAGGTCGGTGCGCACACCCTCGACCTGCTCCTGGATCCAGCGCTTCTCCTCGGGCTCCTGGATGTGCATGTACTCGATGCCCACCGTGCGGCAGTAGGCGTCGCGCAGCACGTGCAGGATGTCGCCGAGGGGGAGGTGCTCGGTGCCCCCGAGGCCCTGGGTGAGGAAGTCGCGCTCGAGGTCCCAGATCGTGAGCCCGTACGTCGCCGGGTCGAGCTCGGGGTGCATGTGGGGCTCTTTCCAGGCCAGCGGATCGAGGTCCGCGATGAGGTGGCCGCGCACCCGGTGGGCGTTGATGATGGCGTTGACCTGCATCTGCTTCTCGAGCAGGGCCTGCTCGCGGTCGCGGGGGTTGATGTCCCGGCGCCACTGCACGGCCTCGTAGGGGACGCCGATCGACCGGAACACGTCCACGTAGAAGTCGTGCTCACCGAGCAGCAGCCCGCTGACGGCCTTGAGGAACAGGCCCGACTCGGCCCCCTGGATGATGCGGTGGTCGTAGGTCGAGGTGAGGGTGGTGATCTTCGAGACGCCCAGCTCGGCGAGGGTCTGGGGGTCGGCGGCCTGGTAGGCGGTGGGGTACTCGATCGAACCGACGCCGACGATGAGGCCCTGGCCGGGCATGAGGCGGGGCACCGACTGCTTCGTGCCGATGGTGCCCGGGTTGGTCAGGGTGACGGTGACGCCGGCGAAGTCGTCGGGGCTGAGCTTGTTCGTGCGGACCTTGCGGATGAGCTCCTCGTAGGCGGCGAGGAACTCCTTGAAGTCGAGGGTGTCGGCGTCCTTGATGCAGGGGACCAGCAGCGTGCGCGAGCCGTCGGACTTCTCGACGTCGACGGCGAGGCCGAGGCCCACGTGCGGGTGGTGCACCACCTGGGGCTTGCCGTCGTCGGCCTCGACGAAGCTCGAGTTCATCACCGGCATGGTGTCGGCGATGGCCCGCACGACGGCGTAGCCGATGAGGTGGGTGAAGCTGACCTTCCCGCCCCGCGTGCGGCCCAGGTAGCCGTTGATCACCTGGCGGTTGACCTCGAGCAGGCGGGCCGGTACCTCGCGGAAGCTGGTGGCGGTGGGGACACCGAGGCTCGCCTCCATGTTGGCGACGATCCGGGCACCGGCGCCGCGGATCGGCTCGGGCGCGGCGCCGTCGGTCGACGAGGCGGGCGCGGCGGCCTTCGGTGGTGCCGGGGCGGGTGCGGCGGCGGCGGCCGGGCTCGCCGGCGCCGCGGCCTGGCCGTTGGTCGGCGGCGGCTCGGGCGCGGACGCGAGGGTCGGCGCGGGGGCGGCGGTCGCCGGGCGGTAGTCGGCGAAGAACTCCTGCCAACTCGCGCTCACCGACGACGGGTCGGCGAGGAACTGCTCGTACATCTCGTCGACGAGCCATTCGTTCGGCCCGACGGTCGGCGCGGTCGCGGGTTCCTCTGCCACGAGGTCGATCCTAACGGTGCCCTGCAACGTGGCTCCGGGGGCGGCCGTGCCCGCCGTCGGGGTGATCGGGTGGTCGGGCACACGGGGTACCTTCCCCGGCGTGCGCATCGTCACGTGGAACGTGAACTCGCTCAAGGCACGTCTCCCGCGTGTGGAGGAGTGGCTGGCCCAGGTCGGCCCCGACGTGATCTGTCTCCAGGAGACGAAGCTGGCCGACCCGGCCTTCCCGGCGTTGTCCTTCCAGTCGCTCGGTTACGACTCGGTCCACCACGGCGAGGGCCGCTGGAACGGCGTCGCGATCCTGTCGAAGGTGGGCCTCGACGACGTCGAGTACGGGTTCGGGTGCGACGACGCCGAGCTCGACCGTGAAGCCCGCATCCTCACCGCCACCTGCGGCGGCGTGCGAGTCTCGAGCGTGTACGTGCCCAACGGCCGCGAGGTCGGGCACGACCACTACCACTACAAGCTGGCGTGGCTGGCCGAGCTGCGGCGGTTCCTGGATCGCGACGACCCCTCGGGCAACCGCGTGCTCTGCGGTGACTTCAACATCGCCCCCGACGACCGTGACGTGTGGAGCGTCGACGAGGTGCACGGTGCCACCCACGTCAGCGAGCCCGAGCGGGCCGCCCTCGCCGAGCTGTGCGACTGGGGCCTCCTCGACGTGTTCCGCGAGCGCTACGACGCGGGCGGCCTCTACTCCTGGTGGGACTACCGGGCCGGCAACTTCCACAAGGGGAAGGGCATGCGCATCGACCTCATCCTGGCGTCCCGCCCGATGGTGGACGGCCTCGGCGCCGTGCTCATCGACCGCAACGCCCGCAAGGGCCCGTCCCCGTCCGACCACGCCCCCCTGCTCGCCGACTTCCTCCTGCCCGAGGTGCCCTGATGGCCGACCAGCCGAGCCCGACGCCCGCCGAGACGAGCTTCACCGAGCCGCTCGACCCCGAGGCCGCCCGCCGGCGTCTCACCGACGCCTGGGACGACGCCGCCGAGCACGTGCTCACCCCCCGCCACCTGGAGCTCCGGCGGCTGGCCGACGCCACCCGGCTCATCATCGAACACCTCATGTCGAGCGGAGCGCCCGAGGGGGCGCTGAGCGCCGCGGCGGACGCACTCGAGTCGATCGCCGCGGACCTCGACGAGTTCCCCCACGGCAGCATCTACGAGGGCTTCGCCGAGGCCGCCAACTCGGGGCAGAGCCCCCAGGCCGGCTTCTACGACCACAGCCCGCT
>CAZYPY010000210.1:0-4540 GCA_964649545.1 uncultured Microthrixaceae bacterium | reverse complement strand
GAACCTCGGCGGCGACACCTGGTCGCTGTTCTTCCGCGACGTGGACGGCATGGAGCTGGAGGTCTGCGCCCCCGTCACGTGAGGGCGGCGATATTCCGGTGCAGTGGCGGCGCCCGCCCCCTACGGTGGGCGCCGTGAAGCTCCTCGACGGTCCGCAGTCCGCCCCGCGCTGACGCCCGTCGACTCGCCCCGCTGAGGGGCATCGGGCCCGGCGCACGACCGCCAGGAGCCCGCATGCCCCACCCGTCGCCCGCACCAGACCACCACACCGCCGCACGGGCCCACGCTGCGTCCGTCTCCCTGCACGACGTGCACCACGCCTGGCCCGACGGCACGCCCACCTTCCGGGGCGTCACCGTCGCGTTCGGCCCGGGTGCCACGGGCGTCGTCGGGCGCAACGGGGCCGGCAAGAGCACCCTGCTCCGCCTGATCGCCGGCGACCTCACGCCCACGCGCGGCCACCTCCGGGTGCCGAGGCCCGTGGCGACGCTCGACCAGGGCCTGGCGCGGGTCGCCGGTGCGACCGTCGCCGACCTGCTCGGGGTCCGCGACGCACTGGACGCCCTCGCCGCCCTCGACGCCGGCGGCGCCCGTCCCGAGCACCTCCAGATCCTCGACGGCCGATGGGACGTCGAGGCCCGCGCCGCCGAGGCCCTCGCCCCGCTCGGACTGGGGACGCCGGATCTGCGCCGGCCGGTGGCGGCGCTGTCGGGCGGCGAGGTCGTGCTCGTCCGCCTCGCCGGGCTCCGCCTCAACCCGGCACCGGTGACCCTCCTCGACGAGCCCACCAACAACCTCGACCGGACGGCCCGGGCGCGGCTGCGCGAGCAGCTGGCCGACTGGCCCGGGGTGCTCCTCGTGGCCAGCCACGATCGAGCGCTGCTCGACTCGTTCGCGTCCATCGCCGAGGTCCGCGACGGCTCCGTGACCGTCTTCGGGGGCAACCTCTCCGCGTTCGACGAGCACCTGGCCATCGAGCGGGCCGCCGCGGCGCAGGCCGAACGCACCGCCGAGCAGGCGGTGGCCCGCGAGCGCCGCCAGCGGGTCGAGGCACAGACCAAGCTGGCCCGGCGGGCCCGGCACGGCGCGGCGCGCGCCGACTCGATGCCCAAGATCCTGGCCCACGCCCGCCAGGCCCGGGCCGAGGCGACCGCAGGACGGGTCACCACCGAGGCGACGGCCAAGGTCGCGGCTGCCGAGACGGCCCTGGCCGAGGCGAGGAGCCGGGTCCGCACCGATGAATCGGTCCGCCTCGACCTTCCCGACACCGTGGTCCCGAACGGGCGTCGCATCCTCGAGCTGCGCCAGGGTGACACGTCCGTGCTCGTCCAGGGCCCCGAGCGGGTGGCGCTCGTCGGGCCCAACGGCGCCGGCAAGACGACGCTGGTCCGAGCCCTGCTCGATCCGGAGGGGCCCGACGCGAGGCGAGCCGGCGTCGAGGCCCGGGTCCACCTCCCCGTGGAACGGGTCGCCCACCTGCCCCAGCGCCTCGACGACCTGGACGATCACGCCACCGTGCTCGCCAACCTCCGGGCGGCGGCCCCGAGCCGCCCCGAGGGCGAGCTGCGCCACCAGCTCGCCCGCGTCCTGCTCCGAGGGCCCACCGTGGACCGCGAGGCCGGGACGCTCTCGGGGGGCGAGCGGTTCCGGCTGGCGCTGGCGCGACGCCTCTTCGCCGAGCCCGCCCCGCAGCTGCTCCTGCTCGACGAGCCGACCAACGACGTCGACCGCGCCACCGTGCACCAGCTGGCCGACGCGCTGCGGTCGTACCGCGGCGCCCTCGTGGTCGTCAGCCACGACGACGAGCTGCTCGACGGGATCGGCATCGATCGCTGGGTGGCGGTCGACCCCGGGCACCGCCTCCGCCCGACCGACGGACCGCCGCCGCGGTGAGGGTCGATCTCGCCACCCGCAACGGCGCCGGCCCGTTGGTCCGCGACGTGGTGCGGGCCAAGGTCACCGCCACCCGGACCGGTCGCCCCCGACTCCTGCGACGACGCGCGCCCAGCCCGGGTGCGCCGGGTTCATTCCGGCGCCACCAACCGCACGACGTGCGGCCCGATGCGCTCGGTTCAACCCGGCGCCGACGGCGGCAACCTGCCCCGTCGCCCCTCGGCGGACGGTTGCCCGCGCGCGTCGCGTTCAGCCGGCGGCCCAGGCCACCGCGGCGTCGAGCTCGGCCAGGCCGAACACCTTCATCTCGCCGGGGACGGCCCACCCGAAGACACCGATCAGGTGGTGCACCCAGTCGAGGTCGCTCACCAGCGCCGCACGGTGCCACTTGCCGTGGTGGTGGAGGCCGAGCTTGGCGTCCTGCCACGACGCGCCGGCCGAATAGCGCTCGAAGCGGTCGCCGATGACGTAGACGAGCCGGATCTCCCCCGTCTCCCCGGCGGCCTCGAGCGCGGGGACGAGCGTGTCCCGGTAGTCGTCGCTGTGGATCTCGCCGACGGCCTCGAAGCCGAGGACGCCGTCGGGCAGGTCGGGGAGGGGCTCGATCATGGGTCCATCCTGGCGCACGTCGATCGGGCCGGGAACCCCCACCACGCGGTCACCGTCCCGGGTCGGGCGCCTCGTCGTCGTCCATGAGCTCGGCCAGGTCGTCGCGCTCCGCGAGGTCGAGCTCCACGCCCTCGGCGCGGTAGGCGATCCGCCCGACGAGGTGGGCCGCGCAGGGCGCGGTGATGAAGACGAAGGCCACCGCCAGCAGCGCCTGGGGCCGGCCCTCGGCGATGGCGATGCTCCCGCCGAGCGCGATCAGGGCCACCCCGAGGGTCGGCGCCTTGGTGGCGGCGTGCATCCGGGCGTACACGTCCTCGAGGCGCAGGACGCCGACACCGGCGAGCAGCACGAACAGCGCGCCCGCGACCACGAGCACCTCGGCGATCGTGCGGGCCACCTCAGGCCCCCCGCCGTTCGATGAAGCGGGCGCCGGCGAGGGTGCCGACGAAGCCCACGAAGGCCGAGACCACCGCCACGATGAGGAACCAGTCCGTCCCGGTGCGGACCCAATGCACGAGGATGGCCGCGACCAGCGACACCACCAAGCCGTCGACGGCGACGACCCGGTCCGCGAGCGACGGCCCCCGGACCGCCCGCACCCCGAAGCAGGCCGCCCCGAGGCCGATGAGGACGAAGGCGGCGAGGTTCATCGGCCCCTCCAGGAGCGAGAGTCGTCCGCGGGGAGCTGCGCCAGCGCCTCGCCGGACCCGAAGGCCCGCACGGCGAGCACCTCCAGGCGCCGGACCTCGGCCTGCACGTGCTCGACCTCCTTCACGTCGAGCGCGTGCACGAACAGCGTCGGCGGCTCGCGCCGCACCTCGATGGTGAGGGTCCCGGGCGTGAGGCTCACCGCATCGGCCACCAAGGTGACCACCGCGTCGCTGCACCCGACCAGGGGGACCGCCACCACGCCGGTGCGGACCCGGTCGGCCGGCGCGATCACGGTGCGGGCCACGACGACGCCCGAGACCACGAGGCGCCAGGCGAAGTGGAGCGCGAACCGCGTCGCCGCGATCGGCCGCACCACGACCCGACCGCGCCGCTCGCGGTCGAACACGGCCACGACCACCACGGCCACGAGGACCCCGCTGACCAGGTTGGCCGGGGTCACCTGGCCCCACAGCGCGAGCCAGATCGCGACGAGGACCGCGACCCGCACGACGAGCGTCATGGCGCCAGCACCTCGGCGACGTAGGCGCGGGGATCGGCCAGATCCTCGGCGGCGCGCTCCGACAGCGCGTAGACCGGCCCGGCCAGGACGGCGATGGCGAGGCCGACACCGACGAGGGTCGCGGTCGGCGCCACCATGAGCGCCCGCCGCCGCCCGTTCAGCGGGCGACCGGGATCGTCGGTGGGATCGGGGCCCCAGAACGTGTTGGCCCAGATCTTGCTCATCGAGAACAGGGTGAGGAGGCTGGCCGCCAGGGCCGCCGCCACGATGGCGTACTCGCTCGCGCCCAGCCCGGCCTCGACCAGCGCGAGCTTGGCCACGAACCCCGAGAACGGTGGGATCCCCGCCAGGCTCAGGGCCGGCAGCAGGAACAGCACGGCCAGGAGCGGCTCGAGCCGGCGCAGACCGGTGAGCTCGGCCAGCTTGCCGGTGCCGGAGCGCACCTCGATGAGGCCGGCCACGAGGAAGAGGGTCGCCTTCACCACGATCTGGTTGACCGTGTACAGCACCGCGGCCGCCAGTCCGGCCACCGTGAAGAGTCCCAGCCCCATCACCATGTAGCCGATCTGGCTCACGATGTGGAACGACAGGATGCGCTTGATGTCGTTCTGGGTGATCGCTCCGAGGCCCCCGACGAGCATGGTGAGGCCGGCCACGACCAGCAGCAGCTCGCCCGGCTGGGTGTCGGCCGGGAACAGCAGCGTCTGGCTGCGCAGCAGGGCGTAGACCCCGACCTTGGTGAGCAGTCCGGCGAACACGGCGGTCACGGGCGTCGGCGCCGTGGGGTAGCTGTCGGGCAGCCAGAAGAAGAGCGGGAAGATCGCCGCCTTGATGCCGAACACCACGATGAGCAGCAGGGCCAGCCCG
>CAZYPY010000209.1:0-4587 GCA_964649545.1 uncultured Microthrixaceae bacterium | reverse complement strand
CGGTGAAGTCGCACCCCGACGTGTTCGACGCGGTGGTCGTCGGCGTCGCCGACGACCGCTGGGGCCAGCGCGTGGCCGCGGTCGTGCAACTCCGGGAGGGCGCCGAGGCGGACCTCACCGGCATCCAGGACCACTGCCGGACGAAGATCGCCGGCTACAAGGTGCCCCGGCAGCTCAACGTGGTGGGAACCATGCAGCGCTCGCCGAGCGGCAAGGCGGACTACCGGTGGGCCCAGTCGGTGGCCAGCGGCGAGATCGACTCCATCGAGGTCCGCTGATCCGGGTCGGGCGCCCGGGCCGCGTCAGCTGAGGGGCGTCCCCTCCGGGACGGTGTTGACCCGGGCATCGCACTCTCCTGCCGCGCTGAAGGCCAGGTTCTCGCGGCGGGCCGCGAAGCGGCGTCCGCAGGTGGCGCCGTAGTTCTCGTACTCGGAGTTCAGCTCGCTGCGGGCGAACAGCTCGTCGCACGAGGCCATCGTCCCCGCGGCGCAGGCATCCACCAGCTCGTCGAGACGGGGGTCGTCGCCGAGCGGCTCGGGCGGTGGGTCGACCGGGTAGGTGGGCACCGGGTCGTTGAAGCGCAGGTCGCACGAGGGCTGGACCGCTTCGACGAGGTCGACGAGCCGCCCGCCGCAAGTCTGGGCGTACACCTCGTAGAGCGTGCCTCGATCACTCGACGCGTACAGCTCGTCGCAGGAGCTGAGCCGGGCACGGAAGCACTCCAGCGCGAGCTGGTCGAGCTCCGCGTCGCCGGCCAACCCGGTCGGCGGGCGGCCGTCGGGGATGCCGTCGAACCCGGCGCAGGCGTTGGGCCGCGTGTCCGGGGTGCGGAACCCACAGGTGATGCCGAAGTCGATGTAGTCGTTGCCCTGGGGGCTCTCCCGGTACAGCGTGTCGCACACCTCCACGCCGCCAGGGGCCGCGCAGAGCGACGCGAGACGGTCGAGCGTCGGCGAGTCGCCCGACGGCACCGTGCCGGCCGGCACCGGCACGTAGTCGATCGACCGCAGACGGCAGTTGGGGGCCGCTCCCTCCGCCGGTGGCGGCTGGAGACGACCCCCGCAGGAGAAGGCGTAGCTGTCGTAGGTCGAGCCGACCTGGCCGCGCTGGTACAGGTCGTCGCAGGCGCGGAGCTCGCCGTCCTCGCACCGTTGCGCGATCTCGCCCTGCACGTCGTCGTCCCCCAGCGCCGCGGCGTCCCCGGGCTCGCCGAGGGGTTGGGACAGGTCCGCCGGGGTCACCGGGCCGCCGACGAAGGGTTGGGCCTCGACGTCGGGCCCGCCGTCGTCGCCGGCACAGGACGCCGCGAGGAAGACCAGCGCGAGCGCCACCAGGACGACAGCGCGCGGAGCGCGGCTAGCACGGGCACCCACCACGGCGGGCCACGCTACCGCCCGGCCGCCCCGCGTCCCGTCCGGGGCCCGGTCGAGCGGCCCGGACCGCCCGCGCACCGACGCCGGCGGGCCGGATCGGTAGGATCGCTCGCCGTGGCTCTCGAGGCACCGTCGGCCCGACGGCCATCGCGCGCGTGGTTCGCCGTCCCCGTCGTCGTGCTCGTCGCGGCGCTGGTCGTCGCGGTGTCGTTCATCGCCGACGAGTCGAACGAGGTGGAGCGTCGGATCCAGGCCTTCGACCGCTCGAGCGCACCCGGTCAGGCCGAGCTGGAGTTCACCGAGGCGGGCGAGTACCTCCTCTACGTCGAGGGCCCGGTCACGCCCAACAGCTACATCGACCCCACCGAGATCCTCCTCATGCCGGACCAGCCGGGGGCCCGCCGTACCGTGCTGAGACGCTTCCAGAGCTTCGTGACCTACACCGACCCGTCCGGCATCGGCGGCCACGCGGAGTTCACCTTCGACGTCCCCGAGCCGGGGCCCTACCACCTCAAGGTGCGTTGGTCGCCGGAGGACATCAACGGGGTCGCCGTGGGACCGTACGTCTACGAGGGCGCCAACGAGCCCGTGCGCCGGGCCTTCGGCGTCGCGCTGGCCGGGACCCTGGTGGCGCTGGTCCTCACCGTCGGCCTCGTCCTGCTACGCCGGCGCTCGCTCCGGAGGCCGGCACCGTGAGCGCGGGCGTGCACCGCCAGGTCCGTCACGCCCGTCGCCGCGTCCGCAAGACGGGACACCGGGTCGAGCGCTGGAGCCGTCGCCGGGTGCGACAGGGCCGCCACGCCTACTACCGCGCCCGGCGCGAAGTCCGACCGTTCTGGCGCGAGGTCGAGGCGTACCCGCGCCAGGGCATGGCCGTCGCCCGGGACTGGCTCGACGAGGCGACGCGGGACCTGCGACGCGGCGACCTCCGCGCCGTGGCCCTGTTCCTGCTCCTCGTGACCTTCGCCCTCCTCCCCCTGCAGAACCTCCGGGCGACCTCCGGCGTGGCGGCCGCGGACCTGGTGCTCGGGCTGGCCGCACTGGTGGCGTTGGTCTCGCGCCATCCGAGACCGGCGGCCGGGCCCCTCCCGCACCTCCTCCGCAACGGACTCGGCCTCATGGCCCTCGGTGGCGCGGTCGGCCTGGTCTTCGCCGACGAGCGCATGGCCTCCCTGCGGCTGTTCGCCCGCCTGGCGATCGTCGTGGCCCTGGCCTTCGTCGCCATCATCCGGGTCGCCCCGTCAGGACGGGAGGTGCGCCGCCTGCTCATCGCCTTCGTCGTGATCGGTGCGGTGTCCGGCGCGCTGAGCTCGCTCGGCGACGTCACCGGCCTGCCCTTGTTGGACCGCTCCACCTTCGGCGATCGCGCCGTGGGCCTCACGGTCCTGCGCTACCCCGTGCTGGACTACCTCCGCGGCACGACGGGCACGTCGGTGTCGATCGCGATCAACCCCAACCTGTTCGGCGGCGTCTCCGCGGTCGGTGGCGCCATCGCGCTCGTCTTGTTGGTCGAGGCCTCGGGCTGGCGCACCCGGACGGTGCTGGCGCTGTCGTTCGCGGGCCTGGCCCTCGGCGTGCTCTTCTCGGGCTCCCGCAGTGCCCTGCTCGCACTGCTCGTGGGGTGCCTCCCGGCGATCTGGCGCATCGTGCGGCGCGGCTTCGGGCGCCGGGTGCTGATCGGCGCCGGCCTGATCGCCGGTCTGGTGTTCCTCGCAACGGTGACGACGGTGCAGGCACCGTCGCTCGACCGGCTCCTGATGCGGCCCGGTTCCCCGGACGCGGAGCGCACGGCCGAGTCGACGATCCTGCGGTACCAGAACGCCACGAGGGGCCTCGAGGACCGCGGCTGGCACAGTCTCGGCACGGGCTCGGGGCTTCGGGACGACCCTGCCGCGGCCCTCCACGACGGCCATCTGGAGATCTGGGTGGGGCTCGGGCTCATCGGCCTCGTTGGCTGGATCCTGCTGTGCGCGGGGACGATCGAGTCCGTCGTCCGCTACGCCGGGCGCGCCGGGCCGCTCACCCAACGCCAGATCGCCCTCCTGGCGGTCGGCGCCGGCTTCACGGCGAACGTGGCGGTCACGCTGTTCGTCGACACCATCTGGAACCGCTACATCTGGCTGCTCGTGGCCCTCGTGGTGACCCTGGCCATCCGGCCCCACGGCGTCGACCCCGACTCCGACCACGAGCCCGAGCACGAGCTCGACGGACCGAGCGACGACGCGGTGGGCGTCGGCGGCTCCGGCACGACCACCGGACGCACGACCACCGGACGAAAGTCTTCGACCTGAGTCGCTCGCCTGGATGCAATTAGCCCTAAGTTGGGGGGCATGGGCGCCGGCTTGATCACCCTTCAGGAAGCAGCCGACGAGCTGGGTGTCCACTACATGACGGCGTACCGCTACGTACGAACCGGTCGGCTCCACGCGGTCAAGGACGGGGCGGAGTGGCGGGTCGACCCGGCCGACCTGAGCTCACTCGAGGTGGGCCGCCGGGCCATCGCAACCGCGCCCGACCGGACGGCACGCGACTCGCGGTGGACGCCGGATCCGGGCCGTCTCGCCGGCCGCCTCGTCGACGGCGACGAGCCCGGTTCGTGGCAGCTGCTCGAAGACGCGCTCACCGCCGGCGCGTCACCGGAGTCGGTGTACACCGATCTGCTCGTACCCGCCATGGCGCACGTGGGCGAGCAGTGGGCGACCGGCACGGTGACGGTCGCCGAGGAGCACACCGCCACGGTGACGGTGCAGCGCCTCACCGGTCGCCTGGGACCCCGCTTCCGCCGTCCCGGACGCAAGCGGGGCACGATCGTGCTCGGCGCCGCCCCTGGTGATCAGCACGGCCTGGCGGTCGGCCTGCTGGCCGATCCCTTGCGGGGCCGGGGGTTCCGCGTCACCGACCTGGGCGCCGACGTCCCCGTCGAGGCCTGGCTCGACGCCGCCCGCAGGGCCGAGCGTCTGCGGGCCGTCGGCATCAGCGTCGTCGCCGCCGGGCTCGACGCCGTGGTGGCCGGCACCGTCGCCGCCCTCCACGACGCGGTCCAGGTCCCCGTCATCCTCGGCGGCGGGGCGCTCCGCGACGCGGACCACGCCAAGGCCCTGGGGGCCGACGGTTGGGCGGCCAGCCACGCCGAGGCGCTCGACCTCTTCGAGCATCTCGCCCGGGGCTGACCCCGCCCCTCCAGGTCGGCGTCGCTCGATCCACGAGGTTTTCT
>CAZYPY010000208.1:1179-4652 GCA_964649545.1 uncultured Microthrixaceae bacterium | reverse complement strand
CAGCTCTCACTGCGGGCGCTGGCGGACAAGGCGGGGGTCTCGAACCCCTACCTGAGCCAGATCGAGCGAGGCCTGCACGAGCCCTCGGTCCGGGTGCTGACCTCGATCGCCAACGCCCTGAACGTCTCGGCCGAGACCCTGCTGCGCCAGGCCGGGGTCATCGAGCCCGACGAGGCGGGCGGTGAGAACCCCACCGTCGTCGCGCTCCGCCGAGACCCGCTGCTCACGCCGGAACAGCGCGAGGAGCTGCTGGCCGTCTACCAGGCCTACACGGCGACGACCGAGACCCAGACGGACGGCGACGGGGACGGGTGACCACCCCGGACCCGGAAGCGGGGGCCGCGGCCCCGACGGTCGCCCTCTTCGTCACCTGCGTCGTCGACCTCGTCCGCCCGGACGCCGGCGTCGCCACCGTGGCCCTGCTACGGGCGACCGGCGCCGAGGTGAGCTGCCCCAGCGGACAGACCTGCTGTGGCCAACCCGCGTGGAACGCCGGGTTCGCCGAGCAGGCCGCGACCGTCGCCCGGGCCAGCCTCGAGGCCCTCGAGGCCGATCCCGCCGAGCGCATCGTCGTCCCCGCGGGGTCGTGCGCCACCATGATCCGTCGCTACTGGCCGCAGCTCTTCGCCCTCGCCGGCCGAGAAGGCGAGGCCGACCGCGCCGAGGCCGTCGCCGCCCGGGTCGTCGAGCTGAGCGAGCACCTCGCGCCCTTCGCCGGCGACCCCGTCGAGCCCCCGGCCGCCGACGACGGCGCACCCACGCCGAGGACGGTCGCCTACCACCGCTCGTGCCACCTCGAGCGAGAGCTGCACGTGCACGACCAGCCCGTCGAGCTGCTGACCGCCGCCGGCGTGGCGCCGGCGGACTGGGCGGGCGATGACCGCTGCTGCGGGTTCGGCGGCACCTTCAGCGTGCGCCTGCCCGAGGTCTCGGTGGCCATGGCCGACGAGAAGCTCGACGGCCTGCCCCGCGGCGTCACCACCGTCGTGAGCTGCGACGCCTCCTGCCTGCTGCACCTCGAGTCCCGGGCCCACGAGCGCGGCCTCACCCTGCGCTTCCGTCACCTGGCCGAGGAGCTCGCCGACCACCTGGCGCCTCCGACCGTTCCACCGGCCGGCACCGCGGGGCCGCCGCCGCACAGGCTCCCGGCCGACGCGACCCCTTCGGCGGCACCACCGCCCCCGCCACCGTCGTCGTCACCACCCCAGGACGGGACGCAGCCCGGTGGCTGACTGGCCCCTCGCCTCCACCACCCTGCGGCGCCGCACGACCGCGGCGGTCGCCGACCCGGTGCTGCGCGAGAACGTGGCCAACGCCGTCGACCGCTTCCGGGCGGCCAAGGACGCCGCCTACGACCGGATCCACGACCCTGACGACCTGCGGCGCGCCCTCCGGGCGGTCCGCGGCGACGTGCTCTCTCGCTGGGACGAGGTGCTCGCCCGCCTCGCCGACAACGTCCTGGCCCAGGGCGGTCACGTCTGCTGGGCCCCCGACGCCGCCACCGCCAACGCCTACGTGGCCGCGGTCGCCACCCGCACCGGCGCCCGTCGAGCGGTGAAGTCGAAGTCGATGGCCACCGAGGAGACCGGTCTCAACGCCGCGCTCGCCGCGGTCGGCTGCGAGGTCACCGAGACCGACCTCGGCGAGTGGATCATCCAGCTCGCCGACGAGCACCCGAGCCACATCATCATCCCGGCGGTCCACCGCAACCGCCACCAGATCGCCGACGCCTTCCAGCACCGGGCAGGCATGGCCGAGCGCACCACCGAACCGTCCGAGCTGACCGCCTTCGCCCGCGACGAGCTGCGCCGGCGCTTCCTCGAAGCCGACCTCGGCATCACGGGCGTGAACCTGGGCGTCGCCGAGACGGGCAGCGTGGTGCTGGTCACGAACGAGGGCAACGGCCGCATGGTCACCACGGTGCCTCGGGTGCACGTGGCGGTGATGGGCGCCGAGCGGGTCGTCGACACCTGGGACCAGGCCGACCTGCTCCTCGGGCTGCTCGCCAAGGCGGCCACCGGCCAGACCCTCACGAGCTACACGAGCATCACCACCGGCCCGCGCCGGGCCGGTGAGGAGGACGGCCCCGACGAGTTCCACCTCGTGATCCTCGACAACGGACGGACCGACCTGCTCGGCACCGAGTTCGCCGAGATGCTCAACTGCATCCGCTGCGGCGCCTGCCTCAACGTGTGCCCCGTCTACCGTCAGACCGGCGGCCACGCGTACGGCTGGGTGTACTCCGGGCCGATGGGCGCGGTGCTCACGCCGCTGCTCGCCGCGACGGGCACCGGCGATGCCGCCGAGCGCGCCGCCGAGGTGGCCAACGCCTCGACCCTGTGCGGTGCCTGCATGGAGGCCTGCCCGGTGGAGATCCCGCTCCAGGACCTGCTGCTCGCTCTGCGCCGACGCAAGGCCCCCGACCTGCCCCTGAGCGAGCGGGCGGCCTGGTCGGCGTGGGCGGCGGCGTGGTCCCGGCCGAAGCGCTACCGGTCCGCCGCGAAGGCCCTCGCCCGCGGCCGGGGCGTCGTCGGCCGCCTCGGCTGGCTCCCCGGCGCCAAGCAGTGGTCGGACGGCCGCGGCCTGCCCGACCTCCCCGACCGCACCTTCCACCAGCGGTGGGACGCCGGCGATGTCTGAGGCGGCGCCCCTCCGAACCCCTCGAACTGGCACCGGATTTCGGTGCCCTGGCACCGAAATCCGGTGCCGGAACGGTGCTGATGCCCCGGTGACGCGAGACCGGCGGGAGGCGCGGCCGTGAGCGCCGGGCGCGAGCACGGGGATCGGGACGGCTTCCTCGGCCGGATCCGCGACCGACGTGAGGCGGAGCAGACGCCCCCCGGCGGGCCACGTAGCCCCCACCCGCCACCGCCGCCCCCGGCCACGGTCCCGGAAGTGGCCTACCGGGCCCTCGACGGGTACGCGGGCGCCGCCGGCCTCGCGCTGCTCCCGGCGTTCACCAGCGCGGCCCTCGCCGCCGAGGCCCGGGTGCATGCGCCCTCGCCGGCGGGCCTGCCGGGGGTGGTGGCCGAGATCGTGCGGACCCACGGCGTGCGCACCGCGGTCGTCACCCCCGAACCCGAGGCGCAGGCCCTCGTGCCGATGCTGCTCGATGCCGGGGTGGCGCTCAGCGACCACTCCCTGCGCACGGCGACCGACGCCGACCTCGGGGTGACCGGCGCGGTCGCGGGCATCGCCGCCACCGGCAGCGTGGTCGTCGACGCGGACCGGGCGGGGGGTCGCGGCGCCGGCCTGCTCCCGCGTGTCCACCTCGCGGTCCTGCCCGTCGACCGCCTCGTCCCGACGCCGTCGGACGTGCTGCGTCGGGGTCCGCGCCCCCTTCCGTCCAACCGGGTGCTCGTCACCGGGCCGTCGCGCACCGGCGACATCGAGCAGATCATCACCCTCGGGGTCCACGGCCCGGTGGCCCTCGAGATCCTGGTCCTCGCCGACCCGGGCTGAGCGCGGGCCGG
>CAZYPY010000208.1:0-1079 GCA_964649545.1 uncultured Microthrixaceae bacterium | reverse complement strand
CGAGGCGGCGGGGTAGCTTGCGAGGCGATGAGCGACACCGACGCCACCCTCGACACCTCCGCGGTCGACCCCCTGGTCGACCGGCTCCTCGACGGCTACGACCCCGCCACCACCGACCCCGTCGACCTGCGGGGCCGCCAGTACGACCTCGGCCTGGCGTGGGTGCACTTCCCCGAGGGCTGGGGCGGCCTCGGCCTCCCGCCGAAGGTCCAGGCCCACGTCGACCGCCGCCTCCGCGAGGCCGGCGCCCCCTCCCCCGGCGAGCAGCACTTCTTCGGCCTCACCATGGCCGGCCCGACCGTCGTCACCCACGGTGCCGACGAGCTGAAGGCCCGCCTCCTGCGCCGCATGTTCACCGGCGAGGACGCGTGGTGCCAGCTCTTCAGCGAGCCGGGCGCCGGCTCCGACCTCGCCGGCCTCGCCTGCAAGGCGGTCAAGGACGGCGACGAGTGGGTGATCAACGGCCAGAAGGTCTGGAACACGCTGGCCCACATCGCCGACCGGGGCATGCTCGTGACCCGCTCCGATCCCGACCAGCCCAAGCACAAGGGGCTCACCTACTTCGCCCTCGACATGCACGCCCCCGGCGTCGAGGTGCGACCGTTGCGTCAGATCACCGGCGAGGCCGAGTTCAACGAGGTGTACCTGACCGACGTCCGGGTGCCCGACTCGGACCGCATCGGTGACGTCGGCGAGGGCTGGCGGGTCGCCATGTCGACGCTCATGAACGAGCGCACCACGATCGGTGGCGGCAGCGGCCCGCCGGCACGGGGGTCCGGCGCCATCGCCGAGGCCGTGCGCATCTGGAACGAGGAGGCCCTCGACCGGAACCCCGTGCTCAAGGACCGGCTCGTCCAGCTCTGGATCGACGCCGAGACCCTGCGCCTCACCAACATCCGGGCGGGACAGAACCGCAAGGCCGGCAACCCCGGCCCCGAGGGCTCGATCGCCAAGCTGCGCTTCGCCGAGGTCAACACCGAGATCTACGAGTTCTGCGTGGAGCTCCTCGGTGCCGCCGGCCAGGTCGACTACGACTACGAGCTGAAGCGCGCCAGCTTCGGCCTCGTCGGCCCCCCGGG
>CAZYPY010000207.1:0-4707 GCA_964649545.1 uncultured Microthrixaceae bacterium | reverse complement strand
GTGTGCTCAGCAGGTCGGTAACGAAGAAGCATGAAACGGCAGCGCCGAACAGGTAATAGGAGGTGAGTCTGCGACCCGGGGAAGTGATGATCCGGACGGTGATGGCCAGCAGGGTTAGGGTCAGAACCGAGTAGACGGCGTTCATAGCACGGCCGCTGGCGATGATCGCCGAGTCGCGCAGGTAGGGAATGAGAAGGACGTCCCAAACCATGAACCCAACAGCCGCGGCGAGGATAAAGGCGTCGAGCCAGCCATCGGGGTCGCGCTCACGTACGCGGTAGCGGTAGAAGCGGATTCCGCCCAGGATGAAGAGCATGTAGGCGACCACGAAGATGGCATCCGCTGGAGACGGGAGTGGGTCGTGCGCTCCAGTGACCATCCCGTGCGAGAACCGAACGATCGCACCGACGAAGCTGACCGTGCCTGCTGCACAGAAGTAGGTGAAGGCGTGACGTGCCTTGGGTGGGAGACGACGTGTCCGTCGCCAGACGACGACGAGCGCTACGACAAAGAGCGGAATCGCGATGAGTGATCGTGCATCAGGGGGCGCGGCGATGACGGCTAAGGAACCCGCGGCCCCGACGCCGAGCACTACCATCCACGACCGCACGAGGATCTATCGGCCCTGCGGCTGATGCCGTGAGCCGCAGGCTGCCGGCCGCTCGAAGCTGACACCTTGCTGACTCGCCGTTTGCTGAGCGCCCCTCGGAGGCGTCGGCGTGAGGGCGGGTGCGGGAATCCTCGGGGTGGGCGGGGGGTTGGCGCCGGCATGGAACTGCAGACGGCGCTGGACTACCTCAAGGCCAGGCAGTGGGGCGTGCTCGCGACGGTCAAAGCCGACGGGCGCCCCCAGCTGTCCAACATCGGGTACGCAGTCGGGGATGACGGGGTCATCCGGATCTCCGTGACCGCGGATCGGGCCAAGACGAAGAACGCGGCGCGTGACCCGAGGGTGTCGCTGCACGTGACCGCCGACGACTTCTGGTCCTACGTCGTGATCGAGGGCGACGCCGAGCTCCTGCCGACGGCAGCGGCCGCCGACGACGCCACGGTGGACGAGTTGGTCGAGCTCTACAGGGCCCTCCAGGGCGAGCACCCGGACTGGGACGAGTACCGCCAGGCGATGGTCGACGACGGCCGACTCGTGCTGCGCATCCACCCCGTACGGGCCTACGGGATGGCCTAGACCACCGGCCCCAACAATCGACACGATGAGTGTCACAACCTAGGCTGCCCGGGAGCATCGGCGCATCGACGAGGGGGAGCCATGAGCGACGCACAGGTGAATCGTGGACAGCGGGTGGCGTTGGTCGCCGACGCCGGCTTCTACGTCGGCCCGGCCCTCTGCCGCGAGCTCGTCCGCCGGGGTCACGACCTGGTCGTCGGCGATCCCGCTGACGGCCTGGTCGATGAGCTCGAGGCCCACGGCGCGCGCATCGAGGCGGTCACGGGCGTGCGGGACCTCGCGGACCCCGAATCGGCGTCTCGGTTGGTGGCCGCCGGTCACGAGCGCTTCGGGCGGATCGACGCCGCCGTCGCGTTTTCGGGCCAGATCGTGGTCGGGCGGTTCTTGCAGTCGACTGTCGACGACCTGCACAAGGTGATCCGCGGCTGCCTCGAGGCGCCCTACCAGTTCCTGAAGGCCACGGTCGGACCGATGGTCGACGCCGGTGCCGGTCAGGTGCTGGTCATCACCAGCGCCTCGGCGGCACGCCCCACCCCGGGCGCCCCGCTGTACAGCTCGGCCCGGGCCGGGGCGACCATGCTCGTCCGCAACGTGGCCGACGAGGTGGCCCGCAGCGGCGTTCAGGTGAACGCCGTCGGGACCAACTTCATGGACTTCCCCGAGTTCCTGCGCGCGACCGGTGCGACCGATCCCGAGGTTCGGGCCAAGGTCGAGTCACAGGTGCCCATGCGCCGCCTCGGGACGATGGAGGAGTTCGCGTCGTTCTGCATGCCGTTCATCGACGGCACCAGCGGCTTCACCACGGGCCAGTTCGTGGCCTACGCCGGCGGCTGGGCCTGAGCGCGCTCGCCGTCGGACCGCCTCGTCGGGCCGGCCCCGGGGTGGATCCCCAGGCGAGGGCACCGGGCGACAGCGCCACGTGGCGCGGCGCTGGGTTGGATCGAGCGCATCGTGCCGCCTGTCCGTTGGTTGGACGCGCTGGGTTGAGGTGAGCGCCGCCGGATCAGGGTCGGTCGGGTGCGCCACCAGCTCGACCCGAGTCCCGTCGGGATCGACCAGCTGGAGCGAGTGGCTGCCGAGCTCGTCGGTCACGCCGGGGTGCTCGATGCCGAGCTCGTCGAGATGGGCCACCCAGCCGTCGAGGGTCGCCCGGTCGGGGACGGCGAAGGCGAGGTGATCGAGCCGGTCGCCGGCGCCAGCGGACCCGGGGGGTCGGGCCGACAGCACGACCACGAACCGGCCGGGACGGTTGCGCAGGGCGGCGACCGGCGCGTTCTCGTCCTCGTAGAGCACCTCGAGCCCGAGCGCCTGGGTCCACCACGAGCGGCAGGTGGCGACATCGTCCACCACGAGCTGCACGCGGGAGAGACCGGTCACGGGCGTCGGTCCGGCCGGCGGGTGCTCGGGCATATCCCGAGTATCACTGCTCGACCCCGCGTCCGCCCGACCGCGTCGACAGCTGGCGGTCGGGTCGTGCGCCGGAATGAACTCGGAGGGTTCGACCGGATCTGACGCGGTTGGATGCGCCGGGTTGAGCCCGGCGCAGCGCCAGCGGGCTCGACCGCGCCGCAACGACGAGCTACGTGAGGTTGGCGAGGATCCAGGGGCGCACCGCGGCCACCTCGGTGTAGACGCCGGGAAAGCCCGGGTCGCCGCACCCGTCTCCCCAGCTCACCAACCCGACCTGCACCCATCCGGCGCCGTTTCGCACCGCCAGCGGTCCGCCGCTGTCGCCCTGGCAGGAGTCGCGTCCCGCTTGGCCGGCGCACACCATCACCGACGAGATCATCTCGCTGCCGTAGGCGCCTTGGCAGGCCGAATCGGAGACGATCGGCACCGACACCTTCCGCAGGACGGTGCTGGCGTCACCACCGTCCGAGGTCAGCCCCCACCCCGTCACCGTGGCGGTGCGGCCCGGCGCCCACAGCGCGGCCTGGTTCGGCGAGACGACCGGGATGAGCCCGGCGAGACCACCGCTGAAGTTGGTCACCGGCGAGCGCAGCTTCACGATGGCGACGTCGTACGCCGAGGTGTTCGCGTTGTACTGCGGGTGACGGATGATTCGGGCGACCGGCTTGCGCACGCCGGAGTTGTCGAGGCGGGTCGCGCGCACCAGTACGTCGAGCTGCGCCGGTGAGGTGCCCTCCACGCAGTGCGCCGCGGTGAGCACCGTCGATCGCCCGATCAACGAGCCGCCGCAGAACTGGGCCCAGTACGAGTCCGGCTCGGCACGATCGAGCAGGCCCACGTTGTAGGGGAACTCGCCGCGCGCCGCGACCTGGCCGCCGACGATCTCCGGCGGACCACCGCCCGACGGCCCGGCGGTGATCGCGCCCGCCGGCGTCGGGCCGACGAACGATGCCGAGAGCAGTGCCAGCGCGACCAGTGCGACCACGGCGGCAGCTTGGCGGCGCGGCCGCCTGGACCAGGTGGTGGTGGAGGTCGTGGTGGAGGTCATGGCGGCCAGCGTGGCGACGGGGACGTTCAGGATCGGTCGGGTGACGTACAGGATGGCCCAGATCGCCTCCTTCCCGCCCGCCCGGCGAGCCCCGGGACCCCAGCGTCGCCGCTGTAGGCGCCCGTCCCGGGGTCGTGGCGTCGGTGGCCCGAGGTCGGGACCGCGCTCAGGGGCGACCGAGGATGAGGGCGCTCGTCGGGACGCCGGTGCCGGCGGTCACCAGCACGTGCTCGACGTCGGGCACCTGGTTGACCGCGGTGCCCCGCACCTGGCGGACGCTCTCGGTGATGCCGTTCATGCCGTGGATGTAGGCCTCGCCGAGCAGGCCGCCGTTGGTGTTGATGGGCAGGCGCCCGCCGACGGTCAGGTTCTCGATCGTGGCGAAGTCCTTGGCCTCGCCCCGCCCGCAGAAGCCGAGCTCCTCGAGCTGCATGAACACGAGGGGCGTGAAGTGGTCGTAGAGGAACGCGGTGTCGATGTCGTCAGGGGTGAGGTCGGCCGCCGCCCACAGCTTCTCGGCGGCGACGGCCATGTCGGCCAGCCCTGTGAGGTCGTCGCGGTAGTAGGCGGTGGTGGTCTCGGCGTCGTAGGCGGCGCCCTGCACCGCGGCACGGATCACGGCAGGCGGCTGGCGCAGGTCCCTGGCCCGCTCGGCCGAGGTCACGACGAGGGCCACGCCACCGTCGCTCTCCTGGCAGCAGTCGAGCAGGCGCAGCACCGGCTCGATGATCCAACGCGACGCCTGGTGGTCCTCCAGGGTGATGGGCTTCTCGAAGAACCAGGCGTCGGGGTTGGTGGCGGCGTGGAGCCGGTCGACCACCGAGACCACCCCGAAGTCGGCGTTGGTCACGCCGTAGCGGTGCATGTAGCGGCGGGAGTGCAGCGCCACCCAGGAAGCGGGCGTCATCAACCCGAAGGGCGCGTACCACGAGAGCCACGGGGGCAGGCCGCCCCCGCCGAGGCCGGCGGCACCGCCGAAGCGCATGCCCGAGCGCTCGTTGAAGGCCCGGTAGCAGACCACCACGTCGGCGGTGCCGGTGGCCACGGCCATGGCCGCCTGCAG
>CAZYPY010000206.1:0-4731 GCA_964649545.1 uncultured Microthrixaceae bacterium | reverse complement strand
AGGCACTCGCGGTCGGGGACGGCCGCGGCGATGGCCTCGTGCAGCGTGGCGATGTTGAAGTCCACCGGGGAGTGGAGCGTCAGTCGCGCGCCCGCTGGGTGACCGTCACCGAGTCCAAGGTGTCGCCGACCCCGATGGCCTGGGCCACCTCGATGCCGTCGACGACGTAGCCGAACAGGTTGTAGAGCGGCTGGAGCTTCTGGCGGCAGTCGGCGATGCAGATGAAGAACTGCGAGCCGTTCGTGTCGGGCCCGGCATTGGCCATGGCGACCGCGCCGAGCGTGTACTCGCCCCGCACGGGCTCGTCGGCGAACCGGTAGCCGGGGCCGCCCCGGCCCGTGCCCTCGGGGTCACCACCCTGGATCACGAAGTCGGGCACCACCCGGTGGAAGGTGAGACCGTCGTAGAAGCCGTTGCGGGCGTTGACCACGAAGTGGTTGACCGTGGTGGGGGCGAGCTGGGGGTCCAGCTCCATGACGATCTCCCCCTTCGGGGTGCTGATCGCCACCGAGTAGACGGCGTCGAGGTCGATCTCCATCGCGGGGGGCTTGGCCATGGGCCCATGGTGGCACCTCCCCGGTGACGCGACCGAACCCGGCGCCGTGGTGACGGCGCCGGGCCCGGTCGGTCGTGGTGCTACTGCTCGATCCAGATCTGGCCGACCTGGTGGCTGCCGGTGCGCATGCCGAGGTTCTCGCCGCCGTCGGGCAGGTTGTAGCCGGTGGCGATCTGGTGGACGCCGTCGTTGCTGGCGATGGCCCACTCACCCCAGGTCAGCCACACGTTGTAGACCTTCTGGGCGAACCGCTCGTTGATCGCCTCCGCTGCCGCCGTGCGCTCCGCGGGGTCGTCGCTCTCGCGGATGACGTCCAGGTTCTCGTCGATGACGGGGTCCTCGATGCGCCCGAAGTTGATGGCCAGGCTCCCCACCGGGCCCGAGGTGTCGGAGCCCCAGAACACGTTGTTCTGGTCGGGGTCCTGGGTCGCCAGGTTGCGGTAGAGGAAGATCTCGAACTCGCCCTTGGCCGCGGAGAGGACCAGCTCGCCCTGCTCCTGCTGGTCGATGGAGACCTCCATGCCGACCTCCTCGAGGAACTGCTGGAACAGCTGGGCCGACAGCAGGTTCGACTGGTCGGAGGTGGTACGGATCCCGAGCTCGATGGGGCCGTTCTCGGCCTCGTACTCCTCGACGAGGGCACGGGCGCGGTCGGGATCGTAGGTCGGGTACCCGGTGTCCTCGAGGTAGCCCTCGGAGCCTGGCGGGTACGGGCCGTTGGCGATCCGGGCGATGCCGGCGGACCGGGCCTGGTTGACGGTGTCGTAGTCGATGGCGAAGGCGATGGCCTTGCGCACCCGCACGTCGACGAGGTCCGAGTCGGGGTTGCCCACGTTCAACATCAGGTAGTTGGTCTCGGCGTTCTCGGAGTTCTCGATGAGCTCGAGCTCGCCGGCCTCGGCCTTGGCCCGGAGCTGGGCGATCACGTCGAAGTTCGACGTGTGCATGACATCGATCTGGCCGGACTCGAGGGCGGACACCCGCGACTGGACGTCCTCGAAGACCTTGAACTCGATGCGCTCGAGGTAGGGGAGCTCGCGGCCCTCGGCGTCGGTGCGCCAGTAGTCGGGGTTGGCCGTGGCCGCGAAGGTGCCACCGGGCTCGTAGGACTCGAACACGAAGGGGCCGGTGCCGACCGGCTCGTCGGCTTCGGCGGTGCCGGCGTCGACCGCCTGGAGCCAGTCGCCCGACGCCACGTAGCCCACCTGGGTGGTGAACACGTAGTCGAACGCCGACCACGGCCGGTTCATGTTGTACTGGATGGTGTACTCGTCGATCACCTCGCTGCCCTCGAGGTCCTTCGTGGCGATGGCCAGCGTCGGGCTCGTGCGCACTGCGTCGGAGTTGATCTTGAGGTCCTCGGCGGTCAGGGGCGTGCCGTCGTGGAAGGTGATGCCCTCGCGGACCTTGACCGTCCAGACCGTGTAGTCCTCGTTGTGCTCGATCGACTCGGCCAGCACGGGCTGCACGCTGCCGTCCTCGCCGATCTCGGCGATGGGGTCGTAGACCGAGCGTAGGATCTGCCCGCAGCTGATGGCGCAGAGCACCTGCTGCGGCGTCCACGGGTTCGACGTGTCGGCCTCGATGCCGTAGGTGAGGGTGCCGCCGTGCTGGGGCTCGGCCGTGTCGGGCTCGAGCTCCGTCTGGCCGACGACGACGGTGTCGTCGGACGAGCCGTCGCCCGACGACGACTCGCTGCTGCCGCCCCCGCCGCCGCAGGCGGCGACCACGAGGGCCAGCACCGCGAGCACGGCGAGGAGGCGGGCGGGGCGGAGGCGGGAGTGGGTCGACATCGCTGGTGAGTCTCCTGGCGGTCGGCGAAAGGGGGACGAAAGCGTCGGGTGGGTCAGTTCGTCGCCGCGGTCGCGGCGACGCCGGCGTCGTCGCCGCCCGCGACGTCGACGAGGGGGAAGTGGCACGCGACGAAGTGGTCGTCGGCCACTCGGCGCATCTTGGGCTCCTCGGCCGCGCACCGATCCTCGGCCCGGGGGCAGCGGGTCCGGAAGCGGCAGCCGCTCGGTGGGCTCACCGGTGAGGGGATCTCACCCTGGAGGCGTCCCTCGGGGTCGGGCCGGCGGGTGGGGTCGGGCACCGGGATCGCGTTGAGCAACGCCCGCGTGTACGGGTGCGCCGGCGCGGCATAGAGGTCGTCGGGCGGGGCGACCTCGCAGAGCTTGCCGAGGTACATCACCGCGACCCGGTCGCTCACGTTCTTGACCACCGCCAGGTCGTGGGCGATGAAGACCAGGGTGAGCTGGTAGCGCTCCTTCATGTCCTCGAGCAGGTTCAGGATCTGGGCCTGCACGGACACGTCGAGGGCGGACACGGGCTCGTCGCAGATGATCACCTTGGGCTCGAGCACGAGGGCCCGGGCGATGGCGATGCGCTGGCACTGCCCCCCGGAGAACTCGTGCGGGCGCTTGGGCTTGGCCACCACCGGGTCGAGACCGACGGCCTCGAGCACCTCGTCGATGCGGGCCTCGCGCTCGGCGGCGGTGCCTCGCTTCCAGATGTTGAGGGGCTCGCCCACGATGTCGCGGATCGTGCGCCGCGGGTTCAGCGACGAGATCGGGTCCTGGAAGATCATCTGCATCTGCGTCCGGGTCTGGCGCAGCTGCTCACCGGACAGGCTCGTCAGGTCGGTGCCGTCGAACACGACCCGGCCGCCGGTCGGCTTCGGGAACGACATGATGGCGCGGCCCGTCGTGGACTTGCCACAGCCGGACTCGCCGACCAGGCCGACGGTCTCGCCGTCGGCGATGTCGAGGCTGATGTCGGTCACCGCGTTGACCTTCAGGCCCGAGCGCCCGAGCGGGAACTCCACGAGCAGGTGCTCGACCCGCAGGAGCGTGTCCTCGGCGGCGCGCAGGTGGGCGGTGCCGCTGCCGGCCATCAGGCCCCCACCGCCTCAGGCGCGACGTCCGCGGTGGCGCCGGTGGCGAGGAGCGCGGCGGGGACGCCGGCGGCCACGTTGTCCGCGAGGGCCTTGGCCCCTTCCGGCGTGCCCACCGGAAACCAGCAGGCGAACTCGTGGCCGGGGGTCGGGGCAGGCACGAGCGGGGGCTCCTCCTCGAGGCACTTGGGCTGGGCGTACGGGCAGCGGGGGGCGAAGTTGCAGCCCTTCGGCGGGTTGATGAGGTCCGGGGGACGACCGCCGATGATGCGCAGGCGGGTGTGGCTCTCGTCCTCGAGCTTCGGGATCGAGTTGAGCAGCGCCTCGGTGTACGGCATGCGCATCTCCGAGAAGAGCACGCTCGTGGGCGCCTTCTCGACGACCTTGCCGGCGTACATCACCGCGATGTGGTCGGTGCGACCCGCGACGACGCCGAGGTCGTGGGTGACGAGGATGATGGCCATGTGGCGCTCGCGCTGCTGCTGCGCGAGCAGGTCCAGGATCTGGGCCTGCACGGTCACGTCGAGGGCGGTGGTGGGCTCGTCGGCGAACAGCAGACGGGGGCCGCACGCGAGCGAGACCGCGATCATGACCCGCTGGCGCATGCCGCCCGACAGCTGGTGGGGGTACTCGCCGAAACGCTGCGCGGGCTCGGGGATGCCCACCGAGGTGAGCAGGGCGACGGCGGTCTCGTGGGCCTCGCCCTTGTCCATGTCGAGGTGGTACCGGAGCGACTCGGTGATCTGGTTGCCGATCTTCATGACCGGGTTCAGCGAGGTCATGGGGTCCTGGAAGATCATCCCCATCTCGGTGCCCCAGACGCTGCGCATCTGGTCCTGGGTGTAGTCCGAGATGGAGTGGCCCTGATAGCGGATGGCGCCGGTGCGCTCGACGTTGCGGGTGGGGAGCAGCCCCATGATCGACCGGGAGAGGAC
Organism: uncultured Microthrixaceae bacterium; assembly: GCA_964649545.1. GTDB lineage: Bacteria > Actinomycetota > Acidimicrobiia > Acidimicrobiales > DATDAH01 > JAEUJM01. Next base: position 347 of record CAZYPY010000206.1, on the reverse strand, counting down.
GGTCTTGCCCGAGCCGGACTCGCCCACGATCCCGAGGGTCTCCCCCCGGTTCAGCGAGAAGCTGACCCCGTCCACGGCGCGCACCGGGCCCGCCGGGGTGAGGAAGTGCGTGCGCAGGTCCTCGACCTCGAGCAGGGGCCCGTCGACCTTGTCGCCGGCGGCGGTGGGGCTGGTCAGCACGACCTTCTTGCGGGCCATCAGAGGCGCACCTCCTTCACGTCGAAGCGGCGCCGCAGCTGGTCGCCCACGTAGTTGAGCGAGAGCAGGGTGAGGAACATCACCGCACAGGGCACGAGGGCGATGTGGGGGGCGATCTCGAGGGCCGTGCGCCCCTCGTTGATCATGTT
>CAZYPY010000205.1:0-4780 GCA_964649545.1 uncultured Microthrixaceae bacterium | reverse complement strand
CCGGTGAGGTCGACAACGACTCGACCATCGAGCGCTACGGCTGGGCGGGCGTGGCCCAGGCCGAGGCCGGCGCCGACGTGTGCGCCCCGTCCGGCATGATGGACGGCCAGGTGCTCGCCATCCGCGACGCCCTCGACGAAGAGGGTCACGAGGCGGTCTCGATCCTCGCCTACGCGGCCAAGTACGCCTCGGCCCTCTACGGCCCGTTCCGGGACGCGGTCGACGTGTCCATCGCCGACGGCGGCGACCGCAAGGCCTACCAGCAGGACTACCGCAACGGCCGGGAGGCCCTGGAAGAGATCCGGGCCGACCTCGCCGAGGGCGCCGACATGGTCATGGTGAAGCCGGCGCTCGCCTACCTCGACCTCATCGCCCGGGCCCGGGCCGAGGTCGACGTGCCCCTCGCCGCCTACCACGTGTCCGGCGAGTACTCGATGATCAAGGCCGCCGCCGCCAACGGCTGGATCGACGGCGACGCCGTGGCCCTCGAGCACCTCACCGCCATCAAGCGGGCCGGCGCCGACCTCATCCTCACCTACCTCGCCCGTGAGGTGGCCGAGGCCCTCGGCTGACGGTCGATCCGGCGGCCCGTGCCCCGGCGGCCGGCGGCCTCGTGGCGCCGGGCACGGTGACCTCGTCGTCGACGCCGTCGTCCACGGGCGCTGGTGGGGTGGCCGAACGCCTCGGCGGACGGCCAAGCTTGGGCCGTGCCCGACCGCGCTCACGACGACCCCACCCTCACCAACGCCGGCCTCTTCGAGCGCGCCCAGCGGGTGATCCCCGGCGGGGTGAACTCGCCGGTGCGGGCCTTCCGCTCCGTTGGTGGGTCGCCCTACTTCGTGGCCCGGGCCGAGGGCCCCTACGTCTGGGACGTCGAGGGCCGGCGCTACACCGACTTCGTCCAGAGCTACGGCGCGATCATCGCCGGCCACGCCCACCCGGTGATCGTGGAGGCGGTGCGCGAGGCCGCCGGCGACGGCACGTCCTACGGCGCGCCGACCGAGCGGGAGGTGCTGCTCGCCGAGGCCATCTGCGAGCGGGTGCCGTCGTGCGAGATGGTGCGCCTCGTCAGCAGCGGCACCGAGGCGACGATGACCGCGATCCGCCTGGCCCGGGGCCACACCGGCCGGCCCACGATCGTGAAGTTCGCCGGCTGCTACCACGGCCACGGCGACGCCCTCCTCGCCGAGAGCGGCAGCGGCGTGGCCACCCTGGGCCTGCCCGGCTCGGCCGGCGTGCCGGAGTCGGCCGTGGCCGAAACCCTCGTCGTTCCCTACAACGTCGTGCCCGAGCTGGGTGACGACGTCGCCGCGGTGATCGTCGAGCCGGTCGCCGCCAACATGGGCCTCGTCCCGCCGGCACCGGGCTTCCTCGAGGGATTGCGCAAGGCCTGCGACGACGCCGGCGCCCTCCTGATCTTCGACGAGGTCATCACCGGCTTCCGGGTCGACCGCGGCGGCGCCCAGGCCCTCGTCGGCGTCACGCCCGACCTGTCCTGCTTCGGCAAGGTGATCGGCGGCGGCCTGCCCATCGGCGCCGTCGGCGGGCGGGCCGAAGTGATGTCGTCGCTGGCGCCCCTCGGCCCCGTGTACCAGGCGGGCACGCTCTCGGGGAACCCGCTCGCCACGGCCGCCGGCCTCGCCGCACTCTCGCTACTGGACGACGCCGCCTACCGGATGCTCTGCGGGCGGGCCGAGATGTTCGGCCAATGGCTCGTCCAGGTGTTCGAGGACGCGTCGCTGCCGGCGCAGGTGCCGGTGTTCGGCTCGCTCCTGGGCCTGTACTTCGGCGAGTCGCCCGCCACCGACTACGCCACGGCCAAGGGCACCGACGAGGCGCTCTACGCCCGGTTCTTCCACGCCTGCCTCGAGCGGGGCGTGGCCTTCGCCCCCGGCGCCTACGAGGTGCTCTTCCCGGGCCTGGCCCACTCCAAGGACGAGCTCGAGCGGGTCAGCGACCTCGTCGCCGCCGCCGCCCGCGAGGTCGCCGGCACGTACTAGCGACCAGTCGTCCTCGGCCGGCGCGAGGCGGCGACCTCGCCGCCACCGGGTACGGTCGCCGTGGGTCCAGCGGGCGGGTCGGCCGACTCCAGGACCGTGAGGGAGGATTCGAGATGCGACGACTGCGGATGGCACTGGCCCTGGCCGGTCTCGCCGTGCTGCTCGCCGGTGTGGCGCCGGCGCAGGCCCAGGACGCGGGCGCGGCGCCGCCCGAGGTCGTGGGCGGCACGCCCGCCGACCCCGGGGAGTTCCCCTATCAGGTCGCCCTCGTGTTCCCCGACGCGCCGGGCATCCCGATCCGCGGGCAGTTCTGCGGGGGCTCGCTGATCTCGCCCGACACGGTCCTGACCGCAGCCCACTGCGTCGTGTGGGATCTCCGTCGCACCCCCGACGGGCGGCTCCGGCCCGTCACCATCCCCGCCTCCGCCGTCGAGGTGATCGCGGGCACGACCGACCTCGGTGCACACGGCGGCGGTGACCGTCTGGCCGTCCGGCGCGTGCGCGTCGACCCGGACATCGTGGTGAGCCCCTCGGCGACGTTCAACGTGTTCGCGCCCGACCTGGCCATCTTGGAGCTGGCCGACGACGCCGGCCCGGGCGCCGAACCCGTGGACCTGGCGGTCCCGGGGCAGCTCGGTCTCTACCCACCGGGGACGCCGGCCACGGTCACGGGTTGGGGTGCCACCGAAGACGTCCTCGCCGGCCCGCCCACCGTCCTGCGCGAGGCCACCCTCCCCGTCGTGGCCAACGCCGACTGCCGGACCGCCTACGGGACCGACTTCACCGCCACCCGCAACCTCTGCGCCGGCGATCTCGCCAACGGAGGCGCCAGCGCGTGCTACGGCGACAGCGGCGGGCCGCTCGTCGTCGACGACGGTGGCGAGCCGTTGCAGATCGGCGTGGTGCTCGGCGGCGACGGCTGTGGTTCGGTCGAGCGGCCCAACCTCTACTCCCGGGTCGCGGCCAACGCGTCGTTCCTGGGCCGCTACCTGGACCCCGACGAGGTCCCCGACCCACCCCGTCGGGTCACGATCACCCAGCGGGGGAGCACCCTGCGGGTGTCGTGGCGTCCGCCCGAGTTCGACGGCGGGACCGCGATCACGGGGTACGGCACGACGATCCCGACCGGTGGCCTCGGGGTCGTCGGCGCCGGCGGGCAGGTGTGGCACGCGGACATCGAGCTGGTCGACGGCCCGCTCCAGGTCGGTCGCCGTTACGCCGTGAAGGTGACGGCGACGAACGCGGTCGGCACCAGTGCGCCACGAGTCCGGTACGTGACCATCCGGCCCTACCCGATCCCCTGACCCGGCGGGCCGCCGCGTCGCTCAGCGTCGCCACAGGGAGCGGGGCGCCCGTTCTCGACATCCTCGCCGAAGAAACCTCGAGAAATCCGCCGAGGGTAGTTGACAACACGGATGCCACTCTGTGTAATGGCGTCTGTGATTACACCAAGTGCTGATGAGGGGATCATCGCCGACGGGCCCACGGGCATCGTCGCCGCCGACGCCCACGGCCTGGCCGGCATCAGCTACCGCCAGCTCGACCACTGGGCCCGTCAGGGCTGGGTCACCCCGTCGGTGGACCCTGGCGAGGGCCGGTCGGGGCGCCGGCGCTACTCGGCCGACGACGTGGTGCGCCTCGACCTGCTGCGCCACCTGGCCGTGTCCCGGGTGAATCCCGCGGCGGCGGGCCCCCTCGTCGCCCGCTGCGAGATCCCCGCCGGCGACGTCCGCATCGTCTGGGGACCGGTGGGGGCCAGGGACGCCGACGCCGTCGGCCTGCGGGTCGTTCCCGCCGGCGAGGCGCTGGAGACGGTCGAGTCGTCGGGCGCCTGGGTCGTCTACAACCCCGCCGACGTCCGAACCCGGATCACCGGGACGGTGACACCGCCGGCGGTGCGCACCACGAGCGAGCGGCCGGTGGCCGGCACCGAGCCCGCCACTCGTGAGGCCGCCACGAGCGAGAGGCGGTCGGCATGAGCCCGAGGCGCAGGGCCGTGACCGGGGCCTCCATGGGCCCACGGCCCGGTCGATCGGCTCATCGACGCCGCGCTCGGGGGCTCGTCACATGACCCCGCAGCTGTTCGCCATCGACGGCGGCGCCGAGGACGACGACGGCGACGAGCTCTTCGAGGACCTGCCGGCGGACCCGGCCTCGGAGTCGCAGGCCCGCTCGACCCTGCACGGCAAGGAGTTCGACGCTGAGGCGCTGGAGCTGCTCGAGTCGCTGGGCGCCACCGTGGTCGAGCACTACCCCCGGGTCGACGGCTACCCGCTCGACTTCCTGGTGGAGGGACCGAACGGTCGCCGCCTCCTCGTCGACGCCCGCGGCACCCCGGACCGCACCGATCGGGGCAAGGCCGGCCTGCGCCGTCAGGACACCGTGCTCAAGTTCGGCTTCAAGGCCATGCGGCTGGCCGACCGCGGCTGCCCGCACCCGCTGGTGCTCGTCACCTCGCACCTGCCCCGGCCGGGCTCGAGCTCGGCGTTCCTGCTCTCGGAGCTGAACGACTCGCTGCTCGACGTGGTGGCCACCGTCGGCGACCTGGCCGGTCGCCGACGGCTCGAGCACTACCTCGCCGGCGACCTGGCTCCCGGCCCGATCGTCCCGCTGCCGGCCCCGTGGCGTGAGGTCCAGCTCGACCTCGACTTCACCGTCGGCGCCGACGAGTCCGACCAGACCGACGACGATGATGACGAGGAGCGCCCCGATGCGTGAGCGCCGTAGCTCGGACTGGGTGGTCGACCTCAACGGCCGCCACGGCATCGAGGCCCAGGTGG
>CAZYPY010000204.1:0-4789 GCA_964649545.1 uncultured Microthrixaceae bacterium | reverse complement strand
ACGCCGATGTCGCCGGCGGGCACGTCGGTGTCCTCGCCGATGTGGCGGTGGAGCTCGATCATCAGCGACTGGCAGAAGCGCATGACCTCGTTGTCGCTCTTGCCCTTGGGGTTGAAGTTCGAGCCACCCTTGCCGCCGCCCATGGGCAGGCCGGTGAGGCTGTTCTTCAGGATCTGCTCGAAGGCGAGGAACTTGAGCACGCTCAAGGTGACGCTCTTGTCGAAGCGCATCCCGCCCTTGTACGGGCCGATCGAGTTGTTGAACTGGACCCGCCACGCCCGGTTGACCCGCACGTTGTTGTCGTCGTCCTCCCACGACACGCGGAAGATGACGACCCGGTCGGGCTCGGTCATGCGCTCGAGGATCTGCGCCTTGCGGTACTCGGGATGGTCGAGGGTGAACGGCACGAGCGTCTCGGCCACCTCGTGCACCGCCTGGTGGAACTCGGGCTCGCCCGGGTTGCGCTTCACCAACCCGGCCATGAAGTGGTCGAGCTCGGCCTGGGCCTCGCTGCTCAGCGTTCGGGACATGGCGCCTCCCCCGTGGCGGACGGCCAAGACGCTACCCGTGGCCACGCACCCGTGCGTCGGGGAAGGCGAGCTTCCCCCGGGAACCACCGTCCGGACCGGGTCTGACCGGCTCCGGGCAGGGTAGGTTCGCTTCTGGTGTGCCGGGAAGTCTGGTCGGCGATCCGATCCTTCGCGACCCGATGAGGCCGTGCCGTGCCCCACCGACCGACCGCTTCGCCTCCGCACGCGGCTGACCGCGCCGCGTCGCGGGCCGGGCGCGCCTGACCATGGTGGCGCTCCTCGCCCTGCACGCCGTCGCCGGCGTCGTCGCCCTCAGCGGCGCCCGGCGGCTCGGTCGGTGGGTCCTCGTCCTCGGTGGCGTGGCGCCGGCCGCGACGGTCGTCTGGGCCGCGACGAAGGCGGGCGCGGTGCTCGACGGCGGGACCGTCGTGCAATCCGTCGAGTGGGTGCCCGAGCTCGACCTCGGCATCGACCTCCGCCTCGACGCCTTCTCCCTACTGATGGTGGTGCTGGTGTCGGGCATCGGCACCCTCGTGTTCGCCTACGCGTGGAGCTACTTCGGCCGGGCCGAGAAGGTCGGCCGGGTCGCCGGGCTGCTGACGCTGTTCGCCGGCGCCATGCTCGGCGTGGTCCTCGCCGACAACCTGCTCCTGCTCTACGTGTGCTGGGAGCTCACCTCGATCACGTCGTACCTGCTGATCGGGGTCGACGACGCCGAGCCCCGGGCGCGGGCCGCGGCCCTGCACGCCCTGCTCGTCACCAGCCTCGGCGGCCTGGCCATGCTCGCCGGCCTCGTTGTGCTCGGCCAGCAGGCGGGAACGTTCCGCATCGGGGCGTTGCTCGCCGACCCACCGAGCGGCACCGTCGTCGCCGTGGCCCTCGTGCTCGTGCTCGTCGGCGCCTTCACCAAGTCGGCGCAGTACCCGTTCCACAGCTGGTTGCCCGAGGCCATGGTGGCGCCGACGCCGATCAGCGCCTACCTCCACTCGGCGGCCATGGTGAAGGCCGGCGTCTACCTGGTGGCGCTGCTCGCCCCGGCCTTCGCGACCGAGGGCGTCTGGCGCCCGCTCGTGGTGGTCGTCGGGCTGACGTCGATGGTGGCGGGCGGCCTGCGGGCCCTGCGCCCGTTCGACCTCAAGCAGCTGCTCGCCTTCGGCACCATCAGCCAGCTCGGGTTCCTGATGGTCCTCGTGGGGGTGGGCCTCCCCGAGGCGACCGCCGCGGGCTGCGCACTCCTGCTCGCCCACGGGCTGTTCAAGGCGTCGCTGTTCATGGTGGTCGGCATCGTCGACCACGAGACGCACACGCGCGACGTGCGGGAGCTGCCCCTCCTCGGTCGCGGGTGGGGCGTCGCTCGAGCCGCCGCCGTCCTCAGTGCCGCCTCCATGGCCGCCGTGCCGCCCCTCGCGGGCTTCATCGCCAAGGAGAAGGCCTACGAGGCCTTCCTCCATGGCGGCACGGGCGAGCGGCTCATCCTCGTCGGGATCGTCGCCGGGTCGGTACTGACGGTGGCCTACAGCCTGCGCCTCGTCGCCGCCGTCGTCCGCCCCGACGCGGTGGCCCCGGTGCCGGCCTCCACGCCCCGGCGGGTGCTGGCGATGGGCCCGGCCATCGCCTTCGTGGCGCCGGCGGCGCTGCTCGCCGGCCTCTCCCTGTTGCTCGGCCTGGACCCGGCCCTCTGGACGACCCTCGTCGACCAGGCGGCGCAGACGCTCGACCCTTCGTCGGGGGCCGCGCTGAAGCTGTGGCCCGGCGTCAACACCGCGCTGCTGCTGTCGGCGCTGACCCTGGCCCTCGGTGTGGGGCTGTTCGCGGCCCGTCGCGCCATCGAGCGGGCCCAGGCGCGCGTCGCGCCGAGGACGACGGGCGCAGCGGTGTACGAGCGCACCGTGACGCGGGTGCTCGACGGTGCCGCCGACGTGACCGCCGCGGTCCAGTCGGGCTCGCTGCCGATCTACGTCGCGATCACCCTCACGACCGCGGCGGTCGTGCCGGCGGTGGGGATGCTCTCGGGCGTGTGGTGGCCCGGCTGGCCCGAACTGGTGGGCCACGCCGCGAACCTACCCATCGCCGGGGCGCTCGTCGTCGGGGCCCTGGCGGCCACCCTCGCCACCCGTCGCTTCGTCGCCGCCCTCTTCCTCGGTGCGGTGGGCTACGGCATGACCATCTTCTTCGTGGTCCACGGCGCCCCCGACCTGGCTCTGACCCAGTTCGCGGTGGAGACCCTGACCGTCGTCGCTTTCCTCCTCGTGCTGCGCCGCCTCCCCGATCGGTTCGAGCAGCGGGCGCCGGCGGTCGGGCCCGCCGTGCGGCTCGCGGTGTCGGCCGCGGTGGGGGCCTTCGTGGTCCTCATGGCCATCGGGGCGGCGGGCTCGCGCACCGAGCCCTCGGTGTCCACGACCATGTCCGAGCGGGCACTCCCCGACGGTGACGGCCGCAACGTGGTGAACGTGATCCTGGTCGACATCCGGGGCATGGACACCCTGGGCGAGGTCACCGTGCTGGTTGCCGCCGGAATCGGCATCGTGGCGCTCGCCCGGGTGGGCGAGCGCCCGCGCGACCCCGCAGGACCGCGGCGTCGGCGCCGGTCCGGGCGTCCCGACGAGCCCGCCGAGGTGGAAGGGCCCGCGGGACCTGCGGGTCAGGCGGTCGCCTCGTGACGCCGCGCCGATCGCTCATCGTCGACACCACCGTCCGCCTCGTGTTCGACGGCGCGCTGGTCCTGTCCGTGTACCTGCTCTTCGCCGGCCACAACCAGCCAGGGGGCGGCTTCGTCGGCGGTCTGGTGGCGGCGGCGGCGTTCGCGCTCCGTTATCTCGCCGGCGGCCTCGACGAGGTGCACGCGGCGTCACCGGTACGGCCCTGGACGTTCCTCTCGATCGGCCTCGGCGTGGTCGTCGTCGCCGCCCTCGTCCCGGTCGTGATCGGGGACCCGCCGCTCGACCAGCGGGCCTTCGAGTGGCGGCCCGCGGTGCTCGGCAAGGTGAAGCTGACGACGGCGACGATCTTCGACGCCGGCGTGTACCTGATCGTGGTCGGCCTGGTGCTCATGGCCTTCGAGGGCCTCGGCGAGACCTGGGGCCGCGACGCTCGGGCCGGCAAGGACACCTCCTCCTCCTCCTCCTCCTCCTCCTCCTCCACCACCACCACCACCACCACCACCGGCGGCGCGCCCGGTGGGGAGGAGCCAGCGTGACCCTCGTGATGGCGCTCGCCGCCGGTGTGCTGTGCGCATGCGGGACCTACCTGCTCCTCGGTCGGCAGCTCAGCCGGGTGATCATCGGCATCGGCCTGTTCGGCAACGGGGTGAACCTCGTGCTGGTGCTCGCGGGGGGCCCGGATGGCGAGCCCGCCTTCGTCGGGGGCGACCCACGGGCGTTCGCCGACCCGCTGTCGCAGGCGTTCGTGCTGACCGCCATCGTCATCACCTTCGGCGTGATCCTGTTCCTGCTCGCGCTCGCGTTCCGCAGCTGGCGGGTCACCCAGGACGACGAGGTCGAGGACGACGTCGAGGATCGACGCATCGCCGCGGCGGCGGCCCACCACGGCGACGAGCACGAGGAGCGCGAGGAACACGAGGCGGGGGTTCGGTGAACCTCCTGCTCTCGGGACCGATCCTGCTCCCGCTGCTGGCGGCGGCGGTGTCCATCGGCGTGGGCCGGTGGCGCAACGCCCAGCGGGTCATCGGGGTGGTGACCCTGGCGACGGTGTCCGGGCTGAGCGCCGTCCTGCTCGTCCGGGTCGACGACTCGGGCCCGCTCGCCGTCCAGGCCGGGGGCTGGCCCGCCCCCGTCGGCATCACCCTTGTCGCCGACCGGCTGAGCGCCATGCTGCTGGTGGTCTCGGTCCTGGTGCTGCTGGCCGTGCTCGTGTTCGCCATCGGCCAGCCGGGTGCGGAGGAGGACCACGTCGGGTTCCACCCCGTCTACCTGATCCTTGCGGCGGGGGTGGCCAACGCCTTCCTCACCGGTGACCTGTTCAACCTCTTCGTCGCCTTCGAGGTGACCCTCATGGCCAGCTACGTCCTGCTCTCACTCGGCGGGCGGGCCGACCAGGTCCGCAGTGCCATGACCTACGTGGTCATCAGCCTCATCGCGTCGCTGCTTTTCCTCCTCTCGCTCGCCTACGTCTACGCCGCCACCGGGACCGTGAACCTGGCCGACCTCAGCGTCCGGATCGCCGAGCTGCCGAGCGGGGTCCGGACCGGGCTGGCCCTGCTGCTCATCGTGGTGTTCGGCATCAAGGCGGCGATCTTCCCG
>CAZYPY010000203.1:0-4834 GCA_964649545.1 uncultured Microthrixaceae bacterium | reverse complement strand
AAGGCCGCCGCGGGCGACGAGGAGGCCGCCGCGGTCATCGACGAGGACTACGTCCGCGCCCTCGAGTACGGACTGCCCCCCACCGGCGGGCTTGGCATCGGCATGGACCGGTTGGTCATGCTGTTGAGCGACATCGCCACCATCCGTGACGTGGTGGCGTTCCCCACCCTGCGACCCGAGGTGAGCTGATGCGAGTGCTGGTGACGGGGCTCGGCGGTGAGCTCGGCACGCGGGTCGCGCTCCTGCTGGAGGCCCGCCCCGAGGTGGAGGCCATCACCGGCATCGACATCGAGCCGCCCCGCCGCTACCTCACCCGCACCGACTTCCACCGGGTCGACCCCCGCGACCGGGCCCGCAACGTGGCCATCGTCCGCGAGTTCGAGCCCACCGCGGTCGCCCACGTCGGCACCTACGAGCCCAACGCCCGCTGCTCGCCCCGGGCGGCGCTCGAGCGCACCGAGGCCGGCGCCATCGGCCTGCTCGGCGCCGCGGCCGAGTGCCCCTCGCTCGACCGCATCGTGCTGCGCTCGGGCATCGAGGTCTACGGCCGGGGCCGCGGCGCCGCCACCCGCCCCGACGAGTCGGTGCCGCCCGAGCCCACCACGCCGTTCGGCCACAGCCTCCTGCACGCCGAACGGGTGGCCGGGGTGGCGGGTGACGCCGCGGGCGTGCCGGTGACCGCCCTGCGCCTGGCCCCGACCATGGGCCCGCACTTCCCGAGCCCCCTCGGCCGCTACCTGCGTCTGCCGGCCGTGCCGGTGAGCGCCACCAGCGACCTGCCCTTCTCGCTCCTGCACCAGGAGGACGCCGCCGCGGCCATCGTGGCCGCGGTGCTGCGCCCCCACGACGGCCCCGTCAACGTGGTCGGCGGCGGCGCCATCACCGCCAGCCAGGCCGTGCGCCTCGGGGGCCGGGTCCCGTTGCCCATCGCCGGACCGATCTGGGCCATCGCGAAGGTGGCGGCCGAGGTGGCGGGCTCCCCGCTCCCGGACCACCTGCGCGAGCTGCTCATCCGGGGGCGAACCGCCGACGGCGGCCGCGCCGGGGAACTGCTCGGCGTGACCCCCCGCTGGGACACCACCGACGTGGTCAAGGACCTCTACCAGTGGGCGGGGGTCACGTACGTGACCTTCACCGACGGCAGGGCGGAGGTGGCCTGATGGACACCGCCACGCTGGTCCGCCGCCGCATCGAGGGCACCTTCACGGTCGACCCGTGGGGCCTCGACCCCGAGCTCGTGGACCTGCTCGCCCCCGTGGCCCGCCTGCGCTGGGACGTCGACGCCCAGGGGCGGCTCGACCTCCCCGACGGTCCGTTCGCCCTGGTGGCCAACCGCCGCATCGGGCTCACCGAGCCGTGGGTGGTCGCCGAGGCCGTGCGCCACCTGACGGGCCGTCACGTCCGGTTCGTGGGGGTCCCCGACGTCTCGCCCGTCGGGCCGGCGCTGCGCCGCCTCGGGGGCGTGCTCGACCGCCCCGACGAGATCGCCGGCCTCCTGCGGGCGGGCGAGATCGTGGGCCTCACCCTCGGCGCCGAGCCGCTGCGTCGCCGGGTCGCCGGCCCCCTCCACCCGGAGGTGCTGGCCCCCGTCGTCGGCGCGGGCGTGCCCGTCGTCCCGGTCGCGGTCGACGGCCGCGAGCTCGGCCGCCACTGGCGGGTCGTGTTCGGCGAGCCCCTGGCCGCGGCCGTCCACCCCGGGCCCCTCGCGGTCGCCGACCTGGCCGAGCACACCCGCCTCGAGGTCCAGGCCCTCCTCGACCGCCGCTGAGCCTCGCCGGTCAAGGCGACGAGGTGGGGTAGCGTCGACCCGTACCAGCGGGTCACACGAGGGGGATGGACATGGACGCCACGAACGACGAGGTGGTCGCCGCCGCGAAGTTCTGGTGGCTGATGGCGGTCATCGGGGTGATCTCGATCACCATCGGCGTGCTGATGATCACCCGGCCGTTCAAGAGCGTCGCCGCCCTGGCCTGGCTCGCCGGTCTGTTCCTCCTCATCGGGGGGATCAGCGGCTTCTTCGGCGCCCGACGACGCGAGGTGGGCCTGGGCTGGGCCGTGGTCTCGGTGATCGCCGGCCTCGTCCTGCTGGTCTGGCCCGACGTCACCGTGCAGGTGCTCGCGGTCGTCGCGGGCATCGGCTACGTGCTCCGGGGCGTCTTCCGGGCGGTGGCCGCGTTCACCGAGCGCGACGACTACACGGTCCCCCTGCTCGTGGTCGGCGTGGTCGGCCTGTGCTTCGGCATCGCCCTCATCGTGTGGCCCGAGGCCGGCGTGGCCCTCGTGGGCCTGCTGCTCGGCATCGGCGCCCTCATCGCGGGGATCGGTGAGCTCATCACCGCCTTCGGCCTCCGCAAGCTCGCCCACTCGCCGGCCTAGCCCGGTTTCGCGGGAGCGGCCGCCAGGCGCAAGGATTGAGCCATGCCCTTCACCTTCGGTGAGGACGGGACCCGGATCCACTACGACGTGTGGGGGAAGGCCGACGGCGAGCCCCTCCTGATGATCCAGGGTCTCGGTGCCGACCGCCGGGGCTGGGTGCTGCAACGGCGGGCCTTCGGGGCGAGGTACCGCTGCCTCGCCCTGGACAACCGCGGGGTCGGCAAGTCCGACGCCCCGCCCGGTCCCTACGACCTGGCCATGATGGCCCGGGACGCGATGGCCGTCCTCGACGACGCCGGCGTCGACCGGGCCCACGTGATGGGTGCCTCCATGGGGGGCGTCATCAGCCAGATCGTCGGCGTGCTGCACGCCGACCGGGTCCGGTCGCTCACCCTCGCCTGCACGGCGTGCCGCCAGCTGCCGTGGCGGCGCGAGCTGCTGTCGGAGTGGGCGGCGCTGGCCGAGACCGAGGGCATGGCCGGTTTCGTCCAGCGCAACGCCCGCTGGCTGTTCGGCGCTCGGTCGTTCCGACGCCTCCAGCCCCTCATCGGACCGGTCGGCGGCCTCGCCCTCAACACCTCGCCCCACTCGTTCGTCGCCCAGGTCGACGCCATCCTCGCCGCCGACGAGACCCTGCGCGAGGAGCTCCATCGGGTGGCCGTCCCCACCCTCATCCTCGTGGGCAGCCAGGACATCCTCACCCCGCGGGGCGACTCCGAAGAGCTCCTGTCGCTGATCCCCGGCGCCAAGATGGCGGTGGTGCGGGGCGCGGCCCACGGCTTCATGTTCGAGCACGCCAGCACCTTCAACCGCCTCGTGCTCGACTTCCTCGCCGGTGTCAACGGGGCGACCCGGGCGGTGCCGCTCACGCCGGCGCATGTCGCCTGAGGGCGATCCCCCGCCCGAACCCTTCGCACGCGGCGAGCGCCCCCCGCTCCTGCACCGGTGGCTCCCCGTCACCGCCCACGCCCGCCGCTACCGGTCTGCGACCCTCCGCCACGACGCCGTCGCCGGCCTGACGGTCGCCGCCCTCGCGATCCCGGCGTCGATGGGCTTCGCCGAGGTCGCCGGCGTCCCGCCCGTCGCCGGCCTCTACGCGCTGCTGCTCCCGGTGGTCGCCTACGCGGTGCTGGGAACCTCGCGCCAGCTCGTGGTCGGCCCGGAGGCCACGTCATCCGCGCTCGTCGCCACGGCGGTCGCTCCGCTCGCCGGGGGCGATCCCGGGCAGTTCCTCACCCTGGCCTCGATGCTGGCCGTGCTGGTCGGCGTCGGCTTCCTGCTCGCCCGACTGGTGCGGCTGGGCTGGATCGCCGACTACCTCTCGCGGGCGGCGCTCGTCGGCTTCGTCCACGGGGTCGCCGTCATCCTCGTCTGCGGCCAGTTGGGCAAGCTGACCGGGATCGCGGTCGCGGCGGACAAGCCCATCGGCCAGGTCGTCGACCTGGTGCAGGGACGGGCCGACCTGAGCGTGGCCACCCTGGTCACGGGCCTGCTCGCGCTCGCCTTCCTGTTCGGGTCGAAGGCGCTGGCCCCGAAGCTGCCCGGGCCGCTTTTCCTCGTGGTCGGCGCGATCGTGGTCTCGGCCGCGGCCTCGCTCGAGGACCACGGGGTGGCCGGCATCGGTGCCATCCCGAGCGGTCTGCCGGAGCTGGGTGTGCCCCGCGTGGGCGTGGCCGACGCCGTGCACCTCGTCCTCCCGGCGCTCGGCATCACCTTCGCGGTGTACGCCAGCACCATCCTCACCGCCCGCTCGGTCGCCGGCCGCCACGGCCAGCACGTGGTCGCCGACCAGGAGCTGCTCGCCCTCGGCGTCGCCAACATCGGGGCCGGCATCAGCCAGTCCTTCCCCATCGGCAACAGCAATTCCCGGACGGCGGTCAACGACCAGATGGGAGTCGAGACCCAGGCATCCGGCCTCTTCGCGGCACTGGGGGTGGCCCTCGTCCTGCTGTTCCTCACCGGGCCGATGTCCGAGCTGCCCGCCGCCGTCCTCGGCGCAGTGATCGTCTACGCCGCGGTCGCCCTCGTCGACCTCGACGAGTGGCGGGCGCTGCGAGCAGTCAGCCGGGGCGACGTCGTGATCGCGGCGGCGGCCCTCGTCGGGGTGGTCGTGGTGGGAGTGCTCGAGGGCATCCTCGTGGCCGTCGTGCTGTCCATCGTCGACGTGGTGCGCCGCAGCGCGCGGCCTCACGACGCCGTGCTCGGCTACGTGCCCCGGCTCGGTCGCTTCGCCGACGTGAGCCTGCACCCGAGCGCCCGCCGGCCGCCCGGCGTCGTGGTCTACCGCCTCGACGACCGCCTGTTCTTCGCCAACGCCAACTACGTCCAGGGCCGGGTGCGTGAGGCCGTCCGGGGCGCCCCGGACGAGGTCCGCTGGTTCGTCTTCGACGCCGAGGCGCTGATCGGCATCGACTCGTCGGGCGCCGAGGCCCTCGAGGCGATGCGCTCCGAGCTCGGC
>CAZYPY010000202.1:0-4846 GCA_964649545.1 uncultured Microthrixaceae bacterium | reverse complement strand
GGCTGTGGCCGCCCTCGCGGGCCAGCTCGAGGGTGCCGGCGGCGTCGCGGTCGAAGGCGGCGCCGATGGCCATGAGGTCCTCGACGCGGTGGGGGCCGTCCTCGACCAGCACCCGCACGGCGTCCTCGTCGCAGAGGCCGGCGCCGGCGGCGAGGGTGTCCGACAGGTGCAGGTCGGTGGAGTCCGGGTCCTCGGCGAGGACCGCGGCCACCCCACCCTGGGCCCACTGGGTCGTGGCGGTCGAGAGCACGCCCTTGGTGAGGACACCGACCGACCAGCCGTGGTGGTCGCTGGCACGGACCGCAGCCGAGAGGCCCGCGACGCCCGACCCGAGGACCAGCAGGTCCAGTGCCCGCCCTGCGGGCGCGGCCTCACCCACGAGGTGGGTGCACCCCGTCGCCCCTGTCCCCGGCGCCGACGACGGGGAGTACCTCGGGCTTCCTGGTGGGTCGACGCATCGGGGCGATCTCCTGTCGCTTGACGCCGGTCACCCGGTCGCCGTGCCGTTCACCCCGTCGGGGGTCGTGACGCCGAGGTTATCCAGCAGCCGCGCGCGGCCGAACCTCGCGGCGGTGAGCAGACGGACCTCGCCGACCAGGGGGTCGACCACCTCGAGCGTGCGGGCGTCGACCACTGCGGCGTAGTCCAGGGTGGCGCGCGGCTCGGCCTCGATCAGGCCCGCCACGAGGGCGCGCACGACCGCAGGATCGCGCTCCCCTTCCACGATCGCGTCGACGCCGGCCTGGAGGGCCCGGTGCAGGACGGGCGCCGCCGCCCGTTCCTCTGCGGTGAGGTAGGCGTTGCGGCTCGACATGGCCAGGCCGTCGGCCTCCCGGACGATCGGGCAGCCGACCACCTCGACCGGGAAGGAGAGGTCGAGGGCCATCTTGCGGACGACCGCGAGCTGCTGGAAGTCCTTCTCGCCGAAGTAGGCCCGGCAGGCGCCGGCGAGGGCGAACAGCTTGGCCACGACCGTGGCCACGCCGGCGAAGTGGGTGGGTCGGGAGGCTCCCTCCATGGTGGCGGTGATGCCCGCCACCGACACCGTGGTGAGGATGGGTTCCGGGTACATCTCCTCGACGGTCGGGGTGAACAGCACCCCCACGCCGGCCGCCTCGCAGCGGGCGGTGTCGCCCTCGAGGTCCCGGGGGTAGGCCGCGAGGTCCTCGGTCGGCGCGAACTGGAGCGGGTTCACGAAGATGGTCGTCGCGGTGAGGTCGTTCTCCGCCACCGAGCGGGCCATCAGCGAGACGTGGCCGTCGTGCAGGTAGCCCATGGTCGGCACCAGGCCAACGGTCCCCCCGCTCCTGCGGGCCTCGTCGAGCACGGCCCGCAGCGCCGCCGCGGTCGTCACCACCTCCACGCCACCCATCCTCCCCCACCCGCCCCACCCGGACGAAATGTCGCGGGCAGCGCACCCCCGTCGTTCTGGGACCAGGAGGTTGTCTCCACGCGAACACCACGCTGGTCCCAGAGCGTGAGGTGTCTCAGCTCAGTCGTCGTCGGGGGCGACGAGGCGGCGGGCGGCGGCGACCAGGGCTTCGTAGGCCGGGCGCTCGGACGGGTCGAGGGCGGCGAGGTGGCGCTCGATGGTGGCCCAGTCGCCCCGCGCCGCCGGGCCGGTGAGCGCCGCCGCCGGGCCGAGCGCGGCCACGTTCTCGACCGTGCCCCGCACCAGGTCGAGATAGGCCTCGAGGGGGACGCCGGCGGTGGCGGCCACCCGCTCGACCTGGCCCAGCAAGGCGACGAGGTGGTTCGAGGCGATGCAGGCGGCGGCGTGGTAGGCGGCGCGGTCGGCGTCGGCCACGGTGAAGGCGTGCCCGCCCAGGTCGGCGACGACCTCGGTCGCGATGGGGTCGCCGGCGATCGCGAACCAGGCCCCGTCGCGCAGGCGCTCGGCGCCGACCTCGGCGTTGGGCAACGATACGAGCGGGTGGACGGCGGACCGCCGCTCGTGCGGGGCGAGCACGTCGAGGCCGAGCGAGCCGGCCAGGTGGGCGACGACCGCGTCGCCCGGCGCGACCCCGGCGGCGACCTCGGCGATGACGGCGTCCGGGGTGGCGATGACGAGCAGGTCGACGCCCGCCGCGGCGCCGGCCAGGTCCTCGCCGCGGCGCAGGGGCCGAGCGACCCGCCACCCGGCGGCGCCCAGTGCACCCGCCAACGAGCCTCCCGCTCGCCCCGGCCCGATCACCCGCAGCGTGCGCCTCACGCCGACGGTCTCACCGGCGACGGCCCCGCTGGATCGACCGCCGCCGCGGTCCCCATGGAACGGGAGCGGGAGCGGTCCTCACGGCGTCGCCCTCAGCGCAGGGAGCCGACGACGGCGACGTTGCCGACCGAGTCGGCCAGCACCTGGTCGGCGACGAGGTCCGGGGCCAGTTCGGCCAGTGGGGCGAGCACGAAGCGGCGCTCGAACATCCGAGGATGCGGCACCTGGAGGTCGGGGTCGTCGACGGTGACACCGTCGATCCAGAGGACGTCCACGTCGAGGGTGCGCGGGCCCCAGCGTTCACCCTGCACGCGCTCGGCCGCGGCCTGGAGACGCTGGCCGACGCCGAGGAGTTGCCGTGCGGTGAGGTCGGTGTCGAGCTCGACCACCAGGTTCAGGTAGGGGTCCTGGCCGTTCGGGCCGCCGACGGGGTCGGTCTCGTAGACCGACGACACCGCCACCACGTCGGCGAGGGAGTCGACCGCGTCGCGCAGGTACGCCCAACGATCGCCGAGGTTCGACCCGAGCCCGAGGAACGCGCGCACCGGCCTAGGCGCCGGCTCGGGTGCGGCGGATCCGCACGCCCGACGAGTCCAGCTGGTGGGGGACGGGCGGTCGCAGCTTGCGCAGCGCCACCGTCACCGCATCGACCCGTTCGTCGGCCAGGACCCGATCGGCGATCACCTGGGCCAGGTGCTCGAGTAGGGCCACGTGCTGGCTCGTGACCACCCCCTCGACCAGCGCGCACAGCGCGCCGTAGTCGACGGTGGCGTCGAGATCGTCGCTCGCCCCGGCGGGGGCCAGGTCGAGCTCGATGTCGAGATCCACCTCCAAGGGCTGGGCGCGGCGCTGCTCCTCGGGCAGCACCCCGCAGCGACCCAACGCCCGCAGGCCCCGGAGCTCGATCCGGTCGCCGGGGACGGCGACGCCGTCGGCGGTCACGACGATCAGCCCTGCTGCTCGCGCAGGCTCAGGGCGATCGACACCAACTCGCGGCCGAGCGGGCCCATCTGGCGGTCGACGATGCGCTCGACGACCGAGATGGTCTGGGGGCCGGTCTCGAGCAGGCCGGCCCAGAGCAGGTAGCCGCCCATGAGGCCCGAGATGCGGTCGCCGAGCTCCTCCTGGTGCACGAGCACCTTGCCGTCACCGGCGAGCAGGTCGCGCAGCTCGGGGAAGAACGACCGCTCGAACTCCGTGGAGTCGTCGACCGCGGTGAACGGTCGGTGCACCCACGACACGCCCAGCTCGTCGTAGTTGTGGAGGTTGGCCGGCGACGACACGAGCGACACCACGCTGGTGAAGCCCTGCTCGCGGATCCAGATGATCTCCTCCTGGCGGCGCACCCGGCGGTGGTTCTGGCCGTAGCCGCCGGGGCGCTCGCACACCGCGAGCTTCTCCTTGATCACCCAGGCGAAGTTGCGGGGGGTGATCCCGCGCGCCCACTTGCTCTTGACGGCCATCAGCGGCGGTGTCCCTTCTTCTGCGTCTCGCGGCGCGGGCCGCGGCCCGCGGTCACGCCGCGGGCTCGATCCTGCCGACCACGACGGCCCGGGCCTGCACCGTCGGGCGGACATCGTGGACCCGCACCATGGCGGCGCCCTGCGCCATCGCCCAGGTCGCGGTGGCGATCGACCCCTCGAGGCGGTCGTCCGCGGGCACGGCGTCGACCCCGTCGGAGGCGGCGAGGAGCCGCCCGAGGGTCGACTTCCGGCTCGTCCCCACGACGACCGGGAACCCGGTGGCCACCAGCACGTCCAGGTGGCCGAGCAGGGCCAGGTTGTGCTCGAGGTTCTTGCCGAACCCGATGCCCGGGTCGATCCAGATCTCCGGGACCCCGAGTCGGCGGGCTTCCTCGGCCCACGCCACGAGCTCGTCACGAACCTCGACGACCACGTCGTCGTAGCGGGGGTCGTCCTGCATCGTGGCCGGGTCGCCCCGCCGGTGCATCGCGACCCACCCCACGCCGAGGTCGGCCGCGACCGGCGCCAGCGTGGCGGACACGTCGTTGACCAGGCTGGCGCCCGCGGCCACCGCCGCCCGGGCCACCTCGGCCTTGCTGGTGTCGATCGACACCCGCACCCGACCGGCGAGGGCCTCGACGACCGGCAGGACCCGACGGCACTCCTCGTCGGCGTCCACCGGCGCCGCACCGGGTCGGGTCGACTCGCCGCCGACGTCCACGACGTCGGCGCCCTCGGCCACGAGCTGCTCGCCGTGCGCGACGGCGCGGCCGACGTCGAGGTAGCGGCCGCCGTCCGAGAACGAGTCGGGGGTCACGTTGAGCACGCCCATCACCAACGGGCACACGGGGTCCACGGCCGAAGATCGTACCGGTCGGCGTCAAATCGGCTCCTGGCCCGTCCCCGGGGGCCGGGCCCCTCGAGCCGCCGTCCTAGGCTGCGGCCATGCCCGGCACCGGCGTGATCGTCACGGAGCCGCCCACGCCTGCGGTCGTGCGCTCCCCCACCGACGTGCTGCGCGCGGTGGTCGCCGCGGCGGCGCTCGCCGTGCTGCTCCTGCTCGGCACCCTGTTCGGGAGCGAGATCCAGAGCTTCCTGGCCGAGCTGCTCCGCGGGGTCGACGCCCTCGGTGTCCACGTGCTCGACGCCGTCGTGGTCGGCACGAGGGCGT
>CAZYPY010000201.1:0-4882 GCA_964649545.1 uncultured Microthrixaceae bacterium | reverse complement strand
CCCGCAAGGAGACCCGCCATGAACCTCGGAGGACCCGAGCTGCTCATCCTCGTCGCCGTCGTGCTGCTGCTGTTCGGCAGCTCGCGCGTGCCCCAGCTCGCCCGCAGCCTGGGTCGGGCCAAGCACGAGTTCGAGACGGCCACCAAGGCCGACGTCGACCCCGGTGACCATCGCGTGCAGGACCCCGCCTGATCCCTCGCCGGCCTCCCGGCGAACTCGACTAAAGCGAACTCAAACACACGAGACTTGACTCACGAAGTCAACTTCGTTTAAAACGGCAGCCGTGACCACGACCCTGCTGCCCGTCGCCCTCGTCGCTGCGCCCCTCGCCGGCCTGATCCTGGCCGCCACCGCCGGTCGCCGCCGCCCCGCCCTCGCCCTCGCCGCGGCGGCGGCCGGCGCGCTGGTGGCCTCGGTGACGGCGGTCGTCGCCGCCGTGGCGGTCGCCGCCGGCGGCCGGCCCGCGGTCGGCCCCGCCGGCGCCCCGATGCTCGAGGTCGACCCCCTGGCCGCCCTCGTGGCACCGGTGCTGGCGCTGGTCGCCGCCACCGTGCTCCTGTACGCCCGGCGGAATCTCGAGGGCGACCCGCGGAGCCACCGCTTCGCCGTGGCCGCCAGCCTCCTCCTCGCCGCCACGGTCACCGTGACGACCGCGGCCACCCTGCCGGTGCTCGTGGGCGGCTGGGTCCTGGGGTCGGTCGCCACCGTGGCCCTCGTCGCCTACCGGGGCACGCCGCCGGCGCGGGCCGCCGCGGCCCGGGTCGCGAAGGCACTGGCTCTCGGGGACGTGGCCCTGATCGCCGCCGCCATCGTCGTCACCACGGCCGGATCGAGCGACGCCGCCACGGGCTGGTCCGGCCTGGAGGCGCAGGTCGCCGACCTCGCCGGGCGGTCCCTGCTCGCCGTGGGCCCCGTCTCGGTCAGTGCCGCCGGCCTCGCCGCCGGCCTCCTCACCCTGGGCGCGCTCGCCCGGGCGGGCCAGCTCCCGCTGCCCCGCTGGCTGCCCGGCACCGTGGCGGCACCGACGCCGGTGTCCGCGCTGCTCCACGCCGGGGCGGTCAACGCCGGCGCCATCCTGCTGATCCGCACGACCCCGGTGCTCGACGCCGCCCCGCTGGCCCTCGGGCTGCTGGCGGCGGCGTGCCTCGCCACGCTCACGGTCTCGGTGCCCGCGCTGCGGGCGCGGGCCGACGTGAAGGGGCGCCTGGCCGAGTCGACCGGCGCCCAGATGGCCTTCATGCTGCTGGCCTGCGCGATCGGGGCCCCGATCGTGGCGCTGACCCACCTGATCGGCCACTCGCTCTACAAGTCGGCCCGGTTCCTCGGTGCCGGCGGCGCCCTCGGGCGCGAGGTCACCCGTCGCCGGTGGCTCCCCGCCGCCGCTCCGCCCACCTCCCTCCACCGGGCGGCGGCGGTCGCCACCGGCGGCGTGGTGGGTCTGCTGTGGCTGGGGCTGAGCGCCGCGGCGGGCCTCCCCGACGCCGAGCGCTGGCTCGTCGGCGCCGCCCTGGCGGCCGTGGGGACCCGGGCCGCCCTGATCGCGATCCGCAACGAGCGGGGGGTCGGACTGGTGCTCGGCGCCGTCTCGCTGGCCGGTGCCGGGGTCGCCGCCGGGGTGGCCATCGGCGCCGACGCGGCGCTCGGCGCCGACCTGGCCCACGCCGACGGCCCGTCACCCGTGGTGGTGATCGGCGGGCTCGCCCTGCTGCTCGCCGCCGGGCACGTGCTGACGCAGCGGACGACCACGGCGGTGTCCCTCGCCGGCCGCCTGGCACCGAGTGGTCCCGCACTCCTGCCGGCCACCCTCCCGTCGCCCGCGATCGGTGGGGCATCGCGCCCGCCGGACGGTGAACTGATCCTCGTCGGCGGCGGCTCGCCAGCGTGGGCCGAGGCGGGGCGGTGACGGACATGACCGCCACGACGACCACGACCCCGGCCCCCGCTCCGGTGGCCGCCCTGGCCCTGTCGGCGGCCATCGACGAGGCCGCCGCCCTGATCGCCCCGGCCTGGCCCCTCGAGCGCTTCGTGGCCGTGAACCCGCTGATGGGCCTGCTCGACCGCGGCTTCCCCGAGGCGGTCGACGAGGCCCGACGGTGGCTGGGGGCCCGCGGGCTCCCCGGCGCCCCGGCCGCGATGACCGAGCCCCGCACGCCGCTGGAGGCGGTCGATCCCGACGGCGCCGCCGCCGTGACCGCGCTGGTGGCGCGGTGGTGCGCCCTGCTGGTCGACCCCCACGGCGCGCTGGCGGGCGCCGCGGATCCGTGGTCCGCGTGGCGGCGGCTGGCCGCCGCCGACCGGGGCCTCCGCCGGCTCGTCGGCCGCGAACGGGCCGAGTCGCTGTGCGAGCTGCCCGACGACCTCGACGAGGTCATCGCGGCCGCCCTGTCGGCGCTCGGCGCCGCCGATCCGGCGGACTGGCCCGCCGCCCTCCGCGGTCAGCTGGCCCGTCTGCCCGGTTGGGCCGGGTACGCCCAGTGGTGCGACGGCTGGGCGACGCCGCTCGACCCCGCGCCGAGGCTCTCGCGCCGGCTCCTGCTGGCGATGGGTCTCGCCACCGACGCCCTCGTGCTCGACGCACGCCGCGCCGAGGCGCCGACGGACGGGCCCGCGACCGACTCGGCGCCATCGGAGCCGGATGCGGCGGCGACCCTCGCCCTCGCCGCGGCCGGCGAGGGTCTGGTGACCGCCGAGGCGGCCTTCCGCACCATGTTCCTGGACGAGCTCGACGGCGCCGCCGACTCCGCGGGCGACCGTCCGGGCGCCGGGATGGCGCACGCCCAGGTCGTGTGCTGCATCGACGCCCGCAGCGAACTGCTGCGCCGTCACCTCGAGGCCGTCGGGCCCTACGAGACCCTGGGCTTCGCCGGGTTCTTCGGCACGCCGGTCCGGTTCCGACCCCTCGGCTCGGCGGAGTCGTACCCGTCGGCGCCGGTCCTGCTCGATCCGGCGGTGGAGGTCGCCGAGGTCGCCGACCCCGAGGACCTCGGCGCGGCCGAGGCCGCACTGGCCGGCCGCCGGCGCCGGACCGCGGGCGCGGCCACCGTCGACGACCTCGGCCACGACCCGGTGGCCATGTACGCGCTGGCCGAGACCGCAGGGTGGGTCGCCGGACCGGTCGCGCTGGCCCGGACGGTGGCACCGGGCCTGGCGGCAACGACCCGCCGGTCGCGGCCGACCCCCGGCACGGTGGTCGACCCCGCCGTCGCCCTCGAGCTGGACGCCCGTGTCGGCGTCCTCGAGGGGGCCCTGACGACCATGGGCCTGACGGCCGGATTCGCCCCGCTGGTCGTGCTCTGCGGCCACGGCTCGACCACGGCGGCCAACGCCCACGCCGCCGCCCTTGACTGCGGCGCCTGCGGTGGCAACCACGGTGGGCCCAACGCCCGGGCCCTGGCCGCCATCGCCAACGACCCCGAGGTGCGGGCCGCCCTGGCCGAGCGGGGCATCGACATCGGCGACGGGACCTGGTTCGTCGCCGCCGAGCACGACACCACGACCGACGTGGTCACGCTCTTCGACGTCGAGCGGGTCCCCGCCTCGCACCGGGCCGCGCTCGACACCCTGCGGGCCGACCTCGACGAGGCGGGCGAGCGCGTCGCCGACGAGCGCCTCGGCCGGCTCGGGGGTCACCGTCCTCGGCGTCGTCGCCGGGGTGGCGGCTCGGCCCGACGGGCCGCTCGTCGCCGCGCCGGCGATTGGGCGCAGACCCGCCCCGAGTGGGGCCTGGCCCGCAACGCCGCCTTCGTCGTCGGCCCCCGGGACCTCACCCTCGGCGCGGATCTCGAGGGGCGGGCCTTCCTGCACTCGTACGACGCCGCGGGGGATCCCGACGGCACCGCCCTCACGACCATCCTCACCGCCCCGATGGTGGTCGCCCACTGGATCAACGCCCAGTACTACTTCTCCTCGGTCGACCCCGATGTGTTCGGCGCCGGGGACAAGGCGCTGCACAACCCGGTCGCCGGGGTGGGCGTGCTCACCGGCGAGGGCGGTGACCTGAGGATCGGCCTCCCGTGGCAGTCGGTCGCCGGTCCCGATGGCCTGGTCCACGAGCCGCTCCGCCTGCTGGTGGTCGTCGAGGCGCCGATCGAGCGGATCGAGGCGATCGTCGCACGGCACGAGATCCTCCAACACCTCTTCGACGGGGCCTGGGTGCACCTCGTCGCCCGCGGGGCGCCCGGCGAGCCGTGGCGGCAGCGGCGCCCCGGCGGCGAGTGGGTGCCGGCCCGTGCCTCGGGGATCGACGAGGAGGGATCGTGATCGCCGCGACCGCCATCGTGCTCGCGACGGTCGGCGGTCACGGTGCTCCCACCGCTCGTCCTCGGGTCGGCTGGTTGTCGGGTGGCCCCCACCAGGAGGTGCTGGCCGTCGCCGAGGAGCTCGACGTCGAGCTCAGCCTCGTCGACGTCGGCGACCACACGGTCGCGCCGGAGATCGACGCGGACTGGGACCTCGTGACCGCCGACGGCTCGGCGCTCGGCCGGCTCGGCCGGCTCGGCGGATGGTCGCCCGAGTCGGGGCACCTCGAGCGCCTCGCTCGCCGCACCGGCGCCCGGTGCCCGAACCTCGAGGCGATCGGGCTGGCCGCGGACCCGGTGGCGAGCCGGGCCGCGCTGGCCGCCGCCGGCTTCCCGGTCGTCCGGGGCGATGCCGGGCCGGCCCCGGTGGCGACGGTCGCCGTGGCCCGCCGGCCGTCGGGTTGGTGCCGGCCGGTGTCGGTCGACCGGCCGGACCCGGTCGGCCGGCGTGGCCTCGAACTGGCCGCGGCGATCGCCGCCGGCCTCGACGTCGCCGGCGTCCTGCACCTCGACCTGGTCACCCACGGCCGGGAGGTCCGGGTCGACCGCCTCCGGGTCGGGCCCGACCCCGACGACCGTGCCGC
>CAZYPY010000200.1:0-4907 GCA_964649545.1 uncultured Microthrixaceae bacterium | reverse complement strand
CGGCCCTTGTACGCCGCGGCGTTGACCTCCTCGCCCGGCGTGAGGTGCCACTTGCCGACGCAGTAGGTGTTGTACCCCTGCTCGGCGAGGACCTCCGAGAGGAAGGCGTTCTCGAACGGGATGCGGGTGGAGATGCCCGGGAAGCCCGAGGCGAACTCGGCGATCGTGGCCATGCCGTTGCTCGTGGCGTTGCGCCCGGTCAGGAGCGACGCCCGAGTGGGCGAGCACAGCGCCGTGGTGTGGAAATTGGAGAACACCACGCCCCGCTCGGCGATGCGGGCCATGTTCGGGCACTGCACCGGCCCGCCGTAGATGTCCATGGTGGCGAAGCCGAGGTCGTCCCAGGCGAGGAGGAGGACGTTGGGCGCGCCCTCCGGGGCCTTCGGAGCCAGGTAGGGGGCCCAGTCCGGTTCGGAGTCGCGGACGTCGAGCTCGATCCGGCCGTTGAAGCGCGGTGCCATGGGAGGTCCTTCTCGTCGGGGGTGGTCGGGGTGGCGGGGCCGGGAGCCGATTCAGCGGACGCCGCGGCGGTCCCGGCGGTCGTCGCGCCGGTCGTCTCGACGGTCCTGGCGACGGTTCACGCCGTGCACGGCCACGGCAGCCGTGCCGACGGTGGCGGCAGTGCGGGCCACGGGGGCGCCGATGACGCCGCGACGGGCGCGGCGGGCGGGTCGCAAGGGCATGTCAGGCTCCTTCAGCCTCGACCTCGGCCTCGAAGGAGGCGACGAGGGCCTGGATGGGGATGCGGCCGCTGGCCACCAGTTGGCCGCCGGCGCGGCGGGCGGCCGAGGCGAACGGCGCCGCCCACAGGTTCTCCCACACGAGCACGCCGGCCACCGTCCCCGGCTCCATCGCCTCGGCCAGGTGGACCACGTCGTCCTCGGCGAGGATCTCGGCGATCTCGGTCTCGAGGCGCGCGAGCTCACCCGCGTCCTCGAGGTCGTCGAGCTCCAGGGCCTCGACGTTGCCGTCGGCGTCCTTGGCGATGATCAGCAGGTCGAGCAGGCGGACGACCTCGGCGTCGACCAGCGACACCAGCTCACGGGCCAGCTCACCGGTGAAGTGCTGCTCGCCGGGCGGGAACTCGACCACGAGGTAGTCGACGGGGCCCAGCTCGTCGAGGGTGTCGTCGCTCACGGGGATGCCTCCTCAGGCACGGCGGCCCGGTCGATCGGTGCCCCGATGTTCCCCCGGCGCCAGCGCCCCGTCGTCACCCGGAACGGGTGGTCGTCACCCACGGGTGACCGGCTCCAGCAGCCCGAGCTCGACGCCCCGCGCCACGGCGGCGCTGCGCCCCGACACGCCGAGCTTGCGGTAGATCGACACCGCGTGGGTCTTCACCGTGTTCCGCGAGATGTAGAGCTCGCGGCCGATCTCCTCGAGCGAGCGGTGCGTGGGGAGCTGGCCGAGGACCCGCAGCTCGGCCTCCGTCAGGCGGTAGCGGTGGACGAGGCGGTCACGCCGGCTGCGGCTGGACAGGCGCTCGCGCAGGTCGTCGGCCCAGGCCCACAGCACGGCCGCGTCGGGCTCCGCGGCGAGGTGGGGCGTCGCCTCGGCGAACAGCTCCTGGGCCCGGTCCCGGTCGTCGAGGAGGAGCGCGCCCTCGGCGAGGAGCAGGCGGACCTGGCACTGGGCGCGCGGGACGGCCCGCCCGATGGACGCGAGGAGCTCGTCGGTGCGCTGGACGGCGGTGAGGTAGTCGGCGCGGCGTCCCTGGCGGGCCACGGCGTAGGCCTGGACGGCGTGGACGTTGACCGCGAGGTTGTAGGCCTCGAGGTGGTTGGCTCGCAGCTCGGCGTAGGCCTCCGAGGCCAGGGCCGTGCCCCGGGCGTCGTCACCGGCGACGAAGTGGGCCCAGGCCAGGTGGGCAAGGCACACCGCGTGGGTGCTGGGGTGCCCGCGCGCCGCGAACTCGGCGTCGGCGAACAGCGCCACGGCGTCCGCCTCGGGGTCGGCGAGGGCGGTCGCGTTGGCCTCGAAAAGGCAGGCCGTGCTCCACCAAGGGCTGGCCCCCGGCCCCGCGGCGCGCACGATGCGCGCGTCGGCCGCCGTCTGGAGGACCCCCTCGCCCGAGTGGAACATGGCGAGGCTGGCACGGGCGACCGCCAGCGACGGGGTGCCGTCCGGGAGGGGGCCGTCCCAGGTGGCGTCGGCGAGGAGCCCGAGCCAGCGGCGGACGTCGTCGTCGCGCCCGGCCGCGAAGGCCACCCAGCCGTGCAGGAGCATGAGGAGCGGGTGCCGCCGCGCCTCGTCGGGTGTGAAGGCCTCCAGCCAGCGCTCGATCGTGCGGATGTGGCCGAGCTGCATGAGCTCGGAGAGGTGGCGGTAGGCGGTGACCGCGGCGAGCTCCCGGTCGCCGGCGGCGAGGGCCTGGGCGACGGCCCCGTCGGGCTCACCGTGCGCGGACAGCCAGCGGGCCGCCCGCCCCCGGAGCACCGGCTCGAGCTCGGGCGAACGGGATCGCAGCTCGGCGAGCAGGAGGTCGGCGAAGAGGCGGTGGTACCGCAGCCACTCGGGGTCGTCGTCGTGGACGACCACGAAGAGGTTCTCCGAGTCTGCGAGCCTCGCCAGGAACGCACCGGCGTCGTCGCGGTCGAGCACGGCGTCGCACAGCCCCGGGGAGAGGCGGTCGAGCACCGATGTGCGCAGGAGGAAGGCGCGCAGGTCCTCGTCGAGGTGGCGGAGGAGCTCCTCGTGGAAGTAGGCGCCGAGGTCGACCGCCCGGTGGGTCAGGTCGGTGAGCACCGGCACGGGGCTCGACGCCGCACGGGCGGCCAGCAACGACAGGTGGACCCCGGCGGGCCATCCCTCCGTGCGCTCGAAGAGGCGGTCCACCTGCTCCGGCTCGAGGCCGGGGAGGGCCTCGTCCACAACGGCCCGCAGCTCGGCGCCAGAGAAGGCCAGGTCGTCGCGGCGCAGGGCCAGGGCCTCGTCACCGGCCACGTGGCGCGTCAGCCGCATCGGGGGGAACGACCGGCCCACCAGGGCCAGCGTCGAACCCCGTGGCACCGCGCCCACGAGCCACTCCAGGAGCCCGGCCACCCGCTCGTCCGTCACGACCTGCACGTCGTCGACGACGA
Source organism: uncultured Microthrixaceae bacterium (assembly GCA_964649545.1). Lineage (GTDB taxonomy): Bacteria > Actinomycetota > Acidimicrobiia > Acidimicrobiales > DATDAH01 > JAEUJM01. The sequence continues at coordinate 1,827 of CAZYPY010000200.1, read as the reverse complement.
GCACGAGTGGGTCCCGCTCGGCCAGCGCCGCGGCGAACGACGACAGCACGGCCAGGCGCTGGGGCGGCTCGACGGCGAGCAGGGCCTCCACCTCGGGCACCGGGGTCACGCCGTCGACGGCCCGCACGACGTGCTGGAGGAAGCGCACCTCGTCGTTGTCGGCCTCGTCCAGGGTCACCCAGGCCGCCGGCCGCGGGTCGGCCTCGATCCACTGGCGGACGGTGGTGGTCTTGCCGTAGCCAGCCGGTGCCCGTACGGCCACGACCGGCACGTCGGCGGCGCACAGCGCCTCGACCAGCCGGTCCCGCCGCAGTTCACCGGCCCGCAGGCGCGGGCGCCGCAGCTTGGCCACCACCACCGGCGCCCGTGCGACGGCGTCGCCCGACGGCGCCTCCGCCACCGCAAGTCTCGACACGCCTCCCAGTATGGGGGGTGAGGGCCTGACCACACCCGGTCGAGCGTCCCTGCTCGGGGCCGGTGGTCTCGGGCACGGTGCGTGGCCCCGTGGTTGAATCTCGGCGTGCCGGTGCCCGACCGCATCCGCGACCTCGACACCCGCCGCGCCTGGGCGCGGGCCAGGGCGCCGCTGTGGTTCGTGCTCGGCACCGCCATGGTCGCCCTGTTCAACGCCAGCCTGGTGCTGCTGGTCCTCGCCGCGGCGGCCCGCTTCTGGTCGTGGGCCAGCGGTGACGGCTTCCTCGACTCGCCCCTCTGGGACTACCTCGGCCCCGGTGCGGCACTCGTGGTCCTCGGCGCCTTCGCCCTCTCCCTCATCTACCTGCTCGTCCACGTGGTGTCGGCCGCGCCGGGGAAGGTGCTCTCGGACGTCGGCGCGAAGCAGCTCAAGCGCGGGATCTTGACCCAGGTCGACAACGTGCTCGACGGCCTCACCATCGGCCTCGGCCAGCCCGAGCCCCCCGAGCTGTGGCTGATCGACGACCCGGCCCCGAACGCGCTGTCGCTGCGCAGCCGACGGCGCAAGGTGCTGGCCATCACCAGCGGGCTGACCACGTTCCCCCGAGACGAGCTCGAGGCCGTCTGCGCCCACGAGATGGCCCACCTGCACGCCTCCGACGCCCAGTGGGTCACCGCCGCCGGCTCCTCGGTGCAGCGGGCCCGGCGCTACGCCAAGACGGTCATGGCCGCCGGGATCATGCTGGTGGTCGTCCTGCTCTGGCTGGCGGACAAGGGCGGCTTCCTCGTCTCCCCCTTCGTGTTCGGCCTGGCCCTGGCGGCGCTCGGCGGGATCGCCGCGTTCGCCCTCGGCCACATGAGCCGACGCATCCGCAGCGATGCCGACGACGTCGCCGACGTGGTGGCCGTGCACCTCTGCAAGAACCCGCTCGGGCTCGGGCGGGCGCTCGACCGCATCGGTGCCGACCCCCGGCGGGTGACCCACAACACCTGGCGCAGCGAGCTCCTCTGGTTCGAGACCACCGAGGAGGAGGCCAGCGTGGAAGGCGCGGCCCGGGGCGGTCGCGAGATCGACCGCCGGGCCGTCGCCGCCTACGCGACCGCCAACGAGGCCCGGCCCGCCGAGGCCGCCGCCGCGGTCGCCGCCGCCACCGACGCGGCAACCGCCGCGCTCGGCGGGACGCCCACGGCGACGGGGACGGCCACCACGGTGGTGCACCAGGACGCAGCGGGGGCGACGGTGGTCTACGGCCCCATCGGGAACGACGAGGTCGAACCGACGCTCGACCCGCCGGTTCCGCCGGCGACCCCGCCAGGGGCTACTCCGTTCTGATCCAACCGTCGGCGCGAAGGGGCGCCTGACCCCAGGTACGCGCCGGGTAATGGGCCGTTCGTAGGGTCCGGCAGGGTTCT
>CAZYPY010000199.1:0-4929 GCA_964649545.1 uncultured Microthrixaceae bacterium | reverse complement strand
GGCCTCGGCCGCACCCTGCGCTCGCTCGACCTCGTCACCGTGTGCGAGGAGGCGGGCTGCCCGAACATCTTCGAGTGCTGGGCCGACGGCACCGCCACGTTCATGATCAACGGCGAGCGCTGCACCCGGGCGTGCGGGTTCTGCCTGGTCGACACCCGCCACCCCGAGGCCCTCGACCCGACCGAGCCCGAGCGGGTGGCCGAGGCGGTCGAGCGCATGGACCTGTCGTTCGCGGTGGTGACCGCCGTCGCGCGGGACGACCTGCCCGACGGCGGCGCCGGCGCCTTCGCCGCCTCCATCGACGCCATCCGGGCCCGACGGCCCGACACGCAGGTCGAGGTGCTCATCCCGGACTGCCGGGGCGACGAGGCCGCGCTCGGGGCGATCTTCGCCGCCCGTCCCGACGTGCTGAACCACAACGTCGAGACCGTCCCCCGCCTCCAGCGGGCGGTGCGCCCGTCGGCGTCGTACGCCCGCAGCCTGTCGGTGCTGGCCCGGGCCAAGGCCGCCGGGCTCACCACCAAGTCCGGCCTGATCGTCGGCATGGGGGAGACCGACGACGAGATCGTCGCCACCCTCGCCGACCTGGCTGCCATCGGCACCGACATCGTGACCATCGGCCAGTACCTGCGTCCCACCGCCCGCCACCTGCCGGTCGTGCGCTGGTGGGAGCCCGAGTACTTCGACCGCTGGCGGCACGTGGGCGAGGGCCTCGGTATCGCCCACGTCGAGGCCAGCCCGCTCACCCGGTCGAGCTACCACGCCCGTTCGGCGGCCGGAGCGACCGCGGGGGAGCCGTGACCGCGGAGATCGACGCGGTTCCCGCAGACCGAGCCCGCCCCGGCCGCTCGACGGCACCGAGGCGGCTCCGCCTGCTGGATGCGGCCGAGGTGGAGGAACTGCGGCTCGTCTACGCCGACCTCGGGCCCACGCCCGGCGACGGGAACGTGGTCGCCTTCCGCACCGCGGACTGCCACGATGCCGGCTATCGGCGTGCGGTGGCGCAGTCGATCGAGGCCGTGCTCGCCGCACCGCTCGCCCGCGCCGGCCTGGGCGGCACCCACCTCGGCGATGCCGGGTTCGTCATGGCCTGGCCCGGGGCGCACAGCGGTGAGGGCGTCGGGCCAGGCGGCGCGCCGGAGACCGTCGGCGGCTACCTCGCGTTGGACGAGGTCAACCGCGACAACGGCGGCTGGTGGTACGTGCCCGGTCGGGACGGCGACCCCGCGACCGCGTCCCACCAGGTGGGCCTCGAGCGGGGAGACGCCGTGCTCTTCGCCGGTGACACTCGGACGTTCACCCTGGCCAACCACATCGACAAACCCCGCCTCGGCGTGACCTTCACCCTGTCGCCGGCGGTGACGGTCGTCGGCGCCCTGGGTCACGCGGTGTCGGCCGGTCCGACGGGTCCCGCCGAGGCACCACGTGCTGGTCGCGACCGGTGCTGCACGTGCGGCGCGGCCCTCGCCGTGATCGAGGACCGATGGCGTCGGGCCGAGGCGCGGCGCTGCCGGCCGTGCACCCTCGCCGCCGAGTCGGCGCCTGCATGGTCGCGGCCCCCCCGCCCGGTCGGCGCCTCTGACCGGCTGTCGTTCCTACTGCACACCTACGAGGAGCCGTGGGAGCGCGCCTTCGTCACCTCCGGCGAGGGTCCCGAGGCGCGCCCGCCGGCCGCGGAACCGGCACTCGCCGACCCCGCGCTGGACGCCGCGCTCGAGCGCGACGGCTACGTGGCGCCGCCCGGCGTGTTCCTCGACCGGGACCGGGCCTCCGCCCTGCGCTCGGCGTTCGAGGAGCTGCACGGGGGCGGCGGGCGTGGCTTCCACAACGACTTCAACGACCGGGACCTGGGCTACCGGCGACGGGCCGCCGCGTTGGTCGCCGGGGCGCTGGCACCGGTGGTCCGGGACCTGTTCGTCGACCACGTGGGCTTCATCCACCCGTTCCTCTGCAAGTTCCCGGGCGACGCGTCCTACTTCAAGCCCCACCGGGACTGGATGTACGTCGACGAACGGGCCGGCCACCGATCGTTCGTGCTGTTCGTGGCGCTCGAGGACGTGGGCGAGGCCAACGGTGAGGTCCAGCTGATCCCCGGTTCGCACCGACTCGACACGATGGCGCGGGGCACGATGCTGGAGGCGCCCTGGATGCGCGAGTCCGAGGTCCTGACCGAGCGCATGCGGCCGTGCCCGCGGCCCGCCGGCGGCGTCCTCGTCTGGGACCATGCCGTGGTGCACGGGTCCCGTCCGAACCTCACCGACCGTCCGCGACTCGCGGCCGCGGTCTGGGTGGCGCCCGTCGGCGTGCCGCTGCGGCACTATCGCCGCCTCGACGACGAGCGGGCGTGTGCGCACGTGGTCGACCCGTCGTTCTGGACGACCCAGAACCCGTTCCGGCTGATGTTGCACCCCCCGGCGGAGCCCGTGGCCGAGGTGGTCCCCATCGGGGGGGCGAACCTCGACCGTGCGGGTCTGGTCCGTGCCCTCGATGCACTCGGCTCGGCCGGGGGCGCCCCGTGACCGATGTCCACGCCCGACGACTCGATCGCGTGCGGACGGCGATGGGGGAGCAGGGCGTCGACGCGCTCCTGCTGTCGGTCGGGGCCGACCTGCCGTGGCTCTCGGGCTACGAGGCCATGCCCCTCGAGCGGCTCACCATGCTCGTCGTGCCACGGGAGGGAGAGGCGTCGCTCGTCGTGCCCCGGCTGGAGGCACCCCGGGTGGTCGAGCGGCCCGACGTCTTCCGGGTCGTGCCGTGGGACGAGACCGACGACCCGGTCGAGCTCGTCGCCGGTCTCGTCGGCCCCGTCGGCGTGGCCGCCATCGGCGACCGCACGTGGGCCCGTTTCCTGGTGGAGCTGTTGGCGCGGCTCGACGGAACGACCTTCCGCCGGGCGAGCGATGTGGTCGGTCCCCTGCGGGCGGTCAAGGACGCCGCCGAGATCGACGCGCTGCGCCGGGCCGGCGCCGCCGCCGACCGGGTGGCGACCCAGCTCCAGAGCGGTCAGATCGCCCTGATCGGGCGTACCGAGGCCGAGATCTCGGCCGATCTGGGGCGCCACCTCGTCGACGAGGGGCACCACCGGGTCAACTTCGCCATCGTCGCCGCCGGCGCCAATGCCGCCAGCCCGCACCACGAGCCCGGCGAGCGGGTCGTGGAAGCCGGCGAGGTCGTCCTCTGCGACTTCGGCGGGACGCTGCCGCCCGACGACACCGGCGCCGGCTACTGCTCGGACATCACCCGCTGCGTCTACACGGGCGAGCCGCCGCCGGCGTTCCGCGACCTCTACGCCGTCCTCGAGGACGCCCAGGCCCAGGCCGTGGCCGCCGCCACCGTGGGCACGCCGTGCGAGGACGTCGACGCCGTCGCCCGGCGCGTCATCACCGAAGGCGGGTACGGCGACTTCTTCATCCACCGCACCGGCCACGGCATCGGCATCGAGGAGCACGAGGACCCCTACGTGGTGGCGGGCAACTGCACGGCGCTCGTCCCCGGCCACGCGTTCTCGGTCGAGCCCGGCATCTACGTACCGGGGGAGTGGGGTGCCCGCCTCGAGGACATCGTGGTGGCGTCCGACGCCGGGCCCGACGCCCTCAACCGGGTCGATCACGGCCTCGCCGTCGTCGAGGCCTGAGTCGCGCGGCCGACCGACGTTCCCGGGCCGCCAGCCCACTCGAGTGATCCGATCATCGGCTGTGCGATGGGCTCCGATCGACCGCCCACCTCATCCTCGGGCTCGTCGCCGACGGCGACCCCGACGGATCGGCGGCGCGGGAGAGCCGACGCACTGACTCGTCCGCGTCGGCCCCCGTGTGATCGGATGAGGGCCTGATGGACCTCGACCCGGGCACCGTGCTGCTCCAGTGGGCGACCGGCGGGCTCTTCTTCCTCTGGATCACCACCCGCCACCGCCTCGTGGGCATCGGCTACGGCTGGCTGCTGCGGGGCACCTATGCCGTGATGGCCGTCGGCGCCGTGTGGGTCGGCCGCCGCACCGATCCCTTCCTGCCCCGCGACCTGGCCGCGGCCGGCGTGGCCCTGGCCGCGGTCGTCGCCTTCGCGGTCTCCTACGTGCGCCGCAAGGCCGGCGTGGCCCGCCAGCGCGAACTGGTCGAGGCCCGCACCGCCCGGGTGGCGCAGATGACCGGCATCGAGCGGGACGAGCCCACCGAGCAGTCCGACGGCCCCGAGTACCCGCCGGCGCTCGACCTGGTGGCACCCGTCATCGGACTCGTCGGCCTGCTCTTCGCCGGCGCCCACACCGGCGACCCCGCCCTGCTCTCCGTCGCCCGCACGGTCACCGGCGCCCTGTTCCTGGGCGTGATCACCGACGCCATGCTCCTCGGGCACTGGTACCTCGTGCAGCCCGGCCTGCCCCGCGACCCCATCCGCGAGCTCGTGAAGTGGACCGCCGCTATCTGGCCGCTCGAGCTGCTCTTCCTGCTCTGGCCGGTCGGCATGGTCTCGGCGATCAACGGCACCATCGACGACGGCTGGGACGGGCTCCTCTCGTGGTTCTGGCTGGCCTGTGCGGTCACCACCATCGCCCTGATCGGGGTGACCTGGGCGGCGCTGAAGGAGAAGGAGTACAGCGCGGTCATGGCCGCCACCGGTCTGCTCTACCTCGCCATCCTCACCGCCTTCGGCATGGACCTCGTGGCGAGGGCGATCCTGGCGTGACCCGCCGGCGGGGCCGCGCCGTGCTCGATGCCGCACTGCTCGTTGGCGCGCTCGTGTCGATCTTCGGGGTCGTCAGCCTGATCTCGCTGCCCTGGTCGCTGCCGGTACTCGCCGTGCTGACCATCGTCGAGATGGCGTTCTACCGTCGTCTTCGCGCCGAGCGTGGCGAGGCGTGATGCCGGTGGAGCTCCCGGGCGTCGATCGACCCCGGTGCGGCCTCACCCTGTTCGGCGTCGCGCCCGGTTCGGC
>CAZYPY010000198.1:0-4954 GCA_964649545.1 uncultured Microthrixaceae bacterium | reverse complement strand
GTGAAGGTGATGACGTCGGCCGTGGCCGCGGCCTCCCGCTGACGGAGCGTCGGCGACGCGGTGACCGCGCGGTAGGCCTCGACCACGTCGACCTGCCAGCCGGCGGCCCGCAGCCCGTCGGGGAGCACGTCGCGGGCCACCGCTGCCCGAGGCAGCAGCACGCGCCCGCTCCCCTGCGCACGATCGGCGGGTGGCGCCGGGAATGCCGCCAGCAGCGACTCGGCCACGTACTGCTCGGGCACGAGGTCGGCGACGATGTTGCGGGCCGCGAGCGCCGCCGCGGTCCCCGGGCCGATGGCCGCCACCGACGCACCGGCGAGCTGACGGCCGTCGCGTAGCTCGTCGAGGAAGCGGTTGGCGCCGTTGATCGACGTCAGCACCACCCAGTCGTAGGCGCTCACGCCGGCGGCCGCGGCCCGCAGCGCCGCGCCACCGTCGGCGGGGTCGGTGATCTCGATGGCGGCCAGCTCGACCGTCGAGGCGCCGGCCGCCTCCAGGGCCACCACGAGCTCCGACGCCTGGGCCCGGGCCCGGGTCACCACCACCCGCTTGCCGAAGAGCGGCCGGGACTCGAACCACGACAGGTCCACGCCGGCGACCTCGCCGATCACGATGGTCGACGGCGAGGCCAGCGGTTGGTCGGCAATCGTCCCCAGCGTCGCCCGGATGGTGCGCTGCTCGGGCCGGGTCCCCCACTGGACCGACGCCGCCGGCGTGTCCGGGGCCAATCCGCCGGCCAGCAAGCGGTCGGCGATGGCCCGGATGCGGCCGACCCCCATGAGCACCACGATGGTGCCGCCCACCTTCGCCACCGACTCCCAGTCGACCGAGCCCTCGGGGCGGGTCGGGTCCTCGTGGCCGGTGACGACGGTGAACGAGGTCGACGAGTGGCGCAGCGTGACCGGGATGCCGGCGTAGGCGGGCACGGCGATGGCCGACGTCACCCCGGGCACGACCTCGAAGGGCACGCCGGCGGCCAGCAGCGCCGCCGCCTCCTCGCCGCCCCGGGCGAACACGAAGGGGTCGCCGCCCTTCAGCCGCACCACCCGCTGGCCGAGGCGGCCCCGCTCCACGAGCAGCGTGTTGATCTCCTCCTGGGGCGTGGACGGCCCGGTCGGCGACTTGGCCACCGAGATCCGCTCGGCGTCCGCCGGTGCCAGCGCCAGCAGCCCCTCGAGCGAGAGCCGGTCGTAGACGACGACCTCGGCGGCGGCCAGCAGCTCGGCGGCGCGGACGGTGAGCAGCCCGGGATCACCGGGGCCGGCGCCGACGAGGGACACGCTCATGGCGCCAGTCCACCACGACGGCGGCGCCGACACGTCGACCGGCCACGAGATCACCCGTTCTCGAGGCAGACAGCGCCCGGAAACCGCGGCTCTACTGCCTCGAGTTCCGCGTCCCGGACGCGACCCCGTCGGACCGCGCCGGACGCGCCCCGCCGCCTGCCACCACGGGACCGCCGTCATCGCAACACCTCGATCGACCCCGCCGGCGGACGGATCCCCGAGCACGCCGCCTCCGTGCGTGCCATGCTCGCCCGCGCGACGGCGAGCCCTCGGGGGGATGCGTGCCATGAAAGCCAGCGACCTGTTCCTGCGTTGCCTCGAGGCCGAGGGGGTCGAGTACATCTTCGGCGTCCCCGGCGAGGAGAACGCCGACATGATGATGTCGCTGCTCGACTCGCCCATCGAGTTCGTGATCTGCCGCCACGAGCAGGGCGCCGCCTACATGGCCGACATGTACGGCCGCCTCACCGGCCGGCCCGGCGTCTGCCTCGGCACCCTCGGCCCCGGCGCCACCAACCTCATGACCGGCGTGGGCCAGGCCGACATGGACCACTCGCCGCTCGTCGCCATCACCGGCCAGGGGGCGGTCACCCGCCTCCACAAGGAGTCGCACCAGGCCATGGACGTGGTGGCCATGTTCGAGCCGGTCACCAAGTGGTCCGAGACCGTCTACAACGCCCGCACCATCCCCGAGATCGTGCGAAAGGCCTTCAAGCTGGCCCAGGCCGAGAAGCCCGGCGCCACCCACGTCGAGCTGCCCGAGGACGTGGCCAAGCAGGACGTCGACGAGCCGCCCATCGTCCCCGGCACCAAGGTGCGCCGCCCGGTCGCCGACGAGAAGTCGATCGACGCCGCCCTCGCCATGATCGCCGCCGCGAACGCCCCCGTCCTGCTCGTCGGCAACGGCTGCGCCCGCACCCGGGTCACCAAGCAGCTCAACCGCTTCGTGGACGAGACCGGGATCTACGCGGCCATGACCTTCATGGCCAAGGGCGTGATCTCCGACCGCCACGACCGCAGCCTCTTCGCCGCCGGCCTCGGCATCAACGACCACGTCCAATCCGTGTTCCAGCAGGCCGACCTGGTGATCTCGGTGGGCAACGACATGGTGGAGTGGCACCCGTCGCGGTGGAACCCCGACCACGACACCCCCATCCTGCACGTCGACTTCACCCCCGCCGAGGTGGACGCCGCCTACCGGTGCGACGTCGAGGTCGTCGGCGACATCGCCGCCGCGCTGTGGGCCATCAACGAGCGTCTCGGCGACGAGCACCGCAAGGCCGACGTCCCCCTCTACGCCAACGTGCGCGAGAAGCTCGTGCACGAGCTCACCGTGGAGAGCGCCGACGACGACGGCTTCCCCATGAAGCCCCAGCGGATCCTCCACGACCTGCGCCAGGAGCTCGACGACCACGACATCGTCATCAGCGACGTCGGCGCGCACAAGATGTGGACCGCCCGCCACTACCCCACCTACGAGCCGAACACGTGCATCATCTCCAACGGCTTCTGCTCGATGGCGGGATCGCTGCCCGGCTCCATCGCCGCCAAGCTCGTGTACCCCGACCGCCGGGTCGTGGCCCTCCAGGGCGACGGTGGCTTCATGATGAACGTGCAGGAGCTCGCCACCGCAGCGATGTACCAGGTGCCCGCCGTGCAGCTCGTCTGGGAGGACGGCGGCTACGGCCTGATCGAGTGGAAGCAGACCCTCGGCTTCGGCCGCAGCTCGCACACCAAGTTCCAGAACCCCGACTTCGTGCAGCTGGGCGAGGCCTTCGGCTGCTTCACGCGGCGCATCGAGGCCGCCGACGAGCTGCGACCCGCCCTGCGCGAGGCCTTCGCCCAGACCGACCGCCCGTCGCTCATCATCGTGCCCGTCGACTACCGGGAGAACCTCGAGCTCTCCGAGCGCTGCGGCGCCATCCTCCCCCGATGACCGCTCACCCTTTCACCGACGACGTCCGTTCTGGCTCCCGATTTCGGGGCCAGGACACCGAAATCAGGAGCCAGTTCGCCGGGGGCCGGGCATGAGCGGGACCGGGGCCGGCGCCGACACGGGCCGGGAGGCACTGGACGTCACCTCGCCGTACTCGGGCGAGGTCGTTGGCACCGTCGAGCAGTGGGGCGCCGACGAGGTGCTGGCCACCGTCGAGCGCCAGGCGGCGATGGTCGCCGACCGGGACCGCTGGCTGCCGGCGCCACAGCGCATCGAGGTGCTGCGAGCCACCGCGGCGCTGGTCAGCGCCCAGCGGGACGACCTCGCCCGCCTCATCGCCTCCGAGGGCGGGAAGCCGCTGACCGACGCCCTGGTGGAGGTCGACCGCGCCGCCAACGGCCTCGAGCTCTGCGCCGAGGAGATCGCCCACGCCCACGGCGAGGAGGTGCCCATGGGGGCCACGCCGGCGTCGGCGGGCCGCCTCGCCTTCACCACCCGCGAGCCCATCGGCGCCGTGGTGGCGGTGAGCGCGTTCAACCACCCCCTCAACCTCATCGCCCACCAGACCGGCCCCGCCATCGCCGCCGGCTGCCCCGTCCTGCTCAAGCCCGCCAGCTCGACGCCGCTGTCGGCGCTCCGCCTCGGCGAGCTCTACCGGGAGGCGGGCCTGCCCGACGACTGGTGCGTCGTCGCCCCCTGTCGAGGCTCGGTGGCCGAGCAGGCCGTCACCAGCGACCGGATCGGCTTCTTCTCGTTCATCGGCTCGGCCCGGGTGGGCTGGGGCCTCCGGGCCAAGCTCGCCCCCGGCGTGCGGGCCGCGCTCGAGCACGGCGGCGTGGCGCCGCTGCTGGTCGACGCCTCCGCCGACCTCGACAAGGCCGTGCCCGCCATCCTCAAGGGCGGCTACTACCACGCCGGCCAGGTGTGCGTGTCGGTGCAGCGGGTCTTCGCCGACGCCGCCGTCGCCGACGAGCTCGTCGACCGCCTGGCCGAGGGCGTCAGCGAGCTCGTGACCGGCGACCCCCTGGACGCCGCCACCCAGGTCGGACCGCTCATCGAGCAGGGCGAGGTCGACCGGGTCCACGAGTGGGTGCAGGAGGCCATCGACGGCGGCGCCGAGGTGGCCGAGGGCGGCCACCCGCTCGAGCACCAGTGCTACGCGCCCACGCTGCTGGTCGACCCCCCGGCCGAGAGCCGGGTGCTCACCGACGAGGTCTTCGGGCCGCTCGTCTCGGTGGTGCCAACCGACGGCCTCGACGACTCGGTGGCGCGGGCCAACTCGCTCCCGTGGGCGTTCCAGGCCGCGGTGCTCGCCCAGGACCTCGACGCCGCGTTCCGCGCCGCCAAGCGCCTGAACGCCACCGCGGTGATGCTCAACGACCACACCGCCTTCCGGGTCGACTGGATGCCCTTCGCCGGCCGCGGCCCGAGCGGGCTCGGTGTCGGCGGCATGGGCCACACCGTCCACGAGATGACCCGCCCCAAGATGATCGTGGTCAACGCCGGCGGCGCCTGACCCCAACCGGCCCGCCGGCCAACCACACCTTCCGAACTGGCTCCCGATTTCGGTGCCCTGGCACCGAAATCGGGAGCCAGAACGGATCGATCAGGGGAGGAGGGCGGCGCCGCCGTGGTCGTCGAGAAGGCGGCGGGCGAGGCGGTGGCCGATGGCGGCGGCGTCGGCGACCGGGCCGGTGGCGGACTCCCGCAGGACGACGTGGCCGTCGAGCGA
>CAZYPY010000197.1:2025-5019 GCA_964649545.1 uncultured Microthrixaceae bacterium | reverse complement strand
CCGATGGCGTGGTACCCGCCGTCGACGTGGACCAGCTCGCCGGTGGTCAGCGGGAACCAGTCGGAGAGCAGGGCCACGCAGGCCTTGGCCACCGCGGCGCTGTCGGTGACGTCCCAGCCGAGCGGGGCACGGGCGTCCCACACGTCCTCGAAGGCGGCGAAGCCCGGGATCGACCGGGCGGCGAGCGTCTTGATCGGCCCGGCGGCGACGAGGTTCACCCGGATCCCGTGCTCACCGAGATCACGGGCGAGGTAGCGGGCGGTCGACTCGAGGGCGGCCTTGGCCACCCCCATCCAGTCGTAGGCGGGCCAGGCCACCCGGGCGTCGAAGTCGAGACCGACGATCGAGCCGCCCTCGTGCATCAGTGGGACGACCGCGTCGGCCACCGCGCGCAGCGAGTAGGCCGACACCTGCACGGCCACGGCCACGTCGTCCCACGTCGTCTCGAGGAAGCGGCCGCCGAGGCAGCTCTCGGGGGCGAACCCGATGGCGTGCAGCGCGCCGTCGACCCGCTCCCAGCGCTCACCGAGGGCGTCGCGAACGGCTGCGGGGTGGGTGGCGTCGGTGACGTCGAGCTCGAGCACGTCGGGCTCCACCGGCAGCTTGCGGGCGGTGCGCTGGGTGAGGCGCAGGCCCCGCCCGGCCCCGGTCAGCACGACCTCCGCGCCCTCCTCCTGGGCCAGTCTGGCCACGCCGAAGGCGAGGCTCGCGTCGGTGAGCACGCCGGTGATGAGGAGTCGCTTGCCGTCGAGGAGGCCCATGGCCGTGACCCTAGAACGATGCGGGATGCGCGTGACGCGAGGGGCCGCCGGTAACCTCTCGCCCGTGAAGATCGGAGTGTTGGGAGGGACCGGTCCGGCCGGTCGGGCCATGGCGGCCCGGCTGGCGTCGGGTGGGTTCGACGTCGTCATCGGGTCCCGTTCGCGGTACCGGGCCATGGAGGAGCGTGACCGCCTGCTCGAACGGTGGAGCGAGCGCAACCTCTCGATCGAGTCGGAGGACAACGAGGGTGCCGCCGCGGCCGACGTGGTCGTCATCGCCACGCCGTGGGACGCCGCCGCCTCGACCGCCGCGTCGGTCTCGCGCCAGTTGCGGGGGAAGGTCGTGATCTCCATGGCCAACGCCCTCGCCAAGGTGGGCCACGAGTTCCAGCCGCTGGTGCCGCCCCGTGGCTCGGTGGCCGCCAGCGTTCAGGCGGCCGTGCCGAAGTCGCTGGTCTCGGCCGCGTTCCACCACGTTCCCGCGAAGGAGCTCGGCGACCTCGACGCCCCGGTCGAGAGCGACGTGCTGATCTGCTCGGACCACGCCACGGCCACCGAGACCACGGTCGAGATCGTGCGCAAGCTGCCCGACATGCGGCCCCTCGACGCTGGCGAGCTCTCGAACGCCGCGCCCATCGAGGCCTTTGCCGCGGTCCTGCTGCAGCTCAACGTGCGCTACAAGACCCGGGCCGCGGTGAAGTTCACCGGCATCGAGGAGTGACGTCGCCGGGGGGCGGCGCCCCCATGCGGCTGTACGACACGGCTCGGCGGGAGATCGTCGACTTCGCGCCCGGTCCGCTGGTCACCATGTACACCTGCGGCATCACGCCGTACGACGCGGCCCACATCGGCCACGCCGCCACCTACATCGCCTACGACGTGCTCCAGCGGCGCCTACGCGATCGCGGCCACGAGACCCGGTGCGTCCGCAACGTCACCGATGTGGACGACGACATCCTCCGCAAGGCGCGCGAGCTCGGCGTCCACTACCTCGACCTCGCGGCCCGCGAGATGGCCCGGTTCGACAGGTGCATGGAGGCCCTCGACCTGCTGGACAGCTGGAGCGAGCCACGGGCCACGTCGGCCATCGCGGACATCCGGGGGTTCATCGGCATGGTGCTCGACCAGGGCTTCGCCTACGAGGCCGGTGGGGCGGTGTACTTCGACGTCGGCTCGTTCCCCCGATTCGGTCGCATCAGCCACCTCTCCCGGGAGGAGATGCTCGTGCTGGCCGCGGAGCGCGGTGGCAACGTGGACGACCCGAACAAGCGCGACCCCCTCGACTTCGTGCTGTGGCAGCCGTCGGCGGAGGACGAGCCCGCGTGGGAGTCCCTCTGGGGCCCGGGGCGGCCGGGCTGGCACATCGAGTGCTCGGCGCTGGCCCTGCGCGAGCTCGACACCACCATCGACCTGCACGGTGGCGGGGCCGACCTGATCTACCCCCACCACGAGTGCGAGGCGGCGCAGTCCGAGGCCGCCACCGGGCAGCCCTTCGTGCGCCACTGGATGCACCAGGCCATGGTCCGCATGGACGGCGAGAAGATGTCCAAGTCCCTCGGCAACCTCGTGTTCGTGCACGACCTGCTCGAGCACCACGACCCCCGGGCCATCCGGCTCGCGGTCGTCGCCCGCCACTACCGGGACTCGTGGGAGTGGGACGACACGACCATGCCCGAGGCCGATGCTCGGCTGGCGCGTTGGGAGGCGGCGGGGCCAGGTGACGGCGCCCTCGCCGAGGTGCGAGCCGCGCTCGACGATGACCTCGACACGCCGGCCGCGGTCGCGGCGATCGAGGCCGCCACGTCGGCCGGCCAAGGCGTGGGCGACGCAGCCGGGCTGCTCGGGGTCCGCCTCGGCACCTGACTAGCCTCGACCCCGCGGTGCCTCTCAACGCGCTCACCCAGTCCGCCGGCAGCGGGGAGGTCTTCCCGCGGGTCACCGCTTCCCTCCACCGTGCTCGTCGCCCCGGCCTGACGGACCCTCGGGTAACGTGACCCCGCGGGGTCACGACGATCGAGAGGGGGCACGTGGCGCGAGAGGCAGGCCGGCTGTACCACGTGGCCCGGGCGGTGATGACGCCCGTCTTCAAGTTCAACTGGCGCGTGTACGTCAACGGCCTCGAGCACGTCCCCGAGCACGGCCCCGCCATCTTCTGCCCGAACCACACGTCGGTGCTCGACTCGTTCTTCCTCCCGCTGGTGCTGCCCCGGCGCATCACCTACGTGGGCAAGGC
>CAZYPY010000197.1:0-1925 GCA_964649545.1 uncultured Microthrixaceae bacterium | reverse complement strand
GCGAAGTTCCCCAAGCCCTTCCTGCCGGTCTGGGTGAACATCGGCGCCCCCATCGACCCGGCCCGGTACCGCGACCGGGACAACGACCGACTGGCCCTGCGCCAGATGATCGACGAGGTCATGTTCGAGATCCGAAACCTCTCGGGCCAGGAGTACGTCGACCACTACGCCACCAAGAAGGACGAGGCCCTGCCCGTCCGCACCGCCGGCGTCATCACCAGCGAGGGACTCGGCACCAACGGGTCGAGCGCCAACGGGTCGGGCGGCGACGGCCCGGGGGTCGACGGCGACGGGGCGGCACCCGAGCGGCGCTCGTCCGCGTCGGTGCTCAACCCCGGCTGAGCGCCCACCGCGGCGCCCAATCGACTTCGGGGCCGCCGTGCCCCGGCGGTAGGTTCGGGACGTGAGCGAGATCATCGACGTCGTCCTGCCCGACGGTTCCGAGCGCCAGGTCGAGGCCGGTGCGACCGCGGGCGACCTGGCCGCGGCCATCGGCCGGGGCCTGGCCAAGGCCGCGGTCATCGCCGAGATCAACGGCGAGGAGCGGGACCTCGCCACCCCGCTCGCTCACGGTGATCGGGTGGCCATCATCACCGAGGACAGCGAGCGGGGTCGGTTCACGATCCGCCACTCGACGGCCCACGTCCTGGCCCAGGCCGTGCTCGAGCTCTTCCCCGGCGCCACGTTCGCCATCGGCCCGCCCATCGAGAACGGCTTCTACTACGACTTCGAGTTGGCCGACGGGGGCACCTTCACGCCGGAGGACCTCGAGCGCCTCGACGCCAAGATGCGCGAGATCATCCGTGAGCGCCAGCCGTTCCTGCGCGACGAGATCCCCGAGGCCGACGCCCTCGAGCTCTTCCGGGAACACAAGTACAAGTGCGAGATCATCCGGGGGGCGGCCGACGACCCCATGTCGGCCACCGACGCCGGGTTGGTCCGCACCTACGAGAACCCGCCCCGCTTCATCGACCTGTGCCGCGGCCCCCACGTGCCCGACACGGGCCGGCTCGGCCACTTCAAGCTCATGCGGGTCGCGGGCGCGTACTGGCGCGGTGACGAGCGCAACCCGATGCTCCAGCGCATCTACGGCACCGCCTGGGAGTCGAAGGCGAAGCTGGACGAGCACCTGACGATGCTGGAGGAGGCCGAGAAGCGCGACCACCGCCGCCTCGCCACCGAGCTCGACCTGCTCTCGTTCCCCGAGGAGCTCGGCGCCGGCCTGGCCATCTGGCACCCCAAGGGCGCCATCGTCCGCAAGCTGATGGAGGACTACAGCCGCGAGCGCCACGAGCGCGGCGGCTACCAGTTCGCCTACTCGCCCCACGTGGCCAAGTCGGTGCTGTGGGAGACGAGCGGGCACCTCGACTTCTACGCCGAGGGCATGTACCCGCCCATGGAGCTGGACGAGGGCGCCCGGTACTACCCGAAGCCCATGAACTGCCCGTTCCACATCCTCATCTACCAGAGCCGTCAGCGGTCCTACCGTGAGCTGCCGCTCCGGCTCTTCGAGCTGGGCACGGTGTACCGCTACGAGCGTTCGGGCACGCTGCACGGCCTGTTCCGCATCCGGGGCTTCACCCAGGACGACAGCCACATCTTCTGCACGCCCGACCAGCTGATCGATGAGCTGGCCAGCCTGCTCGACTTCGTCCTGTCGGTGCTCCGGGCCTTCGGCTTCGACGACTTCCAGGCCAAGCTCTCGACCCGGCCGCCGGAGAAGTCGGTCGGCTCCGACGAGGAGTGGGACCGCGCGACCGACGCGCTGCGACTCGCCATCGAGACCGCGGGCCTCGACTACGAGGTCGACGAGGGCGGTGGTGCGTTCTACGGGCCCAAGATCGACGTCGACGTGAAGGACGCCATCGGCCGGAGCTGGCAGCTGTCGACCATCCAGGTCGACTTCCAGAACCCGCAGCGCTTCG
>CAZYPY010000196.1:2748-5029 GCA_964649545.1 uncultured Microthrixaceae bacterium | reverse complement strand
GGGGCGGTCTCCTCCGCCGTGGGGTCGTCGGCGTCGGCCATCAGGCCTGCTCGAGGACGGTGACGTGACCGCGGGTGGGCGCGCCCACCGGCATCGGCTCGGGCTGGCCGTCGACGGCCGCGACCTCGATGCCGGCGCCGCCGCCCCGCTCCTCACGGCGGCGGGTCAGCTCACCGGTCTGGATCGAGTCGTACAGGGTGAGGATGCCGTGCATCAGGGTCTGGGGCCCGGGCGGACAGCCCGGCACGTAGACGTCCACGGGCACCACCTGGTCGACGCCCTGGATCAGGGCGTAGTTGTTGAACATGCCCCCGCTCGACGCGCACACGCCCATGGAGATGACCCACTTGGGCTCCATCATCTGGTCGTGGATCTGGCGCAGCACCGGGGCCATCTTCTGGCTCACCCGGCCGGCGACGATCATGAGGTCGGCCTGGCGGGGGGAGGCCCGGAAGACCTCCATGCCGTAGCGGGCGAGGTCGTAGTGGGCGCCGCCCGCGGCCATCATCTCGATGGCGCAGCAGGCCAGGCCGAACGTGGCCGGCCAGAGGCTCTTCTGGCGGGCCCACTTGACCAGTCCCTCGACGGTGCCCGTGAGGACGTTGTGCTGGAGCCCTTCCAGGCCGTCGGTCAGGAAGGTCTTCTGCGGCGGCTCGCCCGGCGTGATCAGCTTCGGGCTCATGCCGCTTCCTCTACCCGGCCCTCGAGGCCGACACGACGGATCGTGCTGTCGGAGGTGCGCGCCGCGGAGACCATCGGGCTCTGGCGGACGGCCCGCTTGATGGGCCCCCAGTCGAGCGCCCCCTTGGAGATCAGGTAGACGAACGACTCGAACACGAGCGCCGCGAAGATCAGCACCGCGAACAGCCCGAACGAGCCCAGGTCGCGGTACACGACCGCCCACGGGAAGAAGAAGATGATCTCGATGTCGAAGACGATGAAGATCATCGCCACCAGGTAGAAGCGCACCGGGAACCGGTCCGGGGCCTCACGGCTCGGGACGATGCCGCACTCGTACGGGGCCGACTTGGCCTCGGTGGGCCGCCGGGGCGCGAAGAGCGCGGACGCGACGAAGCTGATGGCGGCGAACAGCGCCGCCAGCACCAGCATCGCGAGGACCGGCAGGTACTGGTCCACGGCTACTTCGCAGCCTTGGCCAGCGCCGCGGCCTCCTCGAGGTGCTCGTTGAGCAGCTTCTCCCGCCGGTGCAGCATGTAGCAGAGCACGAGGAAGATGATGAGCGAGCCGATGGTGGTGAGACCGGCGGGCAGGCGCTTGTCGCCGAGGTCACGGACCATGACCACCGAGATGACGGGCTCGCTGGGGTCGGCGGTCGGCGTCGGGGGCGCCTGACCGGGGAGGGTCTGCGTCTCGATGGCGGGCTGGACCTGGACGATGGCGTAGTGGGTCGGGTTGTCGACGCGGAAGGCGTCGGTGATCGACCACGTGACCCGGCCGAGCAGCGAGTCGTCGGTGCGCTTGGGCTTGCCGCCGAAGGCCCAGCCGTCGATCGACACGAACTCCGACGTGGCCTCGAACCGGGCGTTGTCGCCCTCGGTCAGCACCGCGTCCACGGTGGCCTGGGCCTCGGCGCGGTCGGGGTCGGTCTCGGGGAGCTCCTCCCACTCGGTGAGCTCGGGATCGTTCCTGATCTCCTCCAACTGGGCCTGGCTGAGGTCACCCGTGTTGATCTCGATCACCTGCCAGGACGCGGCCTCGCCCTGGGGGCCCTGGCCGTACATCCACCACACCGCCCCGAGGCAGGTCATCCAGCCGAACAGGCCGGTGAGGGCCACGAGGAAGCCGAGACGGGACCCCATGTTCGTGGCCAGCAGGAGCCACACCGAGCCGCAGAGGATGGCGACCGCGACCGCGACGGTGAGCACACCGCGGATCTCGGGCTTCCAGCTGATGCCCGCGAAGGTCATCGCGAGGGTGGTCAGGGTGATCATCAGTCGCTGCTCCTCGCGGTCTCGCCTTCGCCGCCGATGACCTCACGCTCGTAGCGGACGATGGCATCGATCTGCTCGGGGGTGAGCATGCCGTTGTCCTCGGACATGCCGGCGAGGTCGGGCCGGAGACGCTCGACGTCCTCGACCGCGTTGGGGCTCACGCCGAAGCCGGGCATGCGGCCCGAGCCGAGACCCGAGACGCCGTACTGCTTGCCGTTCTCGGAGCCGATGGTGATGAAGTCGATCATGTCCTGGTACTGCGACTCGCCCTCGGCCGGGTCCTCGTTGATCGGGAACTGGCGGGCGGTGTCGCCGTTGGTGAGGTTGGG
>CAZYPY010000196.1:0-2648 GCA_964649545.1 uncultured Microthrixaceae bacterium | reverse complement strand
AGCTGGAGCGGGTCGTCCTGGTCGAGGCCGTCCTCCTCGGTGAGGCGGTCGAGCTCGCCCTGGACCTCGGCCTGCATCTCCTCGGGGGTGAGCTGGATCGTCCACATGTAGTCGATGAGGTTCTGGACCTGCTGCTCGTTGAGCGGGCCACCGCCGACGACGCCCCAGGCGGGCATCGGCGAGAACGGTCGGCCGTAGTCGAGGATGTAGCGCACCTCGTCCTCGCTGAAGCGCCAGAGCACGGTGTTCAGCGCGGGCGCCTGCCACTGGACCTGCTCGACGAACTCGCCGTTCGGGTCGGTGATGGTGTAGCTGGCCACGCCGCCCACGCCCTCGGGGCCGTGGCAGCCGGCGCAGTTGAGACCACCGTCCTCGGTGGTGGCGAACAGCTCGGCGCCACGGTCGGTGAACTTGCGGTTGAAGTCCTCGACCGCGCCCTCCTGGCGGCCCGGCTCGTTGAGCCAGTAGAGCGGGAGGGTCAGCGCGACCACGCCGAGGAGCACCAGGCCCCACGTCAGCGCCCGGTCGAGGACCTTGCCCTCGAGGACCTCGTCGTCGTAGTAGGGCTTGCGGTTGGCGGCGAGCTCGAGCTCGGAGCCCACCTCGGCCCGGCCCCGCCGGACGTTGATGAAGGCGTAGACGATGAAGCCGAGGAAGATGACGACGGCGACGATGTAGCCGACGCTCTTGTAGACGCTCGCGGCGAGCAGGGCAGATGTGGGCACGTCAGATCACTCTCCGCCGATGCAGTTCGGGCCTTCGGCCTCTTGGCCGGTGGTGTTGGTGCCGATCGGGGGACCCTGGATGACCAGGCCCGTGTCGACCGAGAGCCTGCCGCCGGACACCGCGGTGGCGAAGCGGTCCATGCCGCGGGGGGCGGGACCGGCCTTCTTCTCGCCGGCCTGGTTGTACTGCGAGCCGTGGCACGGGCACTCGAACCACTGCGAGGTCTCGCACTCGGGCACCCGGCAACCCAGGTGGGGGCACTTCTGGTAGAGGACCGCGATGCCCTCCTCCATGGAGGCGAGCACGGGTGGGGCGTACACCGTCTCGGCCTTGGACAGCGCCGAGGAGGGGTACTCGGTGAGCCACATGCGGCCCTCGGCCTTGTAGAGGAACCCGTTGTTGGCGCGGATCTCGGAGATCAGGTCGCTGATGTTGCCGACGTTGATCTTCGAGCCGAACCCGCCACCGAGCTTGGGCCAGATGAACGCCAGCGCCGAGGCGCCGAAGGCGAGCAGGCCGAGGGAGAAGAAGCCGATGATGCTGCGGTTGAGGAACTGGCGTCGGGTGACGCCGATCGACTCGGGGTCGGGCGGCACGAACGGCGCCGGCGGGGCGGCCTCGGTGGCGTCGACCACCGCCACGGCGGTGCCGGTGCCGCCGAGCGCGGCCTTCTCGTAGGCCTTGCCGGATGCCGCGGCCTCGGGAGGCTCGGGCAGGTTGGGCTGGTCCTTGCGCTTGGTCTCCCGGGACAGGCGACCGACGGCGTCGCCCGACTCCCGCCGGCGGGCGGCGGCGAAGAGCACGATGCCGGCGAGCACCACCAGCAGGGGGATGACGATGAGGAGGACGGACACGGTGGCTACCTCGTGATCACAGGTCGAAGAAGATGCCGTCTGCCCACGGGAAGACGAAGTTGAATCCGGGGCCCCGGAAGAACGAGCCGATGATGACGAGCACGGCCCAGAACATCATGAAGAGGGTCATCAGCGAGATGACGAACTTGCGGTCCTCGGGCTTGTTGCTCGGGTTGCGGTCGATGTAGGGCGCCAGGATCAGGGCGAAGATGCCGATGCCCGGGATGGTCACGCCGGCGACCATCGGGTGGAACATCGTCAGCAGCTCCTGGAGGCCGAGGAAGTACCAGGGGGCCTTCGACGGGTTCGGCGTCTGGTTGAAGTTGGCCAGGGTCAGCAGCGGGGCGTTCACGAACACGGCGAAGATCGTGGTGAAGGCGAGGACCGCCAGGGCGGCGACGAACTCGATCACGAGCAGGTGGGGCCAGGTGTGGACCTTGTCCACCGGGGTGGCCTTGACGTCCTGGATCGACCCGGACTTCACGACGGTCAGCAGGCGCTGGGTGTGGCCCTCGGGCCCGGTGGCCGTGGGGGGCGGGGCGGTCGCCACCGCGGTGCCACCACCGGCCGGCGTCGCCGGGGCGTCGGCCGCCGCGACCGCGGCGCCGCCGCCGGCCGCCCGCTCCTTGGCGGCGCGGCTGCGCTCGAGCAGGTGAGCGGGGATGCGGCTCTCGGCCTCGGAGGCGGCGGCCTCGCCGCCCGCGGCGGCCTCGCCGCCCGACGCGGCCGCGTCGTCGCCACCGGTGCCGGCGGCGGCCTCGGCCTTCTTGCGGGCCTCTTCGGCCCGCTTGCGGAGGTGTTCGGGGATCTCGGTCATGTTCCCTTCGCTCCTTACAGCGGCCCGGAGATGCCGCCGTCCTTGCGGACCCGCCAGAAGTGGATCGCCATGAAGATGACGATCACGAAGGGCAGGAGCAGGACGTGCAGGACGTACCAGCGCAGCAGGGTCTCGGAGCCGATCTCGGTGCCGCCCAGCAGGGCGAACCGGACCTGGTTCCCGAAGACCGGGGTGTAGCCCATCATGTTGGTGCCCACCGTCACCGCCCAGAGGGCCAGCTGGTCCCAGGG
>CAZYPY010000195.1:0-5064 GCA_964649545.1 uncultured Microthrixaceae bacterium | reverse complement strand
TCAGACCTGGCACTGGGGGCAGTAGTAGGTCGTGCGGTTCGTGAAGCGGACCTTCTGGATCGGGGTGCGGCAGCGCCGGCAGGCCTGGCCGTCGCGGGCGTAGACCTTGTGGTGCTCCTGGTAGTCCCCGGCCTTGCCGAACAGGTCGACGTAGCCCTGGTCGGCCAGGGTCGAGCCGCGGTACTTGACCGCGTCGTGCAGGGTCTCGACCACCGAACGGTAGAGGCGCCGGATCTCCTGGGTGGAGAGCCCCGAGGCGGTGCGGTCGTAGCGGAGGCCGGCCGCGAACAGGATCTCGTCGCTGTAGATGTTGCCGATGCCGGCCATGAACTTCTGGTCCATGAGCAGGGTCTTGAGCTTCGTGTTGCGCTTCAGCAGCATCTCCCCGAACACCGTCCAGGCCAGCGGCGTGTCCACCGGGTCGAAGCCCAGCTCGGCCAGCTCGGGCACCGCCGCGGGGAGCTCGTCGGGGGTGGTGACGAGGAGCTCGCCCGAGCCCCGCGGGTCGACGAACCGCAGCTGGCCGGCCTGGGTGAAGGTGATGACGACGTGGGTGCCGTCGGCGACGGGGTCTTTGGCCTGGGCCCGGCGCAGCTGGCCGGTGTTGCCGAGGTTGCACACCAGCAGATCCCCGCTGTCGAGCTTGAACAGCAGGTACCGGCCCCGCCGCTCGACGCCCGAGAACTTGACCCCGTCGAGCTTGGCCACGAACTCCTTGGCCGTCTTGTGAGGGCCGAGGACCTTGGCGTTGGTGGCCTCGACCGCTTTGACGCGCTTGCCCACGACCTCACGATCGAGCTCACGTCGGATGGTCTCGACTTCGGGCAGCTCAGGCATGGTGCTCCTCCCCCGCGGGCTCGTCCAGCAGCTCGGCGGCGACGAGGCGCTCCCACGCCTGGCGGGCCGCCGCCGTCTCGGCTTGCTTCTTCGACCGACCCTCGCCGGCGCCGACCACGTCCCCGGCGATGCGGACCGTGGCGAAGTAGCGCTTGTCGTGAGGTGGGCCGTCGTCCTCGGTGACCGAGTAGCGCGGTGGGGCCTCGAATCGCCGCACGGCCAGCTCTTGCAGCTGCGACTTGTACTCGCCGGTCCCCGGGCCCTCCGCGGCCTCGGTGATGCGGTCGGCCAGCAGGCCCTGGACCACCGCGGTGACGGCGTCGAGGCCCCCGTCGAGGAAGACCGCGGCGAAGAGCGCCTCCATGGCGTCGCACAGGATCGACGGCCGGTCGCGGCCACCGGTCTGGTCCTCGCCCTTGCCGAGCAGCAGGTAGCGACCCAGGTCGATCTCGCGGGCCACCTCGGCGAGGGCCTGCCCCGAGACGACCGCTGAGCGGATCTTCGAGAGCTCGCTCTCGGACCGGTCCGGGAAGCTCCGGAAGACGAAGTCGCTGACGACGAGGCCGACCACCGAGTCACCGAGGTACTCCAGGCGCTCGTTGGAGGCCCCGCCGTGCTCCGCGCACCAGGACCGGTGACGCAGGGCGTGGGTCAGCAGGTCGGGATCGGCGAAGCGGTGACCGATCCGCTCGGCCAGGGCGTCGGCGTGGTCGACCGGGGTGGTGGCGATCAGAGCCGGCCGACGACGTAGTCGACGGCGTCCCGCACGGTCTTCAGGTCCTCGAGGTCCTCGTCGTCGATGCGGAACCCGGCGGCGCGCTCGCTGAGCTCCTCCTCCAGGGCCTCGACGAGCTCGATGAGCGCCAGCGAGTCGGCGTCGAGGTCGTCGGAGAAGGAGTCGCCCTCGTTGATGGTGGACGGATCGACCTCGAGGATGTCGGCGAGGCGGTCGCGGACCAGCTCGAACACGCCCTGGCGGTCGAGCGGACCTTGTTCCACATGGGTTTCGGCGGGCACGGAGAACTCCTCGGCTGCTGATGAACGGCGGGAGTATAGCGGCCGCGCGCTTGTGCGCTTGTGAACGACGACGGTCGCGTCGGCGGCTATTCGCCGGTCGACACGGCGTCGCGGAGGCGGTCGACCAACCCGGCCCGGGTCATCTCGTCGGCCACCTTCACCGCGTTGACGATGGCGGTGTCGGTGGACGAACCGTGGCTGATGATGCACACGCCGTTGACGCCGAGGAGCATGGCGCCACCGGTGTTGTTGGGGTCGAACTGCGCGGCCAGCGGGACGAGCGCCGGCAGCAGGACGTCGGCGGCCTTCTTGGTCTCCTCGGTGGAGGCGAACACGCCGTAGAGCGCGTTGATCAGCGAGCCGAGGCCGCCCTCCAGGGACTTGAGGGCCACGTTGCCGGTGAACCCGTCGGTGACCACCACGTCGACCTCGTCGGACATGATGTCGCGCCCCTCGACGTTGCCCAGGAAGGTGCCGCCGGCCACCTCGAGCCAGCCCGGTTGGTCCATGAGGGCGTGGGTGGCCTTGACGAGCGGGTTGCCCTTGGTCTTCTCCTCGCCGATCGACAGGAGGCCGACCCGCGGGGTCTCGATGCCGTAGCGCTCGCGGCACAGCACCGCGCCCATCTGGCCGAACTGCACGAGCCACTCGGGGTTGCACTCGGCGTTGGCGCCGGCGTCGAGCAGGATCGTCGGCGTCGTGTCCGGCACCGGGATCGGGGTGGCGATCGCCGGGCGGGCCACACCCTTGATGCGACCCATGCGCAGCAGGGCGCTCGCCATCGTGGCCCCGGTGTTGCCGGCGCTGACCATGGCCGAGGCCACGCCGTCGCGGACAGCCTCGGCGGCACGCACGAGCGAAGAGTCCTTCATGGTGCGGACACTCGACCCGGGGTCGGCGTCCATGGCGATGACCTCGGAGGCGGGCAGCACCTCGAGGCCGGCGGCGTCGCCGAGCTCCTCGGGGCGGCCCACCAGCACGACGGGCACGCCGAGCTCGTCGACGGCGCGCCGGGCGCCGGCCACGATCACGTCGGGGGCGTGGTCGCCACCCATGGCGTCGACGGCGACGGGCAGCATCAGCGGGACCTCACCTTCGTGGCCTCGCGGCCGGGCCTACGGGAACGGATCCGTCGATCCGTCCGATCCGTTCGAGCCGCGGATCGGACGAGACGTCGATGGGACGAGACGTCGATCAGTCGACGTCGATGGCCTGCCGGCCGCCGTACCAACCGCAGTTGCCGCACACGATGTGGGGCTGCTTGGCGGCGTTGCAGCGGGGGCAGACGCTGCGCGACGGGGCGTCGAGCTTCCAGGCGGAGGCCCGCCGGCTGCGGCTCTTGGCCTTGGACGTCTTCTTCTTGGGGACTGCCATCTCGGTGTGCTCTCTCCCAGCGGCCGGCGGGCGGCGCTCTGCGGGGCTCGGCTCGTACGGGCGCGCCCGACCGGGCACGGACGGGACATGCTACCGGGAGGACGCCCTACTGGTCGAAGTCGAGGGCGTCCAGTGCCGCCCAGCGGGGATCGCGGGACCCCTCGCCGTCGGTGCCGCCGCCGTCCGCCCCGCCGCCCTCCGGGCCGTCCGCCACGAACGCCTCCGGCACGGGGCCTCGACAGTCCGGGCCGCACAGGGGGGCCACCGGGAGGTTCAGGAGGATCGCGTCACGGGCCAGGGGCTCGAGGTCCACCTGGTCGGCGTCGAGTGGATAGAAGTCGCCCTCGTCCGGGTCACCCTCGGATTCGTCGCCGAAGACCTCCCGCACGTCGGCCCGGACCTCGCCCACGACGGGGTCGAGGCAGCGCCGGCACTCCCCCGTCCAGACCGTGGCGACCTCGCCCACCGCGACGACGGTGCCGGGTTGGGACTCGAGCACGAGGTCGACGGCCACGTCCGTGTCGGGCTCGACGCGGCTGGCCCCGACCACGAGCTCACCGAGGTCGGACGCGGGGACCACGCGCTGGACGTCGAGCCGGGTCCCGGGGTGGCGGAGGAGCTCGGTGACCCCGACGCGCAACGGCCTGCGGGCCACGGCGCTACCGGTCCTGGTCGAAGAACCCGCCCGATCCCTCGGTGCTCGGCGAGAAGTCCTCGACGCCGGCGAGGTCGTCGTGCTCGGGCTCAGGCGGGGGAGGAGCCGTGGCCTGGAGCTTCTCGCGGGCGGCGTGGACCGTGGCGAGGGTGCGGTCGAGCACGCCTTCGAAGGTCGACAGGCGCTGGTCGCAGAAGTCCTCGACCTGGTGGCGCATGCGCCGGGCCTCCTCCTCGGCGGCCTCGACGATCTGGCGGGCGCGCTGCTCGGCGGACTTGACGACCTCGGTGCGCTCGACCATCCGGGCGGCCTGGCCGCGCGCCTCGTCGAGGATGTCGTCGCCCTCGCGGCGCACCTTCACGAGGAACTCCTCGCGCTCCTTCAACAACCAGCGCGCGGCCCGCAGCTCCTCGGGCAGCCGGTCGAGGGCCTCGTCGAGCAGCTCGAGGATCTCGTCCTTCTGGATCATCACCGAGGTCGACAGCGGCATCGGGCGTGCCGCCTCGAGCAGGTCGACGACGCGTCGCAAGAGCGGCTCGACCTCAGGGGCCTGGTGCGGGCTCGGCGGGAGCGACGTCACGGGGTCGTGGTGATCGCTCACTTGGTGCACCCCGGTCGACTCCCTCGTGGCGTCGTTCGGCTCACCGGGTCGCTCATCGCTCGAACTTCCCCTGGAGCCGCTTCGACACGGCGGGCGGGACCATGGAGTCGACGTTGCCGCCGAAGCGGGCGATCTCCCGGATGAGCTTCGAGGCGAGGAAGGAATGGGTGGACGCCGACGGGATGAAGAGGGTGTCGACGCCCGAGATGGCGTGGTTCATCTGGGCCATCTGGAGCTCGCTCTCGAAGTCCGAGACGGCCCGCAGGCCCTTGACGATGAAGTCGGCGCCGACCTCCTGGGCCAGGTCCACGACGAGGCTGGAGAACATGGTGATGGTGACGTTGTCGAGGTGGCCGAGGACCTCGTTCAGGATCGCCTCGCGCTCCTCGAGGCTGAACAGCGGCTCACCCTTCTGCGGGTTGCGCATGGCCGCGACCACCACTCGGCCGAAGAGCCGCGACGCCGTCTCGACGATCTCGAGGTGCCCGTTGTGGATCGGGTCGAACGAGCCGGGGTACAGAACGGTGGCCACGGGGAAACCGTACAGGCATCCCGAGACCCTCGTAACGGTGTCGCAACA
>CAZYPY010000194.1:0-5122 GCA_964649545.1 uncultured Microthrixaceae bacterium | reverse complement strand
CGAGGTGGTCGAGCGCATGGCCCGCCTGGCCGACGACCTCGACGGCTGGGTCACCTTGGAGCCGCTCTTCGACGAGGAGGCGCTGCCGCCCGTGCGGGCGTCGTGGCTCGACGTGTTCTCCGGCCGCGGCCCGGCCCTGCCCGACGCCAGCTGGGTGCCCGGCGAGCGCCGCGGCGACAAGGTGAGCCCGCTGTCGGTCGGGCTGCGCCACCCCTCCGGCGGCCGGGCCCGTCAGCGCTTGGAGGACGTCGGCCTGCCCCTGCCCGACGGATGGCGCCAGGTGCAGGACCACCCCAAGCGGGGTCTCGTGCTGGAGCTCCGACCGGGGGCCACCCCGGACGCCGGCGCCACCCTCGAGTGGATGCTGGCGGCCCTCGGGGCGCTGACGCCGCTGCCCCTCACCGGTCTGTGGCGCGCCACCTTCTTCCCCCGGCGCTGAGTCGATCCCGGCGCATCGCGCCGGACGTCGTGCGGGTGGGTGCGCTGGGTTGGGGTCAGCGCATCGCGCCGGACATCGTGCGGTTGGATGCGCCGGGTTGGATCGGGCGCATCACGCCGGACGTCATGCAATCGCCTGCGCCGGGTTGGGGTCAGCGCAGGGCGTCGGCGACCGCGGCCCAGCCCTCGTGGGCACTCGGGTAGGCGGGAGACCACCCCGTGGCCGCCTTCAGGCGCCGGTTCGACGCCCGGATGGACCGGGTGAGCACCTCGGCGCGGGACTCGGCGAGGCGCCGCACCGGCTTCGGGGGCAGGCGCAGGGCGGGGACGCCGACCGCCCGGGCGATGGCGAGATCGAGCTCGCGCCGAGTGAGAGGACGGTCGTCGACGACGTGGTAGGCGCCGGCGGGAGCCGAGAGCGCGGCGGCGACGGCGGCACCGGCGTCGTCGGCGTGGACGACCGACCAGTAGCGGTCGACGGGTCCGAGCGAGGCGCTGATGCGCCGGCGGGCCAGGCGGGCCTGCTCCTGGGTGTGGCCGGCGGTCGGCCCGTACACGTTCCCGAAGCGCAGGACGATCCCGGTCGCCCCGCCGGCGGTGACCCGGGCGGCGCTCGCTTCGGCCGCCCGGACGCCCGCGATGCTCTCGGGCGGGTCCAGCGGCTCGTCCTCGTCGATCCAGTCGTCGCCGTGGTCGGCGTAGACGAAGGCGAGGGCCTCCTGAACGTAGCGCTCGGCGCCGTGGTCGAGCGCCGCGGCGGCGAGGTGGGCGGCCGCCTCGGTGCGCAACCGCTCGTTCTCGGCCCACGCCGTAGCGCGCCAGGCCTTGCTGCTCGGAGGGATGCGGGTGGCGAGGTTCACGATCGCGGTGTGGCCCGCGGTGGCCTCTTTCACCGCCGTGGCATCGAAGAGGTCGACCGTGACCGGCCGGGCGCCCATCGCCCGCAGGCCGGCGGCCGCTTCGGGCGACCTGGCCACCGCCGTCACCTCGTGGCCGTCGGCGAGCAGCGCCCGCACGGCGGGCCGGCCGATCACGCCGGTGGCGCCGGCGACGAAGACGGTCTGGGGATCTCGGGTCATGGTGCTCCTCGTTTCGTGACGACGGCTCGGATCCAGGTGGCGCCGGCCTCGAGCGCATCGGGGTGGGCGTTACGGAGGGTCCCGCCGACCATGTCGGCGATGGTCACCTCGGCGAGCGACGCCCGCCAGGCGTCCTCGGCCCGGTGCATCGCCGCGGCGATGCCGCACGGCTTCGGGTAGGTGGCCTGGGGCACCGCCCCGGGGCCGCACCGGCGGATCTCGGTGCATCGGAAGGCCCGGCCGTGGCCCTCCACCGCGAGCACGACGTCGAGCAGCGAGATGCCGTCAGCCGGGCGGGCCAGGCGATAGCCGCCGTGGCGGCCGGCGCTCGACGAGACGATCCCCGCCTCGCGCAGGGCCTGGAGGTGCTTGGCGAGGTAGCTCGGGGTGACCTCGTGGAACTCGGCCAGCCGGGTGGCGGGGAGCGCCACGCCCTCGGGGAGGGCGGCCAGCAGCGTGCAGCAGTGGATGGCCCACTCGACCCCTTCACCCAGGCGCATAACCAGAATCTAGATATCCAGATATCAAATATCCAGATTATTCTCGGGACGGCCGGGTCCGCCCCGGCGTCGTCAACGGCGCCCCCGGGTGCCGACCAGGGAGACGCCAGGACGGACGCGACCCACCCCGGGGGTCAGGTGCCGGGATGGAACGAGACGAGGTCGATGCGGCCCGAGCCGCCGGCGACCTTCTCCTCCCGGATCACGCCGATGCCCGGGGCGTAGTACTTCTCCTCGACCACGTCGGGCTCGAGCGGGTTCCACTCGGCGGTCACGAGCACGTCGTCGTAGGACCCGGTTGGGGTGTCGAGCGTCGGCTCGAACCGTCGGACCTCGGCCAGGTCCTCGGCCTCACCGGGGGAGAACTCCTGGCGGTACGACTCGCCCACGACGGGGTCGGCGAGCATGACGATGCCGGGCAGGGCGCCGTCGACGCCGGCCTCCCACGAGCCCGCCGTGCTCACCGGCTCGCCGCCTTCGAACTCGGTCGAGTCCTCGCCGAGGTACCAGACGTTGCCCTCGGCGTCCTGGGCGAACCAGTCGAAGGTGTCCTCCACGAGCTCGCCGGACTCGTCGGTCACGGTGTCGCGGACGACGGTGGCCTCGATGCCGAGGATCTCCTTGCGCTCGTCGGTGACCACGACCTCGACGCGCTCCCCGTCGCCCTCGTAGACCCAAGGCGACCCGGGCGCCAGGGGCCAGTAGGGATTGTCGACGGTGGCGACGAAGTCGGCCGGGTCGAGGGTGACCTGGTAGTCGCCCCCGTCTCCGGGGTCGATGACCGGCTCGGACGCGACGCTCGTGGTCGACGTCGGTCGCGTGGTCGCCGCCGCGGTGTCCGCGCTCGGTTCGGAGCCGCTGCTGCCGCACGCGACGGCGAGGACGACCACCGGGCCCAACAGGGCCACCAGACGGCGGGACGGTCGGATGGGTGCCATGGGGGACCTCCTCGGTCGGGCCGGCACGGTCGTGCCGGCGTCGTGACGGTGCCGAACCGGGCCTGAACCGCCGCTGACCGTCCTCGCGGCGTGTTCAGCGCGGTGTCAGGTGGGGCGGCGATCATGGAGCGAGGTCGCAGCCGAGTCGGAGGCGCACGTGAAGGTGCTCATGGTGGAAGACGACGCCAAGGTCGCCGGCGCGGTCGCCCGCGGCCTGCGAGCCGAGGGCTTCGTGGTCGACGTCGCCGCCGACGGCGACGAGGGCCTCTGGTACGCCGCCGAGTCGTCGTACGACGTCGTGGTGCTCGACCTGATGCTGCCCCGGCGGAACGGCTTCCGGGTCTGTGCCGACCTCCGGGCGCGCCACGACTGGACGCCGATCCTGGTGCTCACCGCGAAGGAGGGCGACGCGGACGAGGCCGAGGCCCTCGACACCGGTGCCGACGACTACCTGCGCAAGCCCTTCTCGTTCGACGTCCTGCTGGCCCGCATCCGGGCGCTGCTGCGCCGGTCCGCGCCGACCCCCGGCGACGTCGTGGCGGTGGACGACCTGCGGATCGACCCGGCCGCTCGGCTGGTGACGCGAGGCGGGGAGTCGATCGGGTTGACCGCACGGGAGTTCGATGTGCTCGAGTTCCTGGCGCGGCGGGCGGGCTCGGTGCAGTCCAAGGCCGACATCCTCGGCGGGGTCTGGGACTTCGGCTTCGACGGCGACCCCAACATCGTCGAGGTCTACGTCGGCCGCCTGCGTCGCAAGCTGGACGAGCCCTTCGAGCGCCCGCTCATCGAGACCGTCCGCGGCGCCGGCTACCGCCTCGGCGCGCCGTCGTGATCCACTCGGTCCGGGCTCGGGTCACGCTGGTCGCCACCGTCGTCGTCGCGGTGGTGCTCGTGCTCGCCTCCGTCGGACTCGTGCTCGCCCAGCGCCGTTCGCTCACCCGCAGCCTCGAGGAGTCGATCGAACGGGAGGCCGAGTCGATCGTGGCGGCCGTCGACCGGGGCGACCTCCCCGAGGTGCTCGTCGTCGCCGGGGACGACGACGCCGTCGGCCAGGTCGTCGTGGGGTCGACCGGGGAGGTCGTCTCGGCGACGGCGAACGCCGACGGACGGGCCCCGCTCGTCGCGGACCCGCCACTGGCGCCGTCGACCCGCACGGTCGGCGACGTGCTCGAGGACGAGGACCGCTTCCTCGTCGTCACCCGCACCGTGCCCTCGACGAGCGCGCCGCTCGTCGTCGAGGTCGGCGCCCCCCTCGACGACGTCGCCGACGCCACCGGTGCCCTGACCCGGTCGTTGCTGGTCGGCGTGCCGATCGTCGTCGCTCTGCTCGCCGCCCTCGTGTGGTGGCTGGTGGGCCGCACCCTGCGCCCGGTGGAGGCCATCCGGGCCGAGGTCGGCGAGATCGGGGGGTCGGGCCTGCACCGCCGCGTCCCGGTGCCGCCGGGCGACGACGAGGTCGCCCGGCTGGCGACCACCATGAACGAGATGCTCGGGCGGGTGGAGGCGGCGTCCCAGCGCCAGCAGCGCTTCGTGGCCGACGCCTCCCACGAGCTGCGCTCGCCGCTGACCCGGATCCGCACCGAGGTCGAGGTCGACCTCGCCCACCCGGCGGGCGCCGACCCCGTCGCCACCGGTCGCAGCGTGCTCGAGGAGGTGGACGGCCTCCAACGCCTCGTCGACGACCTGCTGCTGCTGGCCCGGGTGGACGCCGAGGCGGCACCGGTGACGGAGCGGGTCGATCTCGCCGACGTGGTGCTCGAGGAGGCCCACCGCCTCCCGCTCGGGGCGGGCGGACCCCGCCTCGACATGGAGGGGATCGAGCCGGCGCCGGTGCAGGGTCAGCGGGACGAGCTGGCTCGCCTCGTGCGCAACCTGCTCGCCAACGCCACGCGCCACGCGTCGAGCGTCGTGGCGGTGTCGACCGGTCTCGGCGAGGCGGGGGAGCGCGCCGTCGTCACCGTCGCCGACGACGGCCCGGGCATCCCGGCGGCCGACGCCGAGCGGGTCTTCGAGCGCTTCGCCCGGGTCGACGACGCCCGGGCCGCGGACGCCGGCGGCACCGGCCTGGGCCTGGCCATCGCCCGCGAGATCGCCGGGCGCCACGGCGGCAGGGTCGAGCTCCTCGCCGGGGACGCCGCCCCGCTCCCCGGCGCGTGCTTCGTGGTGA
>CAZYPY010000193.1:0-5141 GCA_964649545.1 uncultured Microthrixaceae bacterium | reverse complement strand
AGGGTGAGCGCGTTGAGGCTGGCCTTGGCCATGGCGTAGGGCAGGTCGGACGGCATGGGCCGGTACGAGCCGGCGGTGGACACGTTGATGATCGAGCCGCCGTCGCCCTCGGCCATCCGGGTGCCGAACAGGGCGCTGAGCCGGAACGGGCCCCGGGCGTTCACCGCGTGCACCTTGTCGTACAGCTCCCCGGTCACCGAGGGCAGGTCCGGGTAGAGGGGCGACATGCCGGCGTTGTTGACCAGCACGTCGCAGCGCCCGAACTCGCCGTAGGCCGCGTCGACCAGCGCCTCGGCGTCCTCCCAACGACCGACGTGGCAGGCGACCGGCAGGGCCCGCCGGCCCGTCGCCTCGCGGATCTCGTCCGCAGCGGCCACGCAGTTGTCGTACTTGCGGCTGGCGATGACGACGTCGGCGCCGGCGGCCGCCAAGCCCTCCGCCACGGCCCGGCCGATGCCCCGGCTGCCGCCGGTGACCACCGCCACCTTCCCGGTCAGGTCGAACAGCTCCGCAGGCGTCTCCACGCCCCCATGGTGGCACCGCGCCGGGTGCCGCCCCGCGGGTACCGTCGAGCCGTGCTGGCGTACGACGACGTGGGGGCCGGCCCGACGCTCGTGCTCGTCCATGGCCTCGGCAGCGACCGCTCGAGGTGGGCGCCGATCGTCGAGCGGCTCGCCGACTCGTTCCGCTGCGTCTCGGTCGACCTCCCCGGGCACGGTGAGTCCGGCGACGAGGGCCGCGACGCGCTCTCCGCCGCCATCGCCGTGCAGGAGACGTGGACCGGGCTGGGCGTCGAGAACCCGGTCGTGGTCGGTCACTCACTCGGCAGCACGGTCGCCCTGCTCGTCGCCGCGCTCTTCGCCCCCCGGTCGGTCGTGGCGATCGACCCCGTGCACCTGTACACCCCGCACTTCGCCGACCGGCTGGCGCCGTTCCGGGATCGCCTGCTCGGCGACGACTTCGACGCCGCGTTCGCCGAGTGGGAGCAGACCCTCGACCTCGGCCCGGTCGACGACGAGGGGCGGGCGGCGCTGCTCGCCGGCCTCCGGCCCCGACCGGACACGGTCCGCTCCTACTGGCGGGTCGTCCTCGACCCGGACGCCGCCGGCTCCGGCCAGCCCCAGCTGACCGCCGCCCTCGCCGGGATCACGGTGCCGACCCTCGTCCTGTGGGCCTCGCCGACGACTCCCGAGGACGAGGCCATCCTCGACCAGATGACCACCACCGAGGTCGAGGTCGTCCCGGGAGCGGGCCACTTCCTCCACCTGGTCGACCCGGACGCCTTCGTGGCCCGTCTCCGACGATGGGTGGTCGACCTGCCCGGGTGAGGCGCCCCGGATCAGCCCTTTCAGATTGGAATAGATCCAGTCTGGATGCGGTTGGAGGGGTCGTGACGTCGACGACCGAGCACGTGGCGCAGGACCTGCGGGCCGTGGGACTGCGCTGCACCGCGCCCCGCGTCGCCGTGCTCGCCGAGCTGCGTGACTCGCCGGGCCACTGGCGGGTCGACGAGGTCGCCGCCGCCGTGCGGGACCGACTCGGCGGGGTCTCGACCCAGGCCGTCTACGACGTGCTGGACGCGCTCGAGCGCGCCGCCCTCGTTCGGCGGGTCCAGCCGGCCGGCGGCGCCGCCCGGTTCGAGGCCCGCACCACGGGCCACGACCACGCCGTGTGCCGCTCCTGCGGCGCCATCGTCGACGTCGAGCCCGGCACGGGGTCGCCCCGGCGCCTGCCCGAGGTCGGCGACGGCTTCGTCGCCGAGGCGGTCGAGACGACCGTCTGGGGGCGCTGCGCCGCCTGCGCCGCCACCCCCACCGTCCCCACCGTCCTCACCGACCACCCCGTCCCCACCGACACCCCCTTCCCCACCGACGCCGAGGAGGCAACCCCATGAGCCAGACCACCATCGACACGAGCATCGACATCGGCATCGACGCCGACGACCGGGCCGCCATCACCGAGGGCCTGTCCCGCCTGCTGGCCGACAGCTACACGCTCTACCTGAAGACCCACAACTACCACTGGAACGTCACCGGCCCGATGTTCCAGACGCTGCACCTCATGTTCGAGCAGCAGTACAACGAGCTCGCCCTCGCGGTCGACGAGATCGCCGAGCGCATCCGGGCCCTGGGTGCGCCGGCGCCGGGCAGCTACCGGGAGTTCGGCGCGCTCTCGTCGGTCACCGAGGACGACGACCGGCCGGAGGCCACCGAGATGATCCGCCGCCTCGTCGCCGCGCACGAGACCGTGGCCCGCACCGCACGGTCGGTGTACCCGGTGGTCGAGGCCGCCCACGACGAGCCCACCGCCGACCTGCTCACCCAGCGCCTCCAGGTGCACGAGAAGACCGCCTGGATGCTCCGCAGCCTCCTCGCCTGACGGGGTCGGGGCCCGGCACCCCGATCGCGAGGACGCGTCCGCTCGATCGAGCGCCCAGAGGATGCGCTCTGGGACCAGAGCTGATGTTCTCCAGCACATCACCCTGGTCCCAGAATGAGCGGCGCGAGGCGGCCCGCGAGACCCCCGGCGCCTGACCTAGTGTCCAGGCCGTGGCGCCGCCGGAGGTCGAGGGGTACTCCGAGCTCGAGCAGTTGGCGCGGGGTGGCTTCGGCGTCATCTACAAGGCTCGTCAGGACCGACTGGACCGCGTCGTGGCCCTCAAGGTGCTCTCGGTGGGCGATCTGACCGAGCGCGACGTCCAGCGGTTCGACCGCGAGTGCCGGGCCATGGGCGCCCTGTCGTGGCACCCGAACGTCGTGGCGGTCCTCGACTCGGGGATGACCGCCGACGGCCACCCGTTCCTCACCATGGAGTTCCTGGAGGCGGGCTCGCTGGCCGACCGCCTCCGCACCGGCACGCTGCCGTGGACCGAGGTGGTCGACGCCGGCATCCAGGTCGCCGGCGCGCTCGGGGCGTCGCACGCAGCCGGCACGCTGCACCGCGACCTGAAGCCCGAGAACCTGCTCTACGGACCGTTCGGCGAGGTGCGCCTGGGCGACTTCGGCATCGCCTCGGTCGAGGGCAAGGGCGGCACGACCACCGGCCTCGCCACCTACACGGTCGCCCACGTGGCCCCCGAGATCCTCGAGGGGCGCCAGCCCGACGAGCGCTCCGACGTCTACGGGCTGGCGTCAACGCTCCACACCCTGCTCACGGGGCGGCCGCCCTTCGCCGGTGGCGACGGCGAGCCGATCGCCGCGCTCATCACCCGGGTGCTCCAGATGCCGCCACCCCGCGTCGAGGGCGTGCCCGACGCCCTCGCCGACCTCCTCCAGGACGGCCTGGCCAAGGATCCCGACGCGCGACCGCAGACCGCGGCGGCGTTCGGCGAGCGCCTCCAGCTGGTCCAGGCCGCCATCGGCCTGCCGCCGACCCCGCTGCGCCTCGCCCCCACCTCGCCGAACCGCCCCACCGGCGGGTCCACGCCCGACCCGACGCCGACCACCTTCGTCACGCCGCGCCCGACCCTTCCCGATGCCGACGCGACGCCCGGCCCGGCCCGGCCGGCGCCCGATGCGGTCACGTCCGAGACCATCACGGGCGGAGCCGCGTCCGAGGCGCGGACGCCGGTGCCCGACCTGCCGCCGTCGTCGAAGGACGATGCGGGGGACCGTGGCGCCCCGCCGACGCTGATCACGCCGGCGGTGGGGACGACGCCGGTACCGGACCTGCCGGCGTCGTCCGGCGAGGACGACGAGGGCGGCCCCGGCGCGCCGCCGACCCTGGTGACGCCCGCGGCGGGGTCGACGCCCGCGCCGGATCGGCCCGTGGGTCCTGGACCCGAGCCGGGTCGCCAGGAGGCCCCACCGACGCCGGCCAACCCGGCGGTGGGAACCCCGGCGGTGGGGACCCCGATGGTGACCGGCTCGGCCCGACCGGGGACGGCCTCGCCGCAGGGGAGCCCGCCCGCGGGTTCGTCGACGCCGCCGGCCGCCGTCGGGGGCTCGTCGGCCCCACCGGCGTCGCCGCCCACGTCGACCCCGAACACGGGTGCAGCCAAGGGCAAGGCCACGGCCAAGGGCCGCGGCCTCCTCGTCGCGGTGCTGCTCGTGCTGGTGGTCCTCGCCCTGGTCGCCGTGGTCGTGGGGGTGCTCACCCGCGGTGGGGACGACGGCGGCGACGCCAGCGGTGGCAGTGGCTCCGGCGAGTCCTCCGAGGGGACGCCCGACGACCTGGCCCCCGTGGCCACGCAGATCCCCGTCGACCCGAACCCCACGGGCATCGCCGCCGACGACACCGCGGTGTGGGTCGCCCACTCCACCGCCGACGGCACGGTGAGCCGCCTCGACCCGGCCACGAACTCGATCGTGGCCTCCGTGGCCACGAGCACCGAGCCGCGGGGCAACGCCGTCGGCGCGGGCGCGGTCTGGGTGGCCGGCTTCACCGACGGCACGCTGCTGCGCATCGATCCCGACACCGACACGATCGAAGAGACCATCACCCTCGGTGGCACGCCGCGGAACGTGGCCGCCCTCGACGACGCCATCTGGACCACCGACAACACGGCGAACCTGGTGACGCGGGTCGACCCGTCGACGAACGCCCTGGTCGCGGCGATCCCGGTCGGCACCGACGCCTTCAAGATCGCCGCCGACACCGACCAGGTGTGGGTCACGAACAACGGCGACGACACCGTGAGCCACGTCGACCCGGAGACGGACAGCGTCGTCGCCACCGTCCCCGTGGGAGACGCGCCCCAGGGCGTCCTCATCGCCGCCGGCTCGGTGTGGGTGAGCAACGTCTCCGACGGGACCGTGTCCCGGATCGACCCCGACACGGATCAGGTGGTGTCCACCATCGACATCGGCACCGAGGCCTCGGGTCTGGCCTTCGAGGCCGGCGTGCTCTGGGTGGCGGTCACCGGCGAGGGCAAGGTCGTGGCCGTCGACCCCGACACCGAGGAGATCGTGGCCGAGGTGGCCGCCGGCGACCGTCCGACCGGGCTCACCTCGGGCGCCGGCGCGGTCTGGGCCACCAACACGTCGAGCGACGACATCACCCGCATCGACCCCACCGGCTGACCCCCTCCTGGGTTCGCCCCGACCTGGCGTCGCCGACGCCCGCCCCGTCCGTTCGGGCGCCACCGGCGCCCGCGAGCGGATCGCGGGGTCACCGTTCTGGGACCACGCCTGCGTCACCGG
>CAZYPY010000192.1:0-5171 GCA_964649545.1 uncultured Microthrixaceae bacterium | reverse complement strand
AGGTCGCGCAGCGTGGCCACGCCGGCGGCCGACTTCTCCACCGCCTCCAGGCGACCGACCGAGCGGACGCGGGGCCAGCTCACGGCGAGCCCGTCCGCGACCTCGGCGTACTGGTCGGTGGGCTGGTGCACGACGCCGCCGAGGGGCGTGGACGCGCCCGGCGCGGCCGGGGCGATGACGACGGTGCGATAGGTGCCGGTGGTCCGCCCGCCCTGCACCGCGAAGGCGAGGTGTCCGGCGGCGGCGGTGCCGGGGAGGTTGCCCGTGAGCAGGCCCAGCGCCCGGCCCGGGAACGGCAGGTGGCGGTGGGCCCGGTGCAGCTCGACCGGCTCCGCGAGCGCCATCCCGAACTGCTCCGCTCCCTGCCGGAAGGCGGCCGTCTCGTGCTCCTGGGGCTGGCACCACGGCGGGGTGCCGGGGGGCGACGGCGCGGCGGTTGCCAGCCCGTCGGCGATGGTGCAGGCCGTCGCGACGAGGTGGTCGAGCACGTCCGGATCGGCGACGAAGCCGTTGCGGACGAGTGCGAGCTGGCCGTGGTCGACGAGCACGCGCCCCCACGCGGCACCGAGGCCGGCCAGCGGTCGCACGGACTCGGCCACCGCGACGGCGAGCTCGTCGGACACCCAGTCGCTCGCGTGCAGGCGCCAGCCGGGGACGCCCGTTGGCCCCAGGTCGCGGCTGCCGCTGAAGTTCAAGAAGCTCGACTGGACCTCGAGCCCGACCCGCGGGAGCAGGGCCAGCTCGGGGACCCTCAGGGCGACGCCGGTGGTCGGCGCCCAGGCCGCGTTGGCGGCGAAGGGCTCGTCGGGGCGCGCCTTCTCGAAGCCGAAGAACGAGCCGAGGCCGCGCTTGGTCACGAGGCGGGTGCCGTAGAAGGCCCCGCCGCCGTCGATCTTGCCGTCGGTCGCCGGGAGCTCTTCGAGCAGGTGGGCCACCTGGCCGTAGCGGCTCGGGCCGACCTCGCCGCGGGACACGTTGAACGTGTACTGCTCGAACCGGGGCAGGACGTTGACGAACGACCCGATCAGGGCCGATCCGAAGTACGTCAGCCCGCGCCCGGTGGCCCAGCCCTCGAGGCTGGTGGCCGGAGCCCCTCGCCGGGCGTCGTCGACGTCCTCGGGTGCGAACGCCGTGTGGTTGTGGCCCATGGGACTCCTCCGCCTCCGACTCGCCGCCTCACCGAGATCATGCGCCGCCGAGCGTTCGACGTCGTGGTCGGGGCCGTCGTCGGCATGGTGGTCGCCGCCTACGCTCGGGGCGCGCCCCTGTAGCCAAGCCGGCAAGGCAGCGGACTTTTAATCCGAAGATCGTGGGTTCGAATCCCACCGGGGGCACGGCCGCGAGGGCGGCGGGTAGCGTCGGCGCTCGTGCCGGAGCAGGCAGGGACCATCGACGCCGACGACGTGCCCGGGGACGCGGCCGAGGGCGGGGCCGACGCGGGCGGGCGCGGGGTGTGGTGGCCCGCCGACCGACTGTTCCGCCGGCCGGTCGCACCCTTCTCCCGGCGTGACCTGACCGGCGGTGCCGTCGGCCTGCTCGCAGGGCTCGTGGGCCTGCGCGCGCTCGTGTACATCGCCCTCGGGCCCCAGCTCATCCTCGACGACTGGAGCATCCTCGCCGCCATCGAGGTGAACGGGGTCGGTGACGCCGCGCCGACCCTCCAGTGGGGCCGCCCCGTCGCCTGGCTGGTCGACACCCTCCTCTACGGCATCGTCGGCCCGCACCCGCTCGTCCTGTTCCTGGTGATCACCGCGCTCAACCTGGTGGCCGCGGCGCTGCTCTACGCCGTGCTCGGGCGCTTCGTGCGCTCGGGCACGGCCCTGGCCGTCGCCGCGGTCTGGGTCCTGGCCGCGAACCACAACACCCTCACGGTGTGGAGCGCCACGGCACCGACGGTCGTGGCCCTGATCCTGCTGCTGGCCGGCGTGCTGGCCCTCACCGACGGGCGCTGGCTGCTGGGCGGCGTCTGCCTGGCGCTCTCCGTGCTGTCCTACGAGCTCACCGCGGTGATTGCGCTCGCCGCGGTGCTCGTCGTTCCCAGCGCCCGTCCCGTCGACTGGCGCCGGCGCCTCCTCATGGCCGCGCTCGTGGTGACGGCCACCGGGTGGGTCGCCCTCGACCCCCTCAACGACCCCCGGTGGGAGCCACCCGCGATCGACCTCGCCTGGCGGGCGCTGTTCAGCGACGGCCTGCTCGGGACCGCCACCGCACCCCGCCGGTTGGTGCACTACCTCGGCGACCTGGTCCTCGTGGGCGTCGTGGTCAGCGTGATCGCCTGGCTGGCGGGTCAGCGCGACCGCGAGGACGGACCCGCCCTGGTGCTCTGGGGCCTCGCGGTCATCGCCCTCGGGTCGCTGGCGGTGCTCAACCTCGGCCTCGGCCAGGAAGGCATCGGCATGCAGGACCGCCTGCTCGCAGTGTCCTCCATCGGCGCGGCCATGGTGCTCGTCGGCGTCCTCCAGCTCGCGATCCGCCACGTGCGGATCGCCGGGGCGGTCGCCGCGCTCGTGCTGGTCGTGGTCCTCGCCGCGGGGCAGTTCGTGTCCCTGCGCAGTTGGGCCCGCGCCGGCGAGGACGCCCTCGCCGTCCAGCGGTTCGTCGATGCCATCGCAGACCCGAGCGCGGACGACCCCGTCGACGTCACCGTGGGCAGCGAGTCCCGCGGGTTCAACGGCGTGATCGGCATCAACGAGGGCAGCGGCAGCGGCAACGCCAGCTACCTGCTCCGCTTCGGCGAGGGGGCCGGGCGGCTGCGCCTCGTCACCGACGAGCGTGACTTCGTCCCGCTCCTGCCCGGCGAACGCCTGCTCGACTGGAACTGGATCGACAACTACGCGCCGATCGGCGACGACGGGATCGGCTTCGTCGCCGCCGTGACCGTGCCCGGCCCCGGCCAGGCCACCATCTACGGCTGGGCCGACACCGGGCCCGATGGCGGTGCGCCGGTCGAGGTGGCCGTCACCGTCGACGGCGAGGAGGTCGCCCGTACCACCGCCGACCGCGAGCGACTCGACCTCGCCGACGCGCTCGGACGGACCGATGCGGCCCATGCGTTCGAGCAGACCGTCGAGGTCCCCGGGGGGACCCACACCGTCTGCGCCCGCACCGTCGAAGGCGACGTCGGCCTCGGCTGCGATGAGGTCGAGGTCCAGCCGGGCGGCTTCCCGGTGGGCGCACTGGAGAGCGCCACCGCCAGCGGCCCCGGCACGGTCGAGGTGCGGGGCTGGGCCGCCGATCCGTCCGCCGGAACCGCGCCGATCGAGGTGGTGATCCAGGTGGGGCCGGTCACCCAGACCGTCTCGGCCGACCAGCCCCGGCCCGACATCGAGGCCTCACTCGGCTTCGACGGCGGCCCCGACCACGGGTTCGTGGCC
Organism: uncultured Microthrixaceae bacterium; assembly: GCA_964649545.1. Classification (GTDB taxonomy): domain Bacteria; phylum Actinomycetota; class Acidimicrobiia; order Acidimicrobiales; family DATDAH01; genus JAEUJM01. The sequence continues at coordinate 1,797 of CAZYPY010000192.1, read as the reverse complement.
CAGATGCCGGTGGGCGGTGGCAGCTACTCAGTGTGCGCCGTTGCCAGGAACGTCGGCGAGGGCCAGGACGTGCCCCTCGGCGCCTGCCTGCCCGTCACCGTCCCCTGAGGATCGGTCGCGCGAGGGGGGCGGGCCTTCGGCGGTCAGCCCTGGTCGGGCAGTTCGCAGCTGAGGGTGCGGACCTCGCCGTCCACCGCGTCGGCGATGGCGTCGGCGTCGGCGTTGTCCTCGGGGCGGATGATCACCCCGTCGGCCACCACGTAGTCGAAGCTCAGGCCCGACCCGAAGATGAACGTACAGTCGATCACCCCGCCGCCGTCGATGAAGGCGTCGCGCTGGTCGTTGTCGTCGAAGGTGTAGAGGTAGGCCGGGTTGTCGGTGTCGAGGTCGCACTGGGCGGCACCCTGGGCGCCGTCGGCGGCCCGCTGACCCTCGACCGCATCACAGCCGAGGTCGCCGTCGGCCAGCACCCCGGCCAGGTCGTCGAGCGCCGCCGCGGACGCGGAGTCGCCGGCGGTGGTCGCGGTGGTGTCCCCGCCGCCCTCGCCCGTGGTGGTGGTCGAGGAGTCGTCGGCCGCGGTCGTCGTGGTGGCGTCACCGCCGGTGGTCGTGGTGGCGTCACCATCGCCGCCGTCGTCGCTGCTGCAGGCCGCGACGGCGAGTACGAGGGCCACGATGAGGGCCAGGAACGGGGCGGGACGGGTCCGGCGCATGACCGAACGCTAAACCCTCCGGCCGTCCGGCGGAAAGCGACCGTCGTGTCTCGCCGCACCGCTACCGTGCCCGGCGTGTCCGGCGACCCCGTCGAACTGGTGATCTTCGACTGCGACGGCGTGCTCGTGGACAGCGAGCGGCTCAGCGTCCGGGTCGAGGCGCGGCTCATCACCGAGCTGGGCTGGCCGCTCACCGAGCAGGACGTGCTCGAACGCTTCGTGGGGCGGTCCGACGCTCACATGAAGGCCGAGATCGAAGCCGCCCTGGGTCGATCGGTCCCCGAGTGGGACGAGGCCTACCGCACCGCCCTGCACGAGGCCTTCCACGCCGAGCTGGTCGCGGTCGAGGGCGTGGCCGACGCGCTCGACGCGCTGGATGAGGCCGGCCTGGCCACGTGCGTGGCGTCGAGTGGCACCCACGACAAGATGGCGGTCACCCTCGGCCTGACGGGCCTGCACGACCGCTTCGTGGGTCGCATCCACAGCGCGACCGAGGTGGTCAACGGCAAGCCCGCCCCCGACCTGTTCCTCCACGCCGCGGCCCGTCAGGGCGTCGTCCCGACGCGCTGCGCCGTCGTGGAGGACAGCCGCTACGGCGTCGAGGCGGCGAGGGCCGCAGGGATGGCCGCCTACGGCTACGCCGGCGGGCTCACCCCCGCGGACTGGCTCGCGGGACCGGGCACCGTCGTGTTCGACGACATGGCCCACCTGCCGGCGCTGCTCGGCCTCGAGGGCGCCGCGGGCGGCTGAAGCCGTTGCGCTCGACGCCGCGACGGTGCACGCGGCGACCGTCGGGCGCCGGCCGCTCGGTGCCCGCCGCCGGGTGCCGTGGCCTGGGGTCCGTCCCGCCGGACGGCGGAGCGACCGGTCGTCGCTACAGCGTGAGGACGGTGCGCACGCCCGTGCCGGCCACGAGGTCGTCGAAGGCCTCGTTGATCTCGTCGAGGGGGCGGGTCGCCGTGATCAGCGCCTCGAGGTCGAGGCGTCCGGCCCGCCAGAGGTCGAGGTAGCGGGGGAGGTCCCGGGGGGCGTGCGAGCTGCCGAGGATGCAGCCGAGCAGCTTCTTCTCGGACGAGCCGAAGAT
>CAZYPY010000191.1:0-5205 GCA_964649545.1 uncultured Microthrixaceae bacterium | reverse complement strand
CGCACGAAGGCGCCGTCCTGCACCTGCATCATGAGGTAGCAGGGCGCCCCGTCGTTGCCCGCCGGGTCGGTCGGCGCGTGGAGGCCCCCGCCGGTCCACTCGTCGACCTCGCCGGCGTGCTGCAGCACGCAGCTGCGGGTCAGGTCGTCCTCGAGGTCGCAGGCCTTGGCCGCGGCGGCGAAGAGCAGCCACGCCGACACCGACTGGGCGCCGAGCAGGGCGATCTTGCCGTCGACCGCCTCCACGATGTCGAGGTACTGCTGGGTCGCCGGGTTGTCGGCGGCCTCCTCGAACGGGACGAAGGCGCTCTGGACGAGCACCCCCTCGGCCGCGTCCCCGGCGGAGTCCAGGAAGACCTGGTCGTAGAAGTTGGTCTGCTGGAGGACGACGTCGGGGCGGTAGTCGATCTCCGCCATCGACTGGAGCAACTGGGCGAGGTTCTCGCCTTCACCGACGAAGTGCAGGACGCGTACCCCGTCGTCGGCCAGGCCCTGGGCGAGCGGGGCCCAGTTGGCCTCGCCGAGCACGTTGTAGCTCGTCTCGTTGACGAAGGTGTACCCCACCTGCTCGAGGCCGTCGACGGTCTTGTCCTTCTGCTCGATGAGGGTGTCGAGGTCGGCGTAAAGGATCCCGGTGTGGGCGATGGCCTCGGGGTGCTCCTCGGCGATCTGCAGCCAGGGGCCGACGAGGAACCGGTCGGCGGTGCTCGGCACCGCCTGCACGATCCCCCGCTCGACCACGTCGTCGCCGGCGTTGCCGTTCTTGGCGTTGGTCACGGCGAAGGCCGGGAAGTCGGGGAGGCCGCAGGCGTGGCCCGTGGTCTCCCAGAGGTTGTCCTGCACCGCACCGTCGCCCACCACGGCGAAGTCGGTCGCGCACGCCTCGTTCACCGCCGTCGTGTACTCGGTGAGCTTGGCGTCGTGCAGGTTGAGCTCGAGCCGGCGGCCGTTGATGCCACCGGCGGCGTTGCACCACTCGACGAAGGCGGTCCCGGCGTCGAAGATCTCCTGGTTCAGACCCGGGCGGCCGGTGAAGCCGGGGTCGGCGATGGTGCCGACGGTGATGGCGTCGTCGGTGAGGCCCTGGGTCTCGGCGGCGTCGCCGCCGGTGGGTAGCTCGCCGCCACCCTCGCTCGGGCCGCACACCGCGGCCAGGTCACCGAAGTCGCCGGCGGCGGTCTCGGATGCCGCGGTGGTCTCGGCCGTGTCCCCGCCCGACGGACCCGAGGAGGACGAGTCCTCGCCGCGGCTGCCGCACCCGGTCACCACCAGGACGGCCACGGCGACCAGCGCCAGTCCTCGTCGCATCTCGTTCCCCCTGCGTCGTCGCCACGGCCGCTGCCGGGCGGGTCGTGCGACGGACCTTACCCAGGTCGGCCTCGCGACCATCGGTCGGCATCGTCACGAGCCTCTCAGCGCTCGAAGCCGAAGGCGACACCCGTGGAGAAGCGCGTGAGGACGACCTCGGGGAGGTCGTCCACGGGCACGGAGCCGCGCTCGACGACCCAGCGGTCACGGCCGTCGGGCCGCACGTGCCAGTGCGGGTCGACGCCGGACGCGATCGCGGTCAGCGCCCGGTCGTGGCCGTCGGCGAGGATGCTCGCCCACGTCTCGAGCCCTTGCTCCTGGCGGGCGGGGCACTCGCCGAGGGCGAGGCGCACGACGTCGCCGTCGACCTCGACCTGAAGGTCGACGTAGGCGGCCGGCCGGAACGCGGCGTGCAACGAGAACACCGTGGCCACGTCGTCGACGGTGTCACCGAGGCCGAAGGCCCGCTTCAGGCGCTCGGCGGTCACGCCGGCGACGCCGGTGAGCTGCTTCGACCCGGCGTCCACCGCGGCCTCGGTCCCGAAGCGGTCCTCCACCGCGGCGATGAACGACATCGAGAGGAGCTGCCACTGCAGGCACGCCTCCTCGTCGAAGGCGCGCAGCACCGGGGTGGCGAAGTCCCGCACCTGGAGGTCGGGGTCGAGCGGCACGGTGTAGTCGAGCATCCCGTCGGGCTCGCCCTCGACCGCCACGATCGCGGTGAGCGGCAGGTTCGCGGCCTTCGACGCGGCGATCCGCGCCAGCTGCGGCGGTTCGGGGGTCGGTTCGACGGACTCGTCGATCGTGACGGTCCACGCGCAGTGCGGGTGACGGTCGGCGGGCGCGCGGGGCGGGCGGTGGACCGGGCGCATGCGCAGCTGCGGGTGGGTCGCCCACCCGGTGGCGTCGAAGGTGGGGTCCTCGATGTGGTGGCACATCGCGACCACGAAGTCCTCGCCCATGGGCTCCACGTCCATCAGCGCCCCGCAATGGTCGAGGTGGAAGGCGCCGTGGTGGTCGTCGTGCACCTCGAATCGGAAGTCCATGAACTCGGGCGGCGCCCCGATCTCGAGCTGCATGGACTTGAAGCACGCCTCCACCGTGGGCGCCTCGAAGTCGAGCAGGCGCTGCGTCCGCTTCGTGTAGATCGGGCTCGCGCCCATCCACTCGTCGATGGCGATGTCCGCCATCACGTCCACCCCGTGGCTCGTGACCACGGGCATCCCGGCACGGTCGATCAGGTGCCCGCAGAGCAGGTGCTCCCGGACGAGGGTGGCCAGCTGGTCGTGGTCGAGGTCGTCGATGGTGACGTGGGGCACGGGGCTCCTCGGGTCGGGGCGCTCAGGGGGACGGTTCGGGGACGCGGCCGATCGACCGCAGGTAGGCGACGACGTCGCCGAAGGTCTCGTCGAGGGGCCGCCGGGTGACGCCGAACCGACGCCAGCAGGCCTCGTCGTCCAAGGGCACGCCCGTGGCCATGACCAGGGCGGCCTCCTCGGTGAGCAGTGGCTCCGCCCCCGTCTCGGCGGCCATCGCCGACAGGTCTCGGGCCAGGGCGAGGATCTCGTCGTGGGTCACCACCTGGTGGGCGACCGGGCGGCCGACGGCCCGCTCGAGCGCGTCGACCCACTGCCGCCACGTCACGAAGTGGCCGCCGGCGAGCACCCGGGGAACGTGCTCGTCCGCCACGGCGACCCGGGCCAGCAGCTCGGCCAGGTCACGAACGTCCACGACGGTCGTGCCGCTGGGCGGCACGAGCATCATCGCGTCGAGTGCGGACAGCACGGCGTGGAAGCTGTTGACCAGGTCGGGCGCGTCGGGGCCGTAGACGCCGCCGGGCACCACGATGGTGATCGGCTTCCCGTCGTCCTGCCACGACCGCAGCAGCCGTTCTGCGGCGACCTTGGTCGCGCCGTACGGGGACTGCGGCTCCACGAGCGCGCTGTCGAGGGTCACGACCGGCGCGTCGGTCGGGGTGTGGACGGTGACCGACGAGGTGTAGACGACCCGGCGGACACCGGCGTCGAGGGCGGCGCCCACGACGGCCCGCACGCCGTCGAGGTTGGCCCGGTCGGCCGGGCCGCCGCCGCCGACACCGATCTGGGCCGCGGCGTGGACGACCACCTCGCAGCCGTCGACCGCGGCCGCCACGGCGACCGGATCCGTCATGTCCCCGAGCACGACCTCGGGCTCGAGGCCGAGAGCCCCGAGCGAGCCCGGGATGCGGGCGGGGTTGCGGACCAGCGCCCGCACGTCGTGGCCGGACGACGTCAGCGCGCCCACCGTGTGCGAGCCGATGAAGCCGGTCGCGCCGGTGACGAGCACCCGCACCGTCGTCAGGCGTCCCCGTCCGAGGGCGCCTCGCGCGCGGGTCCGGGCTCGCCGTCGGCGGTCCAGGCCCCGATGACCTCCTCCGTGGCCACCACGAGGCTGGACACCGGGGGGAAGCCGGCGTACGGCGCGAGCATGATGAGCGTCTCGCGCAGCTCGTCCGGGGTGAGCTCGCGGTTGCGCAGCGCCGCTCGGGCCTGGATCTTCCAGGTGTCGACGTGGCCGCGGGCGGCGATCACGCCCATCAGCAGCAGTCGTCGCGACCGCAGGTCGAGCACGTCCCGCGTCCACACCTCGGCGAACAGGGTCGAGAGCATCACGTCGTTGAAGGGGATGGTCCCCTCGGGCAGGTCGACGACGTCGCCGGCGTAGACCTCGCGCATCTTCGCCCGCCCTCGCTCGAACGCGCTCACCTCGTCCGTCACGTCAGCTCCCTCGGTCGTGGCCGCGACGGCCTGAAACCTGACAGCTTCCCTTGCACCGGTCAAGCAATCGGCCCGACCACTCGACTCAGCCTTTGCGCAGGCGGACCGCCATGAACAGGACGTGCTCGCGGCCGTAGGTGGGGGCGAGGTCGGGGTGCTGGGCCTCGAGGTGGGCGAAGGAGACGTCGACGATGTCGTCCTCGGTCGGCCCGCGCAGCGTCGTGCCGCACGGGCACTGGAGCACGTACTCGAACTCGAAGGCCTCGGCGGCGGGGCTGGCGGGGGCATCGTCCACGGGGACCATGGTCGCGGATCCGCCGGTCGACTGCCGCCCGTCAGGTGCCGCAGAAGGTCTGGAAGGTGTCCGTGAACTCGTCCGGTGCCGGCGCGGCGTAGCGCTCCGCGCCCGGCTCCTCGGCGAAGGGCCGGGTGACCCGGGCCAGGAGGGCCTCGTAGGGGCCGAGGTCGCCGGCCGTGGCCGCGGCGAGGGCCTCGTCCACCAGGTGGTTGCGGGGAACGTAGACCGGGTTGACCCGGTCCATGGCGTCGGCGACCGCGGCGGCGTCGCGACCGCCGGCGAGGGCCCGCTCACGCCACCGGTCGAGCCACCCGTCGAGCTCGAGGCCGTCGAGCACGCCGGCGCCGTCGGTGGCGAACGCCGTGCGCAGGCCGGCGTCGTCACCGCGGAGCGCGTCCGAGAGTCGCCGGAAGGTGCCGGTGAGGTCGACCCGATGGTGGTGCAGCAGGCGCAGGTAGTCGTCGAAGAGCACCCGGTCCTCGGCCTCGGCTTCCGCGTCCGGGGCATCGCCGAGGCCGAGCTTGGCCGCCATCCCCCGACCCCAATGGGCCCGGAAGCGGTCGGGCAGCTCGCGGAGCACGGCCATGGCCGCCTCGGCGGCGGCGTCGAGGTCGTCGTCGATCAGGGGCAGCAGGGCCTCGGCCAGGCGGGCCAGGTTCCACTGCACGATGGCGGGCTGGTTGCCGTAGGCGTAGCGGCCGCCGTGGTCGATCGAGCTGAACACCGTGGCCGGGTCGTAGCGGTCCATGAAGGCGCAGGGCCCGTAGTCGATGGTCTCACCCGAGATCGTCGTGTTGTCGGTGTTCATCACGCCGTGGACGAACCCGACGAGCATCCACTGCGC
>CAZYPY010000190.1:0-5273 GCA_964649545.1 uncultured Microthrixaceae bacterium | reverse complement strand
GAAAGTCGATGGTGCCCTCGAACCGCCCGTCGTCGTCGACCGGCTCGAGGGTCACAGGCGTCAGCGCCGTCCCGTCGGCGCCCACCGGGACCGCGGTGATCGTCGTCAGGTCGGCCGCTGCGGGGTGGCCGTCGTTGTTCCAGGTCAGTCGCACCACGTACCGGACAGCGGTATCGGTGGCTGGATCCGCCTCCTCGACGGTGATGGTGCCGCTACCTTCGTGAGCGGCGGCGGGCGAGGCAGGCACGAGCAACAACACCGCGGCGACCACGGTGGCCACACAGAGAATTCGGCGATGTTTGGTCATCGAACGGGTACCTCGATCGTGTAGGTGGATGTCTGTCCTTGCTGGACTGCGGTGATGGTCAACGTCCAGGTTCCTGGCGCGGCGAGCGAGGCGCCGTAGCTCGAGAAGTGACTCGGGGTGACGGCCTCGATGTCGAGTCGCCTCGGGTTGACCTGATCTGTGCCGGCAGTCACCTCGACCGCATCGACCGGGACGAGGGTCCGCCCTGCGTCGTCGAAGAAGTACAGATGGATGTCGTTCTGACCCACGCGGGCGGGCGTGACCGTCAGGTCCAGCCGCCCGTCACCGTCCACGGCCTGGGCGGAGCCCTCGAACGGGCGGCTCACCGATGCCCGACCCGGGGGCTGGTTGACCATTGCTGCGGTCAACGCCAACACGAGGACGGCGATGGCGACCTCGGCACGAACGAAGCGGACGAGGATCTGGGCGGACCGTTTGGTCCATGAGGCCACCAGTTCGTGGTTGAGCGACCCGATGATGACGAGCGCCCCGAACCCGGCGATCTTGGCGATCAGCAGTTGCCCGTAGCCGGTGTCCATCAGGGCGTCGAACGATCGCAATTGCCAGAACGCCGAAAGCGCACCGCTCGCGGCGACAACCACCACGGTCACCACGGCCGTCTTCGAGAACCGACGCGCCATGGCGGCCTGGTCGCCCGCAATCCGAAGGGAAGCCCCGAGCGCGAAGAGGCCACCGACCCACACGCCGACGGCGGCCAGGTGGACCACGTCGGACAGGACCGCGACCCACCGGGGAGATGTGGTCCACGCGTGACCCGAGAGTGGCCAGGTGACCATGGCGCAAAGGACGAGGCCGCCGGCGACCCAGGGCCGCTTCGACCACAGCGCGCCGATGGCTGCCGCTCCGCCCGCGGCGGCGAGGAGGAACAAGCGCAGCAGGGTCAGCCGCCCCGAACGGGTCGCTGTGGCGATGTCACCGGTTAGGGTGATCGAGTCGAGCAAGGACCGGCCTGACACGTCGGCGGTCTGAGCGACCAGGACGACCGCTGTCGCGACGGCTGCGGTGCCCGCACCGATCATCACGATCAGCCGTAGACGACGAGAGACAGCGGGCTCGAGAGGATTGGCCACCGCGAGAACTGCCGCCCCCAGAGCCACCAGCGCACCGGCGTACGCGGCCCAGCGGGCGAGTCCGCTGACAAGGTCGGTGACGGTGTTGGCGTCGTCACCGATGTCCGCCCCGCCGGTCTCGGTGCCGACGTGGAACACGAAGGATCCGGACAGGTTGTGGCTGTCCTCGCTGAGGACCCGCCACGACACGGTATAGGTCCCCTGCGTCCCGGGATCATCGATCGGTGCCACCACCGTTCGACCCCCGTCGCGCGTCTCGGTCAGGCCGCGGTCCACCCGCTCCCCGGACGGACCGAACACCCGGACACCGCCGTCGACGACCTCGACGCCCTCGTCGAAGTCGAGCCGCACTTCGGACGGGACGCGCTCGATCACCTCGTCACCCGGCGGCGTGGTCGAGACGAGGGTGGCGTGCGCCGACGCAGGTGCAGCCATCGGGCTGATCAGGACGAGCAACGCAATTGCGCACACGGGCAGGGCGAGGCAGGCAACCCGCCGGACGGCGGGCGCGCCGAATCGGGACACAGCGGTACTCCTGTCGAATGGGGCCGTCGGAACGGCGAAGGCGGCGGTTTCAGGCCGCCAGCGGTGGGCCTCGCCTCGACAGCGACCAGACGGAGACACCGACAGAGCTGCAGGGGAAGACCGAACGCCCCCAACGGTGACGCTCAGGAGCCCGCGACGGCGTGGCGGCGCGCGGCGCACGAATGATCAAACCCACCTGATGCGAGGCGCGCACGACCAGGACGATGAGCCAGGCCACGAGGAGTTGGCCGGCAAGACCACAGAGCACGGCCGGCTCCGTGAGCGTGGCCCATGCCCCGATTCCCGCCGACGAGTGCTCGAGCAGCTCGACCGACAGGAACAGCACCATCTGCGCGAGCGCCAGCAGGCCGAACCGAACCGGCGGCAACTCGTCCCTCAGCCCGCTCAGGAACGCGCGAACGAGCACCGCCGCGGTGAGCGGTACCGCCACGAAGAACAGGTCGCCGACGTAGCCGTGATGCGAGCCGACCGTCGGCGATGCGCCCAACGCGGCAGCCAACACGTATCCGACCACATGTCCTGCTGCCATCCCTCCCGGGATGAGCAGAAGTGTCCACACGCGAGGCAAGCGCACCGGCACCAAACCTAGTCGCACCTCGGGGCAGGCCCTCGGCGCCCGACCCACTGCGCCCCAGGCGGAGGTACAGCGCTCCGGATCGGCCCACCAGCATCCCACAGAGGCGTTCAGGAGAAGCCCGGCGAGGAGGACAGCCGAGAGGTAGGTGCAACGCCGGGTCTCGGCCGCGTCGGCGACAAGGGCGCGCGACCCCATGGCCCGCCCAGTGCGACCCTTCATGACGGCCAGCACCGGCATCACGACAAGGGACACCGCAGCCAAGGCGATGCCGACCGCCGAAGTGCCCGCCTCGCCCGCCCCCAACAGGTCGAGCACCGACTGATCGCTGACGTAGGCGGCGAGGACGAAGAAGCTCAGGGCGATGAGCCGGCGCTCGATCTGCTCTCGCCGCTCGTCGACGCCGTGGCGTCGCTCCGCCCGGAACTGCCACACGATCACCCACGCGCGCTGGCGACCTCCACCGCAGAATCGCGACCGAAGCCGATCAGGGCGATCGAGCCCGCCGCGGCGCCCGCGGCGACGCTATGACGCACTCGACGACGTTCCACCAGATGGTGGCGTAGGCCAGCCACAGGCCCGTTCGAAGAGGCGCCGCCTTGCCTGCGGTGGTCGGCTCCGCTGCCGTGGTCTGTGTTACGGGCCCGTGATCGCAGTCTTCATCCACGGCGGTCGATCTGCCCTGCCTCGAGGATGGCGGCGAGGTCGGCTGGGATGGGCATCGGTTTGAAGGCGGAGACCCGGGCGCGGCCGGTGTTGCCGAGGGGGATTCGGCCCGTCGTCGACCCGGGGCCCGCCAGCACGCTGCGGTAGAGCTGGCCTCCGACCTCTCGGATGTCGCGGGTGAGGCACGCCAGCACCAGCATCTTCAGGTGGCAGCGCACGTGGGGCCCGGCCCAGGGTTGCGACAGGATGTGGGCGCGTTCGAGTGCGGCCCAGGCGGCCTCGTTATCCCACGCGGCCTGTGCTGCTGCGAGCTCGGCATCGAAGCTTGCACGCACCCCCGCTGGCATGCCCTGACTCATCGCGCGCCGCCCTGGTGGCAATCGGGATCGTCGACCAGCAGCACGAGACCAGCTAGGTCGGCAAGGGCATGAGCCAGACGGGGATCAGACAACTCGTAGCGGACCCGACGACCCTGAGGCGTACTCACGACCAGGCCGCAGCCTCGCAGGCAGCTCAAGTGGTTCGAGACGTTGGCCTTGGTCAGGCCGAGCTCGGTAGCCAGCTCAGCCGGATAGTGGCGCCCCTCGAGAATGGCCACGAGCAGCCGCCGGCGGGTGTCATCCGCCAGAGCACGACCGACCCGGGCAAGGGCTTCCATGTCGACGGAGACGGAAGGCATGCGACGAATAGTACAGCATCTGATGAACTATTGCCGAGCGCTCCCCGTCCAGGTGAGCCAGCCGGAGTGGAACCTCGTGGAGTGCGTCGCGAACGCGGGGTGTGGAAGAGCGGAAGTGATTCGCGCTGCGGTCCATTGAGAACCGTCACCCGGTGGCCAGGTCGCTGCGTTGCTGAAGACGAGTTCCCGGTCAGTGCCCGGTGAATGACGGGCCGAGTCGAACCTGTGCCAAGCACACTTCCTAGCTGTCCCGGTCCTCGTCCCGCACTGCGCGAAGGAAGCTCAGCCCCGGCTGATGGTGTACTTCTCGAGGACGGCCTGCTCGAAGCGTTCGACGACGTTCGGGAGTGTTGTGCCAAGGGCGTGGGCGATACTGCGGAGTTCGACGACGTCGACACGTCGTTGACCGCTTTCGTAGCCGCTGACGAGTGACTGAGGTCGATCGAGGCGGGCGGCGAGCTCGACTTGGGTGAGGCCAGCCTCGGTCCGCAGGTCACGGAGGAGATCGGCGAGGACCTGGTGTTCCTCGGTGTTCAGCGACTTCTCCACCGGGGCAGTAAGTGCGGCCCTACCCAATATCGAAAGTTTCGATATTCTGAGCACTGTCGAGCGCTCGAGGCGTCGACGGTGGGGGAGCGAACCCGTGTTGACTCGGCCGATCAGAACGATGCGATGTGCTGTTGTGGTCGGCGTAGTTTGGCTCGTCGCCGCGTCGTGGGTGGTCGCTCCGGCGCAGGCGACCGGTGGTTCGCCGCAGTACGTGTCGCAATGGGGCGACTATGGCTCGGTCTCCGGTGTGTTCTTCTCGCCGGCCGATGTCGCGGTGGGCCCGACCGGAAACGTGTTCGTGGCCGACACCGGCAATGACCGGATCCAGCGGTTCACGCCAACGGGGGTCTTTCTGGGCAAGTGGGGATCGACCGGTGCCGGGAGCGGCGAGTTCGATTTCCCCACGGCGATCGCTGTCGCCGACGACGGCACCGTGTATGTGGCCGACAGCAACAACGACCGGATCCAGGCCTTCACCTCAACCGGAGCCTTCGTGGGCTCCTGGGGGTCGACGGGTACGGAAGCCGGCGAGTTCGACCTCCCCACCGACGTCGCCGTGGCCCCCACCGGAGACGTCCTGGTCGCCGACGGCGGCAACGACAGGATCCAGCGGTTCACCTCAGCCGGCACCTTCGTCGATGAGTGGGACGCCGACTGCGGATACCTCGCCGTCGCCGACTCCGGCAACGTGTACGTGAGCAACGGCGTGACGAACCAGGTGACCGAGTACACGAGCGCCGGCGACGTCGTCACCGCCTGGGGCGGCCCAGGCGCCGCCGAGGGCCAGTTCGACGACCCGCGCGGCATGGCCACCGACCCGTCAGGCCGCGTGTACGTGGCCGACCTGAACAACAGCCGAGT
>CAZYPY010000189.1:0-5320 GCA_964649545.1 uncultured Microthrixaceae bacterium | reverse complement strand
CGCCAGTCGGCGGCGTGGGCCTCGGCGACCTGCATCGGCGTCATCCGCAGTGTCGCCTCGGGCACGAGGTCGACGATGGCGCGACGCTCGGCGTAGTGCACGGCGGCCGAGGCGAACAGCTCCTTGCGCAGGTCGACGAGGGCCGGGTCGGGCGACTCGTCGAGGAACCCGAAGAGGGTGAACGCGAGGGTGAGGTCGTGGACCACCGGCGCCCGCCCGAACAGCGAGCCCCGCTTGAGGGCGACGCCCACGACGCCGGCCTTGACGTCCTCGAGCACCTCACCGTCGGTCAGGTGCGGCTCGAAGCGATCGGCCAGCAGCAGCACGTAGCCCTGGTCCGGGCCCTGGTTGCCGTAGAAGTGCCCCCGGGGCTGGCCCTGCTCGAGGTTGCCGGCGGGGTGCCCGGTCCACGGGTCGTGCTGCCACGGCGGCGACTCGTAGACCCGGTTCCCGGGCCGGGCGCTCTTGGGGACGTACTGGGGCGCGGACATCGGAGGCGATCCTAGGCGGAGGCCTTCAGCAGGCCGAAGATGACCGAGTCGGCCAGCGCCTGCCACGACGCCTCGATGACGTTCTCGGAGACCCCGATCGTGGACCAGGTGCGGTCGCCGTCGGTGGAGTCGATCAGCACCCGGGTGACCGCCCCGGTGCCCTTGCCGGTGTCGAGCACCCGCACCTTGAAGTCGGTGAGGTGCACCGAGCCGAGGGCCGGGAAGGCCTGGCCGATGGCCTTGCGCAGGGCCTGGTCGAGGGCGTTGACCGGGCCGTTGCCCTCCGCCGTCTCGATGACCCGCTGTCCGTCGAACTTCACCTTGACCGTGGCCTCGGTGACCACCTCGGCGCCGGCCTGGCCCGTGCTGCCCGACGAGGGGGCACGGTGCTCGACCGTGACGCGGAACGACTCGAGCTCGAAGAAGGTCTGCTCCCAGCCGGCCGCGTCGCGCATGAGCAGCTCGAGTGAGCCGTCGGCGGCCTCGAAGTGGAAGCCCTCGTGCTCGAGGGTCTTGAGCCGCTCGACGACCTCGGCCAGCTCCTTGCCGTCCATCTCGAGGCCGATCTCCTTGGCCTTGAGGTCGAGGGTCGACTTGCCCGCCATCTCCGAGACCACGAAGCGGGTGCCGTTGCCCACCGCGTCGGGCTGGATGTGCTCGTAGGCGTCGGAGCGCCGGGCGATGGCGCTCACGTGCAGGCCGGCCTTGTGCGCGAACGCCGACGCCCCGACGTAGGGCTGCTGGGGGTCGGGCGAGATGTTCACCAGCTCGGCCACGTGGTGCGAGACCGTGGTGAGGCGCTCGAGGCGGTCGGCGGGGATGGTGTCGACGCCCATCTTCAGGCTGAGGTTGGGGATGATGGTCGAGAGGTTGCAGTTGCCGGTGCGCTCGCCGTAGCCGTTGATCGTCCCCTGCACCTGGGTGGCGCCGCCCCGCACGCCGGCGAGGGCGTTGGCCACGCCGCAGCCGGTGTCGTCGTGCAGGTGCACGCCCACCGGGGTGTCGAGGTGGGCGACGACGTCGGCCACGATCGACTCCACCTCGAACGGCAGCGAGCCGCCGTTGGTGTCGCAGAGGACCACCGACTCGGCGCCGGCCATGGCCGCGGCCTCGACCACCCGGAGGCTGAACTCGGGGTTGCGCTTGTAGCCGTCGAAGAAGTGCTCGGCGTCGAAGAACACCCGCAGGCCGGCGTTGACGAGGAACTCGACCGAGTCGCCGACCATGGCCACGCCCTCGTCGAGGGTGGTCCGCAGCGCCTCGGTGACGTGGTAGTCCCAGCACTTGCCGACGATGCACACCGCCGACGTGTTGGCCTTGACCAGGTTGGCGAGGGTGGGGTCGTCGTCGACCTTGCCCTTCACCCGGCGGGTCGACCCGAAGGCCACGAGGGTGGAGAACTCGAGGTCGAGCTCGCTCGGCGCCCGCTGGAAGAACTCGTCGTCCTTGGGGTTGGCGCCCGGCCAGCCGCCCTCGATGAAGTGCACGCCGAGGTAGTCGAGCTGCTCGGCGATGCGCAGCTTGTCGTCGACGGTCAGCGAGATGCCCTCGAGCTGGCTGCCGTCGCGCAGCGTGGTGTCGTAGATGTCGACGTGTCGGGGGAGGCCCGCAGCGGGGCTATTCGTTGACATGGTCGAGCCAGTCCTTGTAGCGGTCGTTCTCGCCGCGCACGGCGGCGAAGTAGTGCTCCTGGATCGCCTTGGTGACGGGGCCGGGCTCGCCCAGGTCGCGGTCGTCGACCGAGCGGATCGGCACGACCTCCGCAGCGGTGCCCGACAGGAACGCCTCGTGGGCGGTGTAGAGGTCGCTGCGCAGCAGGTGCTGCACGTGGTACTCGATGCCGAGGTCGCCGGCGATGGTGCGCACCGAGTCCTGGGTGATGCCCTCGAGGGCACCGGCCGAGACCGGGGGCGTGATGATGGCGCCGTCGCGGACCATGAAGATGTTCTCGCCGGTGCACTCGCTCACGTGGCCGTTGGGCGACAGGAGGATCGCCTCGTCGTAGCCCGCCTTGAGGGCCTCGACCTTGGCCATCGACGAGTTGATGTACATGCCGGTGCCCTTGGCCGCCGGCGGGAGGCTGTTCGGGTCGTGGCGCTTCCACGAGCTGACCTTCATGCGCACGCCGTGCTTCAGGCCCTCGTCGCCGAGGTAGGTGCCCCACGGCCAGGCCGCGATCGAGACGTTGACCGGGCACGGCAGCGGGTTGAGCCCCATCTCGCCGTAGCCGAGGAAGGCGATCGGGCGGATGTAGCAGGAGTCGAGCTGGTTGACCCGGACCAGCTCCCGGGTGGCGTCGCACAGCTCGTCGACGGTGTACGGGATGTCGATCATGAAGATCTTGGCGCTGTTGAACAGGCGCTCGATGTGGTCGCGCAGGCGGAACACCGCGGCGCCACGGCTCGTCTGGTAGGCGCGGATGCCCTCGAAGACCCCGCAGCCGTAGTGCAGCGTGTGGGTGAGGATGTGGACGTTGGCGTCGTCCCAGTCGACGAACTCCCCGTCCATCCAGATCTTGGCGACCTTGTCGATCGGCATCTCCCCTACACCCTTTCTGCGATCGCGTCCCCGATCGCACTGGTCGAACCGGTGAGCGCCGACGGGTCGGCGCACGCCTTGCGGACACGGGCGGCGGCGTCCGCCTCGCCCAGGAACTCCAGCATCATCGCAGCCGAGAGCACCGCCGCGGTGGGGTTGGCGGTCCCCTTGCCGGCGATGTCGGGTGCGGACCCGTGCACGGGCTCGAACATCGAGGGCCCGGTGCGGTCGGGGTTGAGGTTGGCGGAGGCGGCGAAGCCGATGCCGCCCGAGACGGCGCCACCGAGGTCGGTGAGGATGTCGCCGAAGAGGTTGTCGGTGACGATCACGTCGTAGCGCTTCGGGTCCTCGACGAAGTAGATGCAGGCGGCGTCGACGTGGTTGTAGGCGGTGGTCACGTCGGGGAACTCGGCGGCCACGTGGTCGAAGGTGCGCTGCCAGAGGTCGCCGGCGAAGGTGAGCACGTTGGTCTTGTGCACCAGGGTGAGGTGCTGGTCGGGCCGACCGTGGGCCAGGTCGAAGGCGAAGCGCACGCAGCGCTCGACGCCCATGCGGGTGTTCACCGAGCCCTGGGTGGCCACCTCGTGGGGCGTGCCCTTGCGCAGGAACCCGCCCTCGCCGGCGTAGCTGCCCTCGGTGTTCTCCCGGACGACGAGGAAGTCGACCCCCTTCTCCGGCAACAGGAACGGGCGCAGGTTGACGTAGAGGTCGAGGTCGAAGCGCATCTTGAGCAGCAGGCCGCGCTCGATCACGCCGGGTGGCACCTCGGGGGTGCCCACCGCGCCGACGAGCAGGGCGTCGAGGCCCCGCCACTCCTCCACGACCTCGTCGGGCAGCACCACGCCGTCGCGCAGGTAGCGGGCGCCCCCGAGGTCGTAGTCGACGGTGTCGAGGGACACGCCGGTGGCGGCGACGACCTTGAGGGCCTCGGCGGTGACCTCGGGGCCGATGCCGTCGCCGCCGACGACGCCGATCCGGTGGGTGGTGCTGGTCATGCGGGTGCTCCCGTGATGAGTGGTCCGGCCGTGCCGGTCGGACGAAGTGGTCGAAAACGAAGAAACCGCCCACCGGGGTGGACGGTCAGGGGCGCACGCCGGGGCTCCGGCGTGCGCTAGCGAATGATGATGGCGGAGGTCGGGTGACCAGGCATCGCCGACCAGTGTCGGGCCTCGGTGACGAAACGTCAACCCGGACGGAGGGTCGGACGTCGACCACCGCCCCGGATCGGGCCGTTTCCCCGCCGGACACCCCTCGCTACCCTTGCACGATGGCTCAGACGCACTACCTCAGCCAGCAGGCCTTCGACCGCCTCGCCGAGGAGCACAAGCACCTCACCACCGAGTGGCGCATCGAGATCGCCCGCAAGATCGAGGCCGCCCGGGAGATGGGCGACCTGAAGGAGAACGGCGACTACCACGCGGCCAAGGAGGAGCAGGGCAAGACCGAGGCCCGCATCCGCCACCTCGAGGCGCTCATGGAGGTCGCCCAGATCGTCGACGAGAGCGAGGTCTCCGACGCGGTGACCGGCGGGTCGATCGTGTCGATCGTCTACGAGGACGACGAGGACCCCGAGCGCTACCTCATCGGCTCGATCGAGGAGAAGCGCGACGACGTCGACGTCATCTCCCCCATGTCGCCGCTCGGCGAGGCCCTGATGGGGGCCAAGGTGGGCGACGAGGTGAGCTACGAGGCGCCCGGCGGCACCCTCACGGTGACCATCGTCGAGATCGAGAGCTGAGGGGCGGGGCCACGCCCGGCGCACGCCCCTCCGCCACCGGGCCCGCACCGGTCGAGTCGGCGCCACTGGTCGCGCCGCCGCTGCCGCCGGGGCGCGCCCTCGAACTGCCCGGGCGGGGCACCACGTTCGTCCGCACCGTCGAGGGGCCGCCGGGGGCTCCCACGGTGCTCCTGCTCCACGGCTGGACCGCCAGCGCCGACCTGAACTGGTTCCCCGAGTACGCGCCGCTGGGCGAGCGGTTCTCGGTGGTCGCCATCGACCACCGGGGCCACGGCCGGGGCATCCGCTCCGACGACCGCTTCCGCCTGGCCGACTGCGCCGACGACGCCGCTGCGGCCTGCGCCGCGCTGGGCGTCGAACGGGTCATCGCGGTCGGCTACTCGATGGGCGGCCCCATCGCCCAGCTGCTGTGGCACCGCCACCGCGACCTGGTCGAGGGCCTGGTGTTCTGCGCCACCGCCCGCAACTTCCGGGGCAAGCCCGCCGAGAAGCTCACCTTCCGGGCCCTCGGCGGGCTGTCGGTGCTGGCCCGGGGCACCCCCGACTCGTGGCG
>CAZYPY010000188.1:0-5336 GCA_964649545.1 uncultured Microthrixaceae bacterium | reverse complement strand
GGCTCCTTGACCTCCTTGGCCAGGAAGCCGTTGGGGTCGATCACCTCGTGGATGAGGCGCTGCTCCTCCACCGTCGGCGGCCGCGACTCGGGCACGTCGTCGGGGACGACGAGGGCGAAGCCGGTGGCCTCGACCACCTCGTCGACCGTCACGCCCGGGTGGACCGAGCGCAGGCGCATGGTGTGGTCGGGCGTCTCGAAGTCGAACACGCCGAGGTTGGAGACCACCCGGCGGATCTCGTGGAAGCGGGCCGAGTCACCCGGGAGGGCCGCAGCCCGGTCGTACCCGACGCCCGACACGTAGTCGACCTTCTCCACGAACGACCGGGTGCTGTGGTTCGGCACCCAGTAGCTGCACGTGTGGTTGATGGTGTTGCCGGGGGCGCCCCGGACGCCGAGGAGCTGCGCCTTGGGCCGGCGCCAGTCGCCGATGCAGGCGATGTTCATGTTGCCGAAGCGGTCGATCTGGCTCGGGCCCATGATGATGTGGCGCCGGCCGGGCCAGACCGCCACGTCGAAGATCGACGCGAACGGCAGCCAGCCCTCGACCAGCTTGTCCTCGAACGGCACGGCCACCCCGACGGGCAGGGTGTTGGCCACGAGCAGGGCCTCGGTGTCGGTCATCACGAGGTCCGGCTCGAAGGTGGCCCGGGCGAGGCGGCCGGCGATGACCGGCACGTTGCCGATGGGGTTGCCGAGGATCTCGCCGTCACCGCGGAAGACGTCGGCCAGCGCGGCCACACAGACCTCGCCCCGGGTGAACGTCTCGGCGGGAGCCGAGGTGGTCACGTCGCTCATTCGCCGCGCTCCTTCACCGCTCGCTGGTAGTCCGCCTCGCTCACGTCCAGGTACTTCGCCTTGAACGCCGCCCACTTCTCGTCGTCACCGGCGGTGGCGGCGTACTCGCGCTGGAAGGCCTCGTCGCGGTCGTAGTCGGGGGCGCACAGCGTGAAGTGGGCACCGCCGGGGGCCTCGACCACGCCGTCCACCATCAGGCGGTTGAGGCGGAGGGACTGGATCGGGCCCTCCTTCAGGAAGTCCTCGGTCTCGACGATGCGCTCGCAGGAGACGAAGCGCTTGTCGGCGGCGAGGCAGAAGTGGTCGTCGTAGAACGGGTCGGGGCCGAGGTACTGGGCGTTGCCGCCCCGGTCGGCCCGGTTCATGTGCACGAGGGCCACGTCGAGGCGCAGGGCGGGCATGGCCACGTACTGCTCGGCGTCGTCGTAGGGCGAGGTCACCAGCTTCAGGCGGGGGTTCGACTCGAGCAGGTCGGTGCCGAGGCCCACGCGGGTGGGCAGGAACGACAGGCGCTGCGCCGCGGCCCGTAGCCCCAGCACGAACATGCCCTCGTCGTACTCCTCGGCTTCGATCGTGCCGGTCTGGCGGGCAATGCGGAAGTGGGGCTCGAGCGGAATCGAGTCCAGCGACACGAAGCCGTAGACGACCTTGCGGGCCTGGCCGCTCTTGGCCAGCAGGCCCACGTCGGGGCCGCCGTAGGAGACGATGGTCAGGTCCTTCAGCGACGACCGCAGGATGGCGCGGACGAAGGCCATCGGCTTGCGCCGCGACCCCCAGCCGGCGATCCCGATGGTCATCCCGTCCTCGAGCTCACCGACGACCTCGTCGATGGTCATGCGCTTGTCGGGCATGGGTGTCCGTGCTCCTCTGGCTACTGGTCGAAGTCGGCGTCGCGCTTGTCGACGAAGGCCTGACGGGCCTCGTCGGACACGCCCGACAGGTTCAGCTCGAAGGTGAAGCCCTGCTCGAAGCGGTAGCTGCGCTTCACGTCGACGGGGTCGATGCCGTTGAGCGACTCCTTGGCCGCCCGGATCACCCGCGGGCTCTTCTCGGCGATGCCCCGGGCCACCGCGAAGGCGGCATCGCGGAGCTCGGCCTGCGGCACGACCTCGAGCACCGAGCCGAAGTCGTGGAGCTCCTGGGCGGTGGCGGTGGCGCTCGTGTAGACCATCGCCCGCATCTTGTGCTGGGGCACCAGGCGGGCCAGGTGGGTGGCGGCGCCGAGCGCCCCCCGGTCGACCTCGGGCAGGCCGAAGGTGGCGTCGTCGGCGGCGATGATGATGTCGGCGTTGCCCACCAGGCCGATGCCCCCGCCGAGGCAGAAGCCGTTCACCGCGGCGATGACGGGCACGGCGCACTCGTAGACCGAGGCGAAGGCGGCGTAGCAGCCCCGGTTGGCACCGATCAGGGCGTCGTAGCCCTCGGTCGCCTGCATCTCCTTGATGTCGACGCCGGCGTTGAAGCCCCGGCCCTCGGCCCGCAGCACGACGGCCCGGACCTCGGTGTCGGCGCTGGCCCGGTCGAGCAGCTCGGCCACCTCGAACCAGCCCGCCACGGTGAGGGCGTTCACCGGTGGGTTGTCCATGACGATCTCGGCGATGCCGAGGTCGTCGACCTGGTAGCTGTTGCCCACCCGAGCCTCCTGTGCGTGCCGCGGCGCGTCCGCGGGCCGATCTGACGGTCCGTCAGACCGTACGGCCGCGGCCCCGGCCTCCGCTAGTTGCCCAGTGGGCGGATGGGCCGGGCGCACGGGGTTCCGGTAGCTTCCGGGCCGTGACGGCGCCCGGGGACCTGCTCGACTTCACCGGACGGGTCGTGCTCGTCACGGGCGGCGCTCGGGGCGTCGGCCGGGGCATCACCGAGCGCTTCCTCGCCGCCGGCGCCGAGGTGGCCATCTGCGGGCGCAACGAACCCGAGGACGGGCCCGCGGTCGACGGGCGGCGGCCGATGTTCGTCGCCGCCGACGTGCGCGAGCCCGAGCAGGTCGACGCCTTGGTGGCGGCGATCATCGAGCGCCACGGCCGCCTCAACGTGGTCGTGAACAACGCCGGCGGCTCCCCCAGCGCCGAGGCCGCCACCGCGTCCCCCCGCTTCACCACCTCGATCATCGCCCTCAACCTGCTGGCGGTGATCCACGTGTCGCAGGCCGCCAACCGGGTCATGCAGGGCCAGGACGACGGCGGCGCCATCGTGAACATCACGAGCGTCAGCGCGCTGCGCCCCTCACCCGGGACGGCGGCCTACAGCGCGGCCAAGGCCGGCGTCATCGGCTTCACCCGCAGCGTGGCCCAGGAGTGGGCCCCGAGGGTGCGGGTCAACTGCGTGACCGCCGGCATGATCGAGACCGAGCAGTCCCACCTGTTCTACGGCGACGACGCCGGTCTCGCCCGGGTCGCGGCCACCGTCCCCCTCGGCCGGTTGGCCACCCCCGCCGACATCGGCGACGCCTGCGTGTTCCTGGCCTCCCCGCTGGCGTCGTACATCAGCGGCGCCAACCTGGTCGTCGACGCCGCCGGCGAGCGCCCGCCGTTCCTCGAAGCCGCCGCGACGGGCTGACCGGGCGCAGGCTCAGGCGGTCGGGGTGCGATCGCTGCCGGCCGGGCGGCCGACGAGGTAGGCGGTGAAGCCGAAGATGGCCACGCCCAGCGGGACGTGCCACGCCGCCGCCTCGGCGGTCTCGCGCCCGACGTAGCCGAGGCCGGTCTGGGCGAAGAGGGCCGCCACGAGGATCGCCGACAGCACGATGCGGGTGCGGTCGGACCGGCCGACCGCGGCGAGGCCGACGAGCACGAGGCCGAGCACGAACGAGGCGTTGCCCATGTACCCGTGCACGCTGATCGACCAGTCGCCGAAGAGCGCCTGGCCCGCCACGACCGCCTGGGCGAGCACGAGGGCGAGGAGGACCTCGGCGACGACCCGATGGGCGCGGCCGATCGAGGCCTCGGAGGTGGGCATCCGGGACCGCTACTTGTAGCGGTAGGTGAGGCGTCCGCGGGAGGTGTCGTAGGCCGACACCTCGATCTGCACGCGGTCGCCCGGCAGCACGCGGATGCGCGCCCGGCGCATCTTGCCGGAGATGTGGCCGAGCACCTCGTGCCCGGACTCCAGCTTCACGCGGAACATGCCGTTGGGCAGCGCCTCGGTGGCGATGCCCTCGGTGACGATGACGTCGTCTTTCTGCCTGGCCACGAAACTCCTACAGGTGATGGATACCGGGCGAAATGCCCGACAGACCAGCATAGGGCGCAGGGCGCCCAGGTCCGTGTTCGGTGGCGGCGACCGGCTGAGTCAGCCGTAGAGGGCGACGTCCTTGGCGCGGAGACGCGCGGCGAGGGCGGCGAGGATCGAGTGGGTGAAGCCGGGTGAGGCGTCCATGAGCCCGACGAACTCCCGCTGGGCGATCACGAGAAGTCGCATCGGCGTGCTGGCGGTAACGGTGGCGTTGCGGGGCGAGCGGTCCACGAGCGCCATCTCCCCGAAGGGCTGGCCGGGACCGATGGTGTTGAGAACCTCGTCGGCCCGCGTCACCACGGCCTCGCCGTCGACGATCACGAAGGCCTCCTTGCCCACCTCGCCTTCGGTGACGAGGACCCGCCCGGCCTCCACCTCGAGCTCATCGACGGCCGCCGCGATGGCGGCCAGATCGGCGTTCGAGCACGACGCGAACAACGGGACAGCGCGCAGGTGCTCCAGGTAGTCGTCGGCCATCACCGCAGCTTAGAGCCGCCCCGTCACCGGGCGCCCCGGAGGTTACCGCCCCGCCTAGGGGGGGCGGCTGGAGGGCGGCGGCGGCGCGGTAGGTGGCGATGACGACGGCGCTGCCGGGGATCCCGCCGGGGACCGAGGAGCCGCGGAGGGCGACGGTGCCGTCGTCGCCCTGCAGTAGCGCGAGGGCGCGGCGCTCGCCGTCGACCTCGGTCTCGCTGGCGTACCGGAACATGCGCCCGCAGTCGATGGCCTTGAGCAGGGCCGTGGCGACGGCTTCCACCCGGCCCGTGGCCAGTGCATGGCCCCGGCGCATGCCGTCGCCGGTGGCGAGCGCCACCGACGCTTCGGCGCCGAGCGCGGCCTCGGTCGAGCGGACCTGGAACTCGGGGACGAACAGGCCCTCGTCGTGCTGCTCGTGCAGCTGGTGCACGCTCGATCCGAGGGTGGTGCAGAACCGCTCGACCGCAGCCATCTCGGGGGGACCGAGCAACCCGCGCCGGCGGCCCACCGCGAACAGCCCGCTCGAGGCCCAGCCGGAGGTGGCGACCGTCGTGCCGACGTAGCCGGCGGCTTGGAATGGCCCGGACTGCCCCTTGCGCAGGCGCCGGGCGAGCAGGTCGCAGAGCTCGAAGCCGTCGGAGGGCTCGAACGAGGCGAACGACGGAGATCGCAAGGTGAGCTGGGCCCGCTCGGTGCGACCCTGGTGCACGTACGCGCACAGGTCGAGCGGCATCGACGAGCCGAGGCCGTCGAGCAGGGCGCGGACGAGGTCGGCGCCGAGGTCGGTGGTGTCGATGTCGCCGCCGTGGGCGAGCGTCGGCGGCGTCAGCG
>CAZYPY010000187.1:0-5371 GCA_964649545.1 uncultured Microthrixaceae bacterium | reverse complement strand
CTCGGCCGGGCCATCGAGCAGCTCGCCGCCGACCGCCACCTGGCCCTCGACGAGCAGGGCCAGATCGTGCTGGCCCATCCCTTCGCCACCCGGTCGTTCGGCTACAGCGTCATGAGCGCCACCACGCTGTGGTGGGGCGGCTGTGCCTGGACTCGTTCGCCATCCCCCACGTGGTGCCCGACTGCGGCCCGGTCGTCGTCGCCTCCACGTGCCCCGCCTGCGACCGGGCCCTCGCCTGGCGCTTCGACGCGTCGGCCCCACTCGTGGGCCCGGAGCGCGCGCACTTCCCGGTACCCACCGCCCACATGTGGGACGACGTCGTCCACACCTGCAGCCATCAGCTCCTCTTCTGCGACGACGCCTGCATCGACGCGTGGCTCGAACGCACCGGCAACGCCGAGGGCCACCGCATGGACCTCGCCACCCTGTGGCGGTTCGCCGCCCACTGGTACGAGGGCCGGCTGGAGCCGGGCTACCGCCGCCGCGAACCCGCCGAGGCCAGCGCGTACTTCGAGAGCGTCGGGCTCCGCGGGGCGTTCTGGTGGCTGCCCGACAGCGAGACCGACGGCTGAACCGGCGGATCGCCTGCGTCCGCCGTCACCGGTGGGCAACACTGGCGCCGTGTCGCGACGCCCCAACATCCTGCTCGTCGTCACGGACGAGGAGCGCTTCCACCTGCCCCGGCCCGCCGGACTGAGCCTGCCCGCCCACGAGCGGCTCGCCGAGTCGGGGACGAGCTTCACGAACTACTACGCCGCCGCGGCCATGTGCAGCTCGTCGCGCTCGGTGATCTACACGGGCCAGCACATGCCGGTGACCCAGATCCACGACAACGACAACATGCCCTACGTCGACCCCCTCGATCCGGGCCTCGGCACCATCGGCACGATGCTCCGCGACGCCGGCTACTACACGTGCTACCAGGGCAAGTGGCACCTCTCGAAGCTCTACAAGGGGCCGGGTGCCCCGTCGACGGTCGACGCCCTCGAGCCGTACGGCTTCTCGGAGTGGAACGACTGGGGTGACATCGACGGCGGCGCCTGGGCGGGCCTGCGGGTCGACCCGGTCATCGCCGGCCAGGCCGTGAAGTGGCTGCGCGACCGGGCGCCGGTCGTGGTCGAGGACCAGCCGTGGTTCCTGGCGGTCAACTTCGTGAACCCCCACGACATCATGAGCTTCGACTTCGGGGGCAGCTCGCCGGTCCAGCTCCCGCCGAACCTGGCCCATGCGGTGGTGGCCAAGCCCCCGGCCGACGTGCCGATCTACCGCACGCAGTGGGACCTCGACCTGCCCGCCAACCTCGGCGACGACCTGTCGGGGGCGGCGCCGGCCGTCCGCGAGTACGCCGACATGATGGACCTGGTCTTCGGCGAGGTCGCCGGCGAGGACCACTGGCACCAGGCGCTGAGCTTCTACCTGAACTGCATCCGCGACGTGGACCGCAGCATCGACCTCGTGCTCGACGCGCTGGTGGCGTCGGGACAGGCCGGCCACACCGTCGTGCTCTTCACCGCCGACCACGGCGACCTCGTGGGCTCCCACGGGTTGCGTCAGAAGGGCAACCTCGTCTACGACGAGAACTTCCACGTGCCGCTGATCATCGACCACCCGGACCTGGCCGGGGGCAGGACCACCGACGCCCTCGCGTCCGCGGTCGACCTGGCGCCGACCCTCCTCGAGCTCGCCGGCGTGGACGCCGCCGCGGTCGCCGAGCGCTACCCGGCCCTGCACGGCCACTCGCTGGCTGAGAGCCTCGACGGTGGCGCTCCCGTCCGCGACGGTGTGCTCACCGCAGTCGAGGCCGTGACCTACCTCGACGCCGACTTCTGGCACCACTTCGGCGACCCCGACGTGGCCGACAAGGTGCTGTCCGGTGAGCTGCGCCCGGACTGGCGCAAGCGCGGCTTCCTGCGGGGCTTCACCGACGAGCGCTACACGTTCGGGCGGTACTTCTCGCCACTCGACCCGAACCGGCCCGCCGACGTCGACGCCCTCTTCGCCGAGAACGACGTGGTCCTCTACGACCGCCAGACCGACCCGGGCGAGACCGTGAACCTGGCCGACGACCCCGCCCACCGTGACCTCGTCGAGACCTACCGGGCCAAGCTCGAGGACGTCATCACCACCGAGATCGGCGAGGATCGCCACGACTGGGTCAGCGAGCGCCCCCAGCTGCTCGGCTGGCCCACCTGGCGCGGTGACGCCGCCTGACCCGCTGACGCCGCGCGCCGGCCGGCGTTCTACCCTCGGGGGCCGCCGCCGACCTGGAGGATCCGTCCGATGAGCGCACCCACCGACGCCGAGCTCGCCGACCGCACGAACGCGCTCGTCGAGTCCTGCCGGGGCTTCCTCGACGACCAGGTGCGGTTCCGCGGCGCCCAGTTCGACGCCGGCCTGGCCCTGGTCCACCTGCCCGAGGGCTCGGGCGGCCTCGGTGGCAATCGGGCCCAGCAGGCCGTGATCGACGGGATCCTCCGCGCCAACGGCGTGACCTACGAGGACCTGCGCATCAACCCCATCGGCATCGGCATGGGGCTGCCGACGGTGCTCGCCTACGGCAGCGACGAGCTGAAGGAGAAGCACCTGCGCCGGATCTTCACCGGCGAGGACATCTGGTGCCAGCTCTTCTCGGAGCCGACCCACGGCTCCGACGTGGCCGGCATCCCCAGCCGGGCGGTGCGCGACGGCGACGAGTGGGTGGTCAACGGCCAGAAGGTCTGGACCACCCTCGCCCACCTCTCGAACTACGGCATGCTCCTCACCCGGACCGACCCCGACGTGCCGAAGCACAAGGGCCTCAGCTACTTCGTGCTCGACATGCACGCCCCCGGCGTCGAGGTGCGGCCGCTCTACCAGATGACCGGCGAGGCCGAGTTCAACGAGGTCTTCCTCACCGACGTGCGCATCCACGACTCGCAGCGCCTCGGCGCCACCGGTGACGGGTGGCGGGTGGCCACCACCACGCTGATGAACGAGCGGGTCGCCCTCGCCGGCGGGCCGGCCCCCAAGGGTTCGGGCGTCATCGCGGGGCTCGTGCGGCTCTGGGAGGAGCGGCGCGACCGGTTCGACGAGGACGAGCGCGCCCGCTGGCGGGACCGCATCGCCGGCCTCTGGATCGAGGCCGAGGTCGGCCGCCTGACCAACACCCGCGCCAAGGAGAACGCCATCGGCGGCAACCCCGGCCCGGAGGGCTCGGTGGCGAAGCTCGCGTCGGCCGAGCTGAGCATCGCGGTCAACGAGGCGGTGGTCGACCTGCTCGGGCCCGAGGGCATGCGCCACCCGCCCGGGTACCCGATGGCCCGCTCGTCCGAGTCGATGTCGACGCCGACGGGACGTTTCCTGCGGTCCCGGGCCAACACCATCGAGGGCGGCACCTCGGAGATCATGCGCAACATCCTCGGCGAGCGCGTGCTGGGCCTCCCCGGCGACGTCCGGGTGGACAAGGACCTGCCCTGGAGCGAGATCCCCCGCTGATCGCGCGTCGATCTCGCCGTGGACGAGAAATCGCGTCGAGCCTGTCGAATTCGCCCCAGCGGGCGCGTCATGGTCGTGTCGGCGATGATCGCCGGCAACGACGAGAGGAGTCGACGTGAAGTACTTCGTGCTGCTGGCCGGCGACGGTGAGATGCCCGGCTGGGACGAGCTGAGCCCGGACGAGCAGGAGGCCGGCATGGCCAAGCACCGGGCCTTCGACGAGGCGTGCACCGCTCGCGACGGGGTCGAGATCCTCGGGGGCGAGGCGCTCGACGCCACGATGGCCACGACGCTGCGCACCCGCAGCGGCGAGCTGACCGTGACGGACGGGCCCTTCGCAGAGGCCGCGGAGGGCATCGGCGGCTTCTACGTGCTGGAGGCGCCCGACCTCGACACGGTCATCGAGCTGTGCCGGGTCCTGCCTGCTTATGACATCGACATCCGACCGGTCCTCGACCTCGGCTGACACCGCGCTGGCCGCGGCCTACCGGTCCGAGTGGGGCCGGTTGCTGGCGCTGCTGGTGGCCCGGACCCGGCGCCTCGACCTGGCCGAGGACGCGCTGGGCGAGGCGTTCGTCCGGGCCGCGGCGAGCTGGCCGGGCGGCGGGGTTCCCGCGAACCCCGCCGGCTGGCTCTACACGACCGCCCATCGCCAGGTCCTGGGCCGGCTGCGGGCGGAAGCGGGCGCCGGGCGCAAGGCGCCGTTGCTCGCGGTGCGACCGGACTGGGTGGCTCCGGACCCGTCCGGGGACGAGTTGGTCGACGAGCGACTGCACCTCATCTTGTTGTGCTGCCACCCGGCGCTTCCCCGGGAGTCCCAGCCGGCCCTGGCGCTGCGCCTCGTCGTCGGCACGCCGACGGCGGAGATCGCCCGGCTCTTCCTGGTGCCGACCGCGACGATGGCGGCGCGGTTGACGCGCGCCAAGAAGAAGATCGTGGGCGCCGGCATCCCGCTCGGCGCCCCCGCCGCCGACGAGCTGGGCGCTCGCCTGAACGAGGTCTGCCGGACCATCTACCTGGCCTTCACCGCCGGGTACACCCCCGGGGCCGGTCCCGAGCTGCTCCGGGCCGACCTCGCCGGCGACGCCGTCCGCCTCGCCGCGGTGCTCGCGGAGCTGGCGCCCGACGAACCGCAGGTCCGGGCGCTCCACGCCCTGCTCCTGCTCCAGCACTCGCGTCGGGCCGCCCGGGTGGACAACGGCCGGCTGGTCATGCTCGCCGACCAGGATCGCTCACGGTGGCACGGCGACGAGATCGGTCGCGGCCTGGCCCTCGTCGCCGGCCTCGAGCCGTGCTCGGGCTACGCCGAGGAGCTCCGTCTCCAGGCCCGCATCGCCGCCGAGCACGCCCGGGCCGGCACCGCGGGCGACACCGACTGGGGCGCGATCGCCGCGCACTACGCCGCCCTGGAGGCGCACACCGGGTCGGCGATCGTACGCCTCAACCGTGCGGTCGCGGTCGCCGAGGTGGCCGGCCCGCGGCAGGGCCTCGCGCTGCTCGACGGTCTCGATGACCTGCTCGAGGACAGCCACCGGCTCCCCGCCGTGCGCGGGGAGCTCGCCCGCCGGGCGGGCGACCTCGACCTCGCGGCCGCCTCGTACCGGGTCGCGCTCGCCCGGTGTGGCAACGAAGTCGAGCGCGCCCACCTCGAGCGCCGTCTGATCGAGGTCGAGCGGGGGCCGGTCCCGTCCCGGCGATCCGATGCGGTGCCCTGAGGCCGCAGCGGGCGGGCGGAGGTGACCGCGGACGGCCCCGCGGTGCCGAGCGCACCAGGGGTACGATCCAGCGGCGAGCGCCGGCCGGCTGACGTGGTCCGCCGTCGCCAGGGGGTGCCGATGGCCGACGACACGAAGGTCGACGAGGTCGGCGACGGGGTGTACCGCCTGTCGACCTGGCT
>CAZYPY010000186.1:0-5402 GCA_964649545.1 uncultured Microthrixaceae bacterium | reverse complement strand
ACGTCTCCGCGATCGCGGTGCAGGCGCAGGCGGGCCGGGTCGTGGCCGCCACCCGGCCCGACGCGGCGCTCGAGGCGCTGGGCGTCATCGAGGAGGAGGCGACCCGGGCCCTCGAGGAGATGCGGTCGATGGTCGGCGCCCTGCGGGCCGGCGACCAGGCGGACCTGCGGCCCCAGCAGGGCATACGCGACCTGCCCCGGCTCGATCGGCAGGACGGCGCCGCCGGCCCCCGGGTGACGGTGACGATCGCCGGCGGGCTCGACGACGTCCGCCCGTCGGTCGATGCCGCCTGCTTCCGTCTCGCCCAGGAAGCGGTCACCAACGCCCTCCGCCACGCCCGGCACGCGTCACGGGTGGACGTGCGGGTCGAGGGCGACGACGAGCACGTCCGGCTCACCGTCGTCGACGACGGACGAGGCCGCGACGCCGCGA
The DNA here is from genome assembly GCA_964649545.1 of uncultured Microthrixaceae bacterium. Classification (GTDB taxonomy): domain Bacteria; phylum Actinomycetota; class Acidimicrobiia; order Acidimicrobiales; family DATDAH01; genus JAEUJM01. The sequence goes on along the minus strand of CAZYPY010000186.1, from coordinate 4,970 downwards.
CGAGGTCCACGCCCGGGTTCGGGCTCGTCGGGATGGCCGAGCGGGCCAAGCTCCTCGGCGGCACCTTCGACGCCGGCCCCCGTCCCGACGGCGGCTGGCGGGTCGCGGCGACGCTCCCCCGTCGCCCGGTGGCCACGTGACCATCCGGGTCCTGGTGGCCGACGACCAGGACATCGTGCGCACCGGCTTGCGCATGATCCTCGACGCCCAACCCGACATCGACGTCGTGGCCGAGGCCGCCGACGGCCGCACGGCGCTCGAGCTCGCCCGTCACCTGCGCCCCGACGTCTGCCTCCTCGACATCCGCATGCCCGAGCTCGACGGCATCGAGGTCACCCGCCTCCTCGCCGGGCCCGACGTGGCGGACCCGCTCGCCGTCGTCGTGATCACCACCTTCGACCTCGACGAGTACGTGCACGGCGCGCTGAAGGCCGGCGCCCGCGGGTTCCTCCTCAAGGACGCCGGGCCCGAGCTGCTCTCCCAGGCCGTACACGCCGCCGCCGGCGGCGACGCCCTCATCGCTCCGAGCGTCACCGCCCGCCTGCTGTCGGCGTTCGCCCAGCTCGACGGATCACCGAGCGCACCGCCGGCCCAGCCGATCGAGCCGCTCACCGACCGCGAGGAGGAGGTGCTCGTCACCGTCGCCCTCGGCCGTACCAATGCCGAGATCGCCGACGAGCTCCACATCAGCCTGAGCACGGTGAAGACCCACCTCGCCAGCCTCATGACCAAGCTCGGCGCCCGCAACCGGGTCGAGCTCGCCATGTGGGCCTACGAGACCCACCGCCTGCCGGCGTGACCAGGGCGCCACCCGAGACGGCTCGTCACGAGTCGGCGTCGCTCACTCGAGGGGCGGCTCCCCGGACCCATGCGTCGTGGTCGCCATGGCGGAAGCGCATGGGACCGGCACCGGAGCCGCCGACGTCGGCCGCGAGGCGCGCGCTGACCGGCGGATCGCCGGGCGCCTGCGCTGACGCGACCCTCGGATGACCAGCGGGATCGCCCGGGTGTGGGTAGACGGAGGCCGTCCCAGCGGGCGCGATGCGCGTGGTCGGACGTCCCACCTCACGCGGCACCAGATCGCACGACGCTCCGCAAACCGCCAGCTGATCGAGTAACCAGCTGTCTACATTTTGCGCGGTGGTCACGGAGATCCCGATGGGGTGGAGAGGCGGGAGACACCGGCTCGTTCACTGGTCGACGTGGCGACGATCGCATCGGCCGGCCGACGATGACTGATCAGGGCGACCCGCCGCTCCTCGCGCCCAGCCGGTGGCGCCGTCGCTTCGCCTCGATCCAGGCGGCCGCCGTGGCCGGCATCGTCTGTGCCGCCGGCTGGTCGCTGTCGCTGCGGGGACTGCTCGCGGCGCCGGGCATCACGGCCACCGACGCCGAGATCGGCGATTTCTACGCCGAGCAGGCCAACGCCACCATCGCGCTCGTGTGGCTGCAGGTCCTCGTGTTCTCGACCCTCGCGTTCCTGTGGTTCGTCGGGGTCGTCCGCGGTCGCATCGGCGACCGCGAGCCCAAGCTGTTCGGCACGGTGTTCCTCGGCGCCAGCATCTTGTTGGCCGCACTGCTCTTCCTCAGCGCTGCCCTGTTGGCGGCACCGGCGATCCAGGTGGCGGTGGCCGACAAGGCGCCCGACCCCGGCGCGGTGTCGCTGCTGCGGTCGGCGGCCGCAGGCGTGCTCACGGTGGTGCTGCCCCGCGTGGCGACGCTGGTCATGTTCTCCACCGCCAGCCTGGCCCGCGCCACCAAGACCCTGCCGCAGTGGCTCGTGCTGCTCACCTACGCCGTCGGCGTGTACGAACTGGTCAACGTCACCGTCGACACCCCAGGCATCTACCTCGTCCCCGCCTGGATCGCCGTGGTCAGCGTCGTGCTCCTGGTCCGCCGCCCCGCCCACCCCTTCGAGCTCGACGTCGCGACCCCCCGACCGACCTGACCGACACGACGGCCCCAGGGCCTCCCCCCGCCCCCCGATCGACGGACGCTCCTCACCCTGGGGCCGGCACCGTCAGGTCCCCCCGTCATCGGCCGGGCGGTGTTGCTCGACCCAGGCGGCGGCGTCCGCCTCGGCCGCTTGCAGCGCGGCGCCGACGCGCTCGTCGCCCCGGTAGAGGGCCTCGGGTCCGACGACGTCGAGCACGCCGGTGGCGGCCAGCTGCTCTTCGATCCGCTCATTGGTCGAGACGATGAGGAGCCGGGAGCCGGCCTCCCCGACGGCGATGCCGTAGCGGCGCAGCACGTCCATGAACGTGGTCCCGAGATCCGACCGCCCCCGCAGCCGGAGGACGACGACCGTGCCCCGCGATCTCGGCGTCACCGTCGGCAAGGCGTCCTCGAACACCGGGGCCGCGGCGAAGAACAGGCTGCCGTAGGGCTGCAGCACCACGACCTCGCCGACGGGCAGTTCCGCCGGTGGTGCGACCTCGACCACGTGACCGTCGGCGTCGCGGACCCGCCGCACCACCGTCACCTGGTTGGACTGGCGCACCACGTGCAGCACGACCGACAGGCCGACCCCGACCATCACCGCGTACTGCAGCGGGATCACCATCGTGAGGGTGAACGTGACGACCAGGACCGCCTTCTGCACGACACCGGTCCTCCACACCGAGTGCACATCGGCGGGCTTCACGGTGCGCACGCCGATCAGGATCAGCAGGCCGGCCAGCGCAGGCATGGCCAGGTAACCGACGGCGTCACCGAACGCGACGATGACGACCGCCATCACCACCGACGCGACGATCGGCGCCCAGCGGCTGCGGGCGCCGGCCGTCTTGTTGATGGCCGACGCCGACACCGACCCGCCGACCGGCATGCCCTGCATCACCCCCGACGCCACGTTGGCCACGCCCTGCCCGACGAAGTCCCGGGACGCGTCCGGGTAGCGGCCATCGGGGTTCACGAAGTTCGCCGAGATCCCAGCACCCTGGACCAGCCCGACGAACGCCAGCGACGCCGCCGGCACCAGCAGCGCCGGCACGGCACCGACCAGCGGCCACGTCGGTGTGGGCAACCCGTCGAGCTCGACACCCAGATCGGACAGCGTGGCGACGCCCGACCAACCCAGCGCCGTCGCGGCCGCCGACGTGGCGATCACCCCGACCACCAGGCCCAACGCCCCGATCGGTGTTCGTTCCAGAGCGAGGATCAGGACGACGGTGACGACGCCGACGGCGACGCTCTGCCAGTGGAGCTCGCTCGGCGACAGGAGGGTGTCGAGGGCGCGCACCACCCGGTTCGCCCCCTCGGCGTCGTAGCCGGTCAGGTTGGCGAGCTGGCCGAGGACGATGTTCACCCCGACGGCGTTGATGAAGCCGACCATGACCGCGTTGGACACGAAGCGCAGCACCGCGCCCAGCTTGAGGAGCCCGGCGGCCAGCATCACCGCACCCGTGAGGATCGACAGGGTGAACAGCGCGCGCTCGGGGTCGGTGCTGTCATGGACGGCGGAAACGTCGGCGACGACCATCGCCATCGCCCCGGTGCCCTGTACGACCATGAACGTCGAGGAGGTCGCCGCCGCCCCGGCGAGGGTGCCGACCACGTAGGCGTAGAGGCCGGCCAACGGGCTCACGCCGGCGAGCAACCCCGTCGCCAGGCCATCGGGCACGCTCTGCACACCGAGGACGAGACCGGCAACGCCGTCGCGGCGGAGCCTGCGCCCGATCACTCCAATGCGACTCACCTGACCGTCACCGGACCTCCGCGGCTCCCGCCCGTCACCACATGTGTACACCGCCGCGCGGCACCCGCCCCGCCCTGGCCGAGGTCGTCGGGCGGCCGCGGACTGAAGCACAACGGCGGAGCGCACCGCCGAGCCGTCGAGCCCGAACCCGCCCAGCCCGCCTGACTGCGATCCGGGGGGCCAGCTCAGGACCCTGCCGGTCTCCTCACGATCCCTCGACGCCGCCTGCAGCCAGGACCAGAACTCAGGCGGGCCGGGCCGCCCGAGAGCTGTTGCGCGACGTAGGCACCATCGGCAATGGTCGCGTGGCGGGTCCGGACCGTGCCATGCGGCATGCGCACGCGAACCACGCCGGTCGCGCCAGCGAACGCCCTCGACGCAGTGCGAGACGATGACTCGGCCGTGCGCTCAGATGCCACGACGTTCGGCCGGTCCGTCGGTCAGGGGAGCTCGACCTCAGCCCTCGACAGCGTGCGCGCCAGTCGCCCGCCACGCCCGCGAGACAGGGCGAGGTTGTCGACCAAGGTCCGAGCGTCCGACGAGAGCCGGAGTCCCTCTGCCCACCGAAGGTCGTCCTCGAGCGGCCCTGGTCCCGGCCGCGGCGAGAGCACGAGCCCGGGGAGGACGACGTCCTCCTTGCGTCGGTTGGAGACGACCGTGAGGACACCACCGACCGGGATGCCGCCATTCGCGGCCGATCGGTCGGCGATCAACGCGTCGGGAACGAGGTGGGCGAGGATCTTCCATCGGTTGCGGACGACGAGCGCGGCTGGCTCGGCGTTCCGGTCCGCCGAATACAGACCCCGGGCGAGACGGCGGATCCGGCCGTCCTTGGTGGCCCGCGAGAGCGTGGCGGCGCTCGCCGCGTCGCTGAAGAAGACCGATCCTGGCGTGGTCGGCCACGGGGTGTCCGGTTGCCGGGCCATCAGGAATTTCGGAAGTAGAACCGCTGAGAGCCAGGTTGGTGAAAGCAACTCCGCCGAGAGCAGACCCCTCCCGCAAGTTCGAGGGCTGAGAACCGTTCCGAACGGAGTCTGATCGGTAGATCTCTCTTTCCCGTTCGGTCCCGACATGCAGAGAGCCGGTGCTCTCGCACCGGCTCCGACCTGCCTCTTCGCTGGTGGCGAGGGCAGGATTTGAACCTGCGACCTTCGGGTTATGAGTTCGTCGATCACGATCTCAGCCCGTAACAGCCCGTACCGGAATGTGCCCTTGACCTGCGGTTTCTTCGATCAGGGCACAGCCGCCGTGCCAGTCCGTACACCGCCGTACC
>CAZYPY010000185.1:0-5440 GCA_964649545.1 uncultured Microthrixaceae bacterium | reverse complement strand
CCCTCACCCCAGACGCCGCCGTAGATCCAGAACGACACCGGGCAGTACACGAGCAGGAGCCAGACGGGCACGAAGATGGCCCACGCCGAGAACTTCATGCGGTCGGCCACCGCCCCCGAGATCAGCGCCGGCGTGATCACGGCGAACATCCCGAGGAAGATCACCGCGAGGAGGGTCGAGCCCCCGCTGTCGTCGGTGATGGACAGGTCGCTGAGGAAGAACCAGTCGAAGTTGCCGATGACCGAGCCGGCCCCGCTGTAGGCGAGGGAGAAGCCCGCGATCACCCACACCAACGGGATGATCAGCAGGCACCAGAAGTTCATCATCAACATGTTGAGGACGTTGCGGCTGCGGTCCATGCCCCCGTAGAAGAGGGCCAGCCCCGGTGTCATGAAGAGCACCAGAGCCGCCGAGGTCAACACCCACGCGGCGTCACCCGTATCCATCAGCTCGCTCCTCTCGTCGTTCGTCGGGTCGGTCGGTGGTCCATGTCAATCCCTCCGGTTTCGTCGGACGTCGGCAAGGTACGGAGCCGGTGTTTCTCGAATGTTTCGTGAACGTGAATGCGTCCTCCCGGTCATCTGATGACCCCCTCGACGCCGGCCGGCGGCCACTCGTCGAGGCACGGGACGGGCGCCCCCGTCCGCCGCGACAGCATCCCGAGACGGAGGCGGACGTCCTCCGGGTCGGCGGGGAGGCGCACCCAGTCCTCGTCGATCCCCCACGGGTGCGGAGGTGGGGCGTCGGGATCCACCAGCAGGAGGCGGGGGACCCGGGCGTCGGCCAGGCGGCGCCGCTCGTGGTCGTTCTGGGGCCAGCGGACGAGGGCGACCGCCGGGGGCGTGGGGCCCGGGTGGACGGTCGGGGGCGCCGCGCGTCGGGGCGCGGCGCAGGTCGAGGTCGTGGTCAAGGGGTTCTCCGAGGGTCCGGTCGTCCTACGACGACCACCGTGGCGGGCAGGGGGATCCCCACCCGCGGGACGCTCAGGTGACCGGCGGACCTCGCGACGACGGTCGGCCCACCCGGGGCCGCACGGGTGCGACGGCGTGCGTCCGCCCGACCGGGGAGCTCCCGGCCGTGATCGCGCCGACGGCCACGAAGAGGACGGCGAGGAGGCCGCGGGCCGCGGAGCTGTGCCGGCGGTCGACCCCGCCGGCCGAGAGCAGGCCGGGGGGACGGACGCCGAGCTCGGCGCGGGCGGGGCCCTCGTGGGGCTGATCAGTGGTGGTGGTGGTGGAAGCTCCCTCCGCCGCGCGCGCCGTCGGGCGACCGACGCCTCCTGCCGGCACCAGCAGGAGGACGAGAAGGGCGAGGAGGGCGACAGAAGTGAGGGCACCCCACGACCGCGTGCGGTCGCGAGCGCCGGCGCGGACCGACCGTCCCGCCGGACGTCCGGGCGCCAAGCCCGGACGGAGCGCGACGGCGCCGGTCATGCCCCTCCTGGCCGGACCGGGGCGAGCAGGTAGCCGGTGCCCGGGACGCGGTGGACCTCGAGGTCGACCACGGCCAACTTGGCCCGACACCGCGACAGCGCACGGTCGAGCATCCGGGCGTCGACGCCCCCGCGGGGCCACGCCGCGTGCTCCAGGCTCCGGCGGGCGACCACCCGCCCGAAGCGGCCGACCAGCTCCCCCACCAACGCGGCCTCGATGGGCGACAGGGCGACCCACCGGTCCCCCTGCCACAGCAGGCCGTCCTCGTCCAGGCGGACCGACGGCGCCGGGGCGCAGCGCCGGCGCAGCACCTCGGCACGCTGGTGGAGGTCGACGGGGTCGGCCGGGGTGCGGATCCAGTCCTCCTCGACCTCCCAGCAGTCCGGCGGCACGGCACCGGGCTCGACCAGGAGCAGCCGGGGCGCCCCGGTCTCGGCCAGGCGGGACCGCAGCTCCCGCTCGCTCGGCCAGCGGACGAAGGCCACCGAGGTGTCGGGCGGGGTGGTGCGGGCGTCGGCGCCGGTCGGCGAGGCGGACGACCGTGTCGTGTCGAGGCTCGGTGCTCGGTGCATCTCGTTCTCCTGGTCTCGCCCAGCCGGCCGTGAGCGGGGCCGGCGACGACCCGGACGGTACGGGGGCCGTGTGTCGGAGCCGTGGGCCCCGCATTGCCTCGACGTTCCGTCTTTCTTGCGGGATTCTTTCGCCTGCTGCGCCGCGACCCGTCCGTCGTGCCCTGTCCCGTTCCGAGCCCGAGCCGGGGCGCGGAACGGGTGCGGGCCCGAGGGCCCACACCCGTCCGAGGTGCTGCGTTCGAGGTGCGCCCCCGAGGGGGTGACGACCTACTTGTGGGTCATCTCCACGCCGGAGGGGTCGTGGGTCTGCTGCGCCTCGAGCCCGGGCACGTGCGAGCCCATGAACTCGGGGTAGGCGAGCATGCCCATCTCGGGCAGGTCGAGGCCCTCGAGCTCGTCCTGCTCGGCGCTGCGGATGCCGCCCTTCATGATCGCGTTCTGGATCTTGAAGAAGCCGTAGGCCACGCCGAAGATCACCGTGCAGATGACCAGGGCGCCGATGGCCTGCGAGGCGAGCTGCTTCCCACCCTCGGAGACGTCGTAGAGGATGCCGGTGATGCCGGTCACCTCGGTGCCGTTCCAACCGGCGCCGTACTGGCCGTCGGCGAAGATGCCCACGCAGAGCACACCGAAGATGCCGCCCACGCCGTGCACCGAGATGGCGCCGACCGGGTCGTCGATGCCGCGCTTCTCGATGAAGCCGAGCGACACCGGGATCAGGAGGCCGGCCAGGATCCCGATGACCGCCGCCGCCCAGGGCTGCACGAAGGCGCACGGGGCGGTGATGGCCACGAGGCCACCGAGCATGCCGTTGACCATCATGCCGGGGTCCGGCTTCTTGTCGCCGCGGCTCATCATGAAGAACATGGACGTGGTGGCACCGAAGGCCGCCGCGATGGCGGTGTTGAGCGCCACGACCGCGAACCGAGTGTCGGTGGCCGCGAAGGTCGAGGCGGCGTTGAACCCGAACCAGCCGAAGAGCAGGATGAACGTGCCCAGCATGGCCATGGGGATGTGGTGGCCCGGCATCACGTTGGCCGAGCCGTCCTTGTTGAACTTGCCGATGCGGGCCCCGAGGACGAGCGCCCCGGCGAGGCCGGCGACGCCGCCGACGGCGTGCACCACGCCCGAGCCGGCGAAGTCCACGTAGCCGGCACCCAGGTCCATCGAGTTGCCGAGCTGGGCCAGCCAGCCGCCACCCCAGGTCCACGCCCCGAAGAGCGGGTAGTAGATGGCGCCGCAGAACAGCCCCCAGCCCACGAACGCCTTCCACTTCCACCGCTCGGCCATGGCCCCGGTGGGGATGGTCGCCACGGTGTCCATGAAGGCCACCATGTAGAGGAAGAAGGCCATGGCGCCGGCGGTGTAGAAGGCCTTGCCGCTGCCGGCCCAGCCGCCCTGCCACAGGAAGACCCACTCACCCGAGCCGAGCAGGTTCGTCCCCGTCGCCGAGTCCATGCCGATGAGCGGCAGGCTGTAGCCGCCGAACATCAGCGGATAGCCGATCAGGAAGAACCCGACGAAGCCCAGGCCGAAGATGGCGAAGTTGGTCGACACGACGTGGGAGGCGTGCTTGGCCCGGCAGAAGCCGGTCTCGACCAGGGCGAACCCGGCCTGCATGAAGATCACGAGGGCGGCGCCGAGGACCACCCACAGGATGTTGAGCTGGATGCCGAGGTCGCTCACCGCGACCTCGGGATCGAAGTCCTGCGCGTTGGCCGCCACCGACGTCAACAGGACGATGGCGCCGGTGATCCCGGCGCCGACGAGGAGCTTCTTTCGCAGCTTCACGAGCGTGCTCCCCCCGAACACGACCTCAGAAGAGGTGCAGACATTCCGGTTCCTTTCGTTGGTTCGACTTGGTTCCACCACGCGGGGGTCTCCCGCTCGCCGGAGAACCTACGGAGGGGCCATCACGAGACCATGACGCCGATGTGAACGGCTCCACACAGAGGTCTCGCGGTGATCTCCCGGCTCTCTGACGGCTTCCTGACGTCGGCGGCGGCACCCCGACGGCCGGACGGGAGGATCCGGACGGCGGCGGGGCCGACGCGACGACGGGGCGCCCGTGGGGCGCCCCGTCGAGGTCCTCGGTGGTTCGAGCCGGCTCACACGGCGTCGCCGCCCTGCTCGCCGGTGCGGACGCGCACGACGCGGTCGACCGGCACGGACCAGACCTTCCCGTCTCCGATCTTGCCCGTCCTCGCCGCCGCGACCACGGCGTCGATCACCCGGTCGGCGTCGGGATCGTCCACGACGATGTCGAGGCGCACCTTGGGGACGTAGTCCACGGTGTACTCGGCACCCCGGAAGGTCTCGGTGCGCCCGGCCTGGCGGCCGTAGCCGTGGACCTCGGTCACGGTGAGGCCGGCGACGCCCTGGTCGAGCAGGGCCTCGCGCACCTCCTCGAGCTTGAAGGGCTTGATGATCGCGGTCACGAGGACGGGCATGGGTCAATTCTCTCCGGATGCGGGCCCGGCGCGGGCTCGGGGCGCCGGGGAATCGGGACGGGTCGGGAAGGGACGGGATCGAGACGACAGGCCGGCGGCGGACCCCGGGGCGGAAGCGACCCGCCGCTCGAGGGGCCCGCCGCTGAAGGGGACCAGTGGCGGACGGGACCTGTGGGGGATCAGGCCCCGTCCGCCAGCTGGCCACCACCGCGCGACCGCCGCTCGAGCAGGTAGCCGCGCGACCGCACCGTGCGGATCGCGAGGCCGACCGGCTCGAGGCGGCGGCGCAGGCGCAGGACGTGCACGTCGAGGGCGTTGCGGCCGGGGGCCCCCGACGGCCACCCGGCTTTCGCCAACGCCTCGCGGCTCACCACCGCACCGAAACGGTCGAGCAGGGCGGCGGTGAGCCGCAGCTCGACGGGGGGCAGCGCCACCCACTCGTCGTCGAGGCGCAGGACGCCGTCGTCGTCGAGCACGGGGGGCGCGGCCCGCAGGACCCGGCAACGGCGCTCGAGGCCGTCCACCCGGGCCCGCAGGTCCAGTTCGTCGGCGGGGACCCGGATCCAGTCCTCGAGGCCGTCGTCGACGACCGGGGGCGGGGCGTCCGACTGCACGAGCAGCAGTCGTGGCCGCCCCTGGTCGCGGAGCTGATCCACCCGGTCGGCCTCGTCGGGCCAGCGCACGAGCACCACGTCGTTCTCCGACATCGACGGCGACCGTAGGGAAGCGACGTTTCGCGTGTGTTTCGCCGAGGTGAACCGTCGGGCGCCGGGGGTCCCGGCCGGGCCCGGGGCGGGGCGACGCGGCGAACCCGGCGCTACAGGGCGATACCGACGAGCTTGGTGTCGAGGTACTCGGCCAGGCCCTGGCGTGCCCCCTCGACGCCGAGGCCGCTCGCCTTCACGCCACCGAAGGGCGCCGCCGCGGACGTGGGGTTGATGTCGTTGACCCCGACCATCCCGAACTGCAGGCGCTCGAACACCCG
>CAZYPY010000184.1:2399-5471 GCA_964649545.1 uncultured Microthrixaceae bacterium | reverse complement strand
TCCGGGCGGGGGACTGGGGCGGCATCGGCTACGGCCAGGGGTGGGCGTGCGGGCGGGACCAGTTGCCGGCCATCGCCGACCAGTTGCTGAAGGTCCGCAGCGAGCGGGCCCGCATCTTCGGTGCCGGCCCCCAGGGCGCGCACGTAGCCAGCGACCTCGGCTACCTGGCCCTCGACGTGACGGGTCGGGCTGCCGCCTTCCGCGACGCGCAGCCGCCGCACCTCCGCGACCTGATCGCCGGCTACGTCGCCGGGTACAACCGCGCCGTCGAGGAGGCCCACGCCGCTGGCTCCCTGCCCGACTGGTGCGCCGGGGCCGAGTGGGTGCGCCCGGTCACCGAGCTCGAGTTCCACGCCCACCTCGTCGACATCGCCTTGATGGCCAGCGGCCGCAACCTGGTGCAGCTGATCGGCCGGGCCGAGGCGCCGGGGCCCGACGGCCCGGTGCCCCCGTCGCCGGTCGAGGCCCTGGGGGGTGGGGCCGGCGGGGCCGGCAACGGCGCGTCCAATGGCTGGGCGTTGGGCGGCGACGTCACCGCGTCGGGCCACGGGATGGTGCTCGCCAACCCCCACTTCCCCTGGTACGGCGAGGCCCGCTTCTGGGAGTGCCACCTCACCATCCCCGGCCAGCTCGACGTCTACGGCGTGTCGCTGCTCGGCACCCCCGGCGTGCAGATGGGCTTCAACGCCGGGCTGGCGTGGGCCCACACCTTCTCGATCGGCAGCCGCTTCACCGTCTACCGGCTCGATCTCGTGCCGGGCGCGCCCACCCGCTACCGCTTCGGCGACGACGAGCGGGCCATGACCCCGGCGACCCACCGCGTCGTGGTGCGACAGGAGGACGGGGCCCTCGGCGAGGTCGAGCGCACGCTGTGGGCCTCGCACCACGGCCCGATGCTCAACCTGCCGCTCGTGGGCTGGGGGCTCGACGTCGGCTTCGCCTATCGCGACGCCAACGTCGACAACACCGCGGTGGTCGAGCAGTTCGCCCGCATGGGCCAGGCCACCGATCTCGACGCCTTCCAGGCCGCCTTCGCCGAGGTCCAGGGCATGCCCTGGGTCAACACCCTCGCCGCCGACCGCTCGGGGCGAGCGTGGTACATCGACGCCTCGGCCACCCCCAAGCTGAGCGCCGGCGCCCAGGAGCGGTTCCGGGCCCGGCTGGGCGACGACCTGATCGCGGCGCTCCTCTACGAGAACCGGGTGGCCCTGCTCGACGGCAGCGATCCCGACGACGACTGGCTCGACGGCGACGGCGCCCGCTCGCCGGGACTCGAGGCCCACGCGGAGCTCCCCCAGGTCGAGCGGCGCGACGCCCTCGTCAACGCCAACGACTCGCACTGGGTCACCGCGCCGGCCCAGCCCCTCGAGGGCTTCTCGCCGATGCACGGCCTCGAGCGCACGCCCCGCACCCTGCGCACCCGCCAGAACACGCGGCTGGCAGCGGCGCTCGCCGAGCGGGGCGGCGTCACCAAGGACGACCTGCTCCACGCGGTCTTCGCCAACGAGAGCCTCAGTGCCGACCTGCTCGTCGACGCCGTGGTCGAGCGCTGCCGGGCCGCCGGCACCGTGACGGTCGAGGGCCACGAGGCCGACCTCGGCCGGGTCGCCGACGTGCTCGCAGCCTGGGACCGGCGCTACGACCTCGGGTCCCGCGGCGCCGCGCTGTGGCGCGAGCTGCTGGGCACCTTCACCGCCGAGGAGCGCCTCGACGCCGGTCCGCTCTTCGCCGAGGGGTTCGACCCCGCCGACCCGGTGGCCACGCCGCGGGGGCTGGCGCCGGCGCCCGAGGCCGCGGCGGGCGACCCCGCCGCCGACCCGGCGCTGCGGGCCGCCGGCCACGCGGCGCGGGTGCTCGACGCCGCCGGTGTCGCGCTCGACGCGCCCCTCGGCGAGGTCCAGTGGGCCATGCGGGGTGAGGATCGGGTGCCGGTCCACGGTGGCGGTGAGGTCGAGGGCATGCTCAACGTGCTCAGCCCGTGGGGGGCGCTCGCGCCCATGTCGCTCGAGCCGGTGCCGCCCAAGGCCGTGGCCCTGCCCGGCCGTGAGCGCACCGGCCTCGGCCCCGGCGGCTACCAGTGCGACTACGGGACCAGCTTCCTCATGGCGGTCGAGCTCACCGACGACGGCCCCGACGCCGTGGGCCTCCTCGCCTACGGCCAGACCGGCGACGCCCGCCGCCCCGAGCACCGGGCCGGCGCCGACGCCTACGCGGCCAAGCAGGTGCGGCCGTTGCGGTTCGCCGAGGCGGACATCGCCGCCGCCCTCGCCGACACCGTCCTCCTGTCGGGTGTGCCCCGGGCGCCTGAGTAGCCTCCGGGGTCGTGGTCAATCCGGCGGGCGGCGCGCTGCAGGACGTCGTGATCGTCGGCGCCGGCGTGGTGGGCTGCGCCATCGCTCACGAGCTCAGCCGCTACCGCCTGCGCGTCACCCTGGTCGAGCGCGCCACCGAGGTCGGCTTCGGCACGAGCAAGGCCAACAGCGGGATCATCCACGGCGGCCACCACGCCAGCCCGGACACGCTGAAGGGCCGCCTCGAGTGGGCGGGCAACCAGCTCTGGGACGGCCTGTGCGCCGAGCTCGGCTTCGGGTTCGCCCGGGTCGGCGAGCTCACCGTCGCCCTCGCCGACGAGGACGAGCCGGCCCTCGACCGGCTCGTCCGCCACGCCGAGGACAAGGGGGTCCGGGGGGTCGAGCGGTGGAGCCGGGAGCAGGTCCTGGCGGCTGAGCCCGCCCTCAACCCCGAGCTCGTGGGCGCGGTGCACGCCCCGACGACCGGGGTGATCAACCCGTACGAGGCCTGCTTCGGCCTGGCCGAGAGCGCGGTCGCCAACGGGGTGACCCTCCGCACCGACACCCCGGTGCTCGACCTCACGCCCCTCGCCGCACCCGGCGCGGCCGCTGACGGCGACGAGGGCTGGGCGGTCGAGACCCCCCACGGCGTCATCCCGACCCGCTTCGTGCTCAACGCCGCCGGGGTGTCCTCCGACACGATCGCCGCCCTCGCCAGTGTCGGCGACTTCACGATCCACGCCCGCAAGGGCGAGGAGTACCTGCTCGACAAGCGCCTCGC
>CAZYPY010000184.1:0-2299 GCA_964649545.1 uncultured Microthrixaceae bacterium | reverse complement strand
GCCTCGTCCGCCGGGTGATCTACCCGTGCCCGTCGCCCACCAGCAAGGGCACGCTGGTCATCCCGACCTACGACGGCACGATCATGATCGGGCCGACCGCGGACGAGGTCGACGAGCGCGACGACCTGGCCACGTCGACCCCCGGGGCCGACCGCATCCTCGCCGCGGCACGTCGCCTCGTCCCGGGCATCAGCGAGCGCGACGTGATCGCCCAGTTCGCGGGCATGCGGGCCGTGCTCGACGACGAGGACTTCCTCATCGGCCCCACCGCCGCGCCGGGCTTCCTCAACGTGGCCGGGATCCAGTCACCCGGCCTCACCGCGGCACCGGCCATCGCCGTGCACGTCGCGGGGCTGCTGGCGGACCTCGGCCTCGAACTCGACCCCCACGGCGAACCGCCCCGCATCGCCCCGCCCGTGCGCTTCGCCCACCTGGACGACGACGAGCAGGCCGCGCTCGCCGCCGCGGAGCCGGCGTACCGGCGCATCCTCTGCCGCTGCGAGTTCGTCACCGAGGGCGAGGTGCGCGAGGCCGTCCACCGGGGCGCCCGCACCCTCGATGGTCTCAAGTTCCGCACGCGGGTCGGGATGGGCCGCTGCCAGGGCGGGTTCTGCACCGACCGCTGCCTCGAGGTCCTGTCCTCCGAGCTCGAGGTGCCCTACCCGTCGCTCACCAAGCGGGGTGGGGGGTCGTGGCTGGTGCTCGACCGCGACGACGTCGGAGCCGGGCCGTGATCGACGAGCGACCGCAGGCGTTGGCCGACCGCTACGACGTCGTCGTCGCGGGCGGCGGTCCCGCCGGGCTGGGTGCCGCCCTCGCCGCCCGCCGCGCCGGCGCCGAGCGCGTCCTCGTGGTCGACCGCGAGCCCGAGGCCGGCGGGATCCTCCTGCAGTGCATCCACGCCGGGTTCGGCCTGCACCACTTCGGCGAGGAGCTCACCGGCCCGGAGTACGCCCACCGCGTGCTCGAGGAGGCGCTCGACGACGGGGTCGACGTCCTCTGCGACGCCTACCTCCTCGACCAGCACCACGACCGCGTCAAGCTGCTGTCGGGCGAGCACGGCGTGGCCCACGTCGACGCCGGCGCCACCGTCCTCGCCATGGGGGCCCGCGAGCGCACCCGCGCCGCCATCCGCATCCCGGGCGACCGTCCGGCCGGGGTCTTCACCGCCGGCCTCGCGCAGCGCCTCGTCAACCTCCGGGGGGTGCTACCCGGCCGGCGGGTCGCCATCCTCGGCTCGGGCGACATCGGCCTGATCATGGCGCGGCGCCTCACCCTCGAGGGGGTCGAGGTGGCCGGCGTCTTCGAGCTCCTCCCCCACGCCAACGGCCTCAGCCGCAACATCGTGACCTGCCTCCACGACTTCGACATCCCCCTCCACCTGTCGACCACCGTGGTGGGGATCCACGGTCGCGACCGGGTCGAGCGGGTGACGGTCGCCCCGGTGGACGAGCACCTCACGCCGCAGCTCGACCGGGCGTGGGACGTGGACTGCGACACCCTGCTCGTGTCGGTCGGGCTCATCCCCGAGAACGAGCTGTCCCGCCAACTGCGGCTGCGCCTCGACCCCGTCACCCAGGGCCCGGTGGTGACCAGCACCATGGAGACGTCCCGGGACGGCGTGTTCGCCTGCGGCAACGTGGTCCACATCCACGACCTGGTCGACTACGTCAGCGACGAGGCCGCCCTCGCCGGTGCCGCCGCCGGTCGCTACGCCACCGGCCACCGCGAGGCGGCCGACAACGTGCGCCTCCAGCCCGCCACCAACGTCGCCTACTGCGTGCCCCACACGGTCTCGACCCACCGCGAGCAGACGGTCTACCTGCGGGTCCGGCAGCCGCTCGACCCGGCCCTGCTGCGCCTGAGCACGCCCGACGGTCGCACCGTGCACGAGCGCAAGCTGCGCTACGTCGTGCCCGCCGAGATGGTGAGCATGAAGCTGCGCCCCCGGGTGCTCGCCGACTTCCACGGCGATGCCCTGCAGGTGGAGGTGCTGCCGCGGTGAGCGACCAGGCCGCGCCGGCGGGGGAGACGGTCACCCACGGCTACCTGTGCATCGGCTGCCCGCTCGGGTGCCGCCTCGAGGTCGACGAGGGGGTCGACGGCGACATCGTCGAGATCCGCGGCTTCAGCTGCCGCAAGGGCCGCGAGTACGCGGTGCAGGAGCACACCGACCCCCGGCGCCTCGTCACCACCACCGTGGCGGTCGAGGGGGCCCGCTGGCAGCGCCTCCCGGTGCGCACGGTCGACGCCGTGCCCAAGGGCCTCGTGCGCGACGTCTGCCGGGCGCTCGCCGGGG
>CAZYPY010000183.1:0-5489 GCA_964649545.1 uncultured Microthrixaceae bacterium | reverse complement strand
GCCCGCACCCGGGCCAGCAGCTCCTCGAGGGCGAAGGGCTTGACGAGGTAGTCGTCGGCGCCGGCGTCGAGGCCGGCCACGCGGTCGGCCACCGCGTGGCGGGCGGTCAGCACCAGGACGGGGGTGCGGTCACCGCGCGCCCGCAGCTCCCGGCACACCGCGAGCCCGTCGAGACGGGGCATCGTCACGTCGAGCACCACGACGTCCGGGGCCTCCCGTCCGACGGCGTCCAGCGCGGCCACACCGTCGGCCGCGGTCGGGACCTCGTAGCCCTCGAACTCGAGGGCGCGCCGCACCGAGAGCAGGATCCCCGGGTCGTCGTCGACCAGCAACACGCGCACGGAGGCATGGTGGCACCCGACCTTGAGAACTCTCGAAGAACGCGGCCGCGGCGGTGCCTGGCACCATGACGACGTGGAGGACGAGACGGAGCGGTCATGGCGCGCTGAGCCCGTCCTGCCGCTCCCCATCGACCCCGATCTCGACCCGACCGACCCGGGCGAGCCGGGGCGGGATCACCGCCCGGCGGCCGCGGAGCAGGCGCCGCCACGACGCACGGACCCGAAGGTGCTCGCGGCGATCGCCGCCGGCGGCGCCGCCGGCGCACCGGCGCGCTACCTCGTCACCGAGTGGGTCGGCGTCGAGGTGGGCGGGTTCCCCTGGGCCACGTTCTGGACCAACGTGTCCGGCGCCTTCGCCCTGGGCGTGGTGCTCGTGGTGCTGCTGCGCCGGTACCCGCCGCACCGGTATCTGCGGCCGTTCGTCGCGACCGGCTTCCTCGGCGCGTACACCACGTTCTCCACCTTCGTGGTCGAGACCGACCGGCTCCTCGATCGCGGCCACACCCGGGTGGCGCTGACGTACGTGACGGCCAGTCTGGTGGTCGGCCTCGCCGCCGCCGCGCTCGGCATGGCCGGTGGGCGCCTCGTGCCCGCCCGGGCGGCGGCCCCGTGAGCCTCGTCGCCGTCGTGGGCATCGCGGCAGCGGGCGCGCTCGGTGCTCCCGCCCGCTACCTGCTCGACGGCTTCGTGCAGGATCGCAGCCGGGGCTCGTTCCCGTGGGGCACCCTCGTGGTCAACGTCGTGGGCTCGTTCCTCCTCGGCGTGCTGACCGGCGTGACGGTCCACCACGGGTTCCACGGCGCGCCCCGCCTGTGGCTCACCACCGGCCTGTGCGGCGCCTTCACCACCTTCTCGACCTTCACCTGGGAGACCGTGCGGCTGGTGGAGGAGGGCGAGTGGCGCGTCGCCGCGGCGAACGTGGCGGGGTCGCTGGTCGCCGGCCTCGCCGCTGCGGCGGCGGGGATGAGCCTGGTCTACGTCCTGGGCTGAGCGGCGTCGGGGTCCGCGCCGTCGGCGGCGCGGAAGAACGGGTTCTCGGGAGCGTGGGCCGCGGCGAGCACGTCGGCGAGGCGTGGCCGTCCCTCGCGCCCGGCGGCGAGGGCCCGGGCGGTGGCGGCGCGGTTGTTGGCGTACACGAGCTCGGCGTCACCGGCCGCCGGGTCCACCCAGACCGCGGCCACGAGGGCCAGGTCGTCCAGGTCGACGTCGTCGAGCTCCCACGCCGCCACGGCGTCGGCCACCCCCGCGGCGACCCCAGCCTGTGCCGCGCCCCAGGTGAGGGTGCCGTGGGCCTCCGAGGCGATGGCCGCCTTGTTCACGAACAGGGTGAGGGGCTTGGCGGGGAGGCCGGGACGCACCACGGCGACGAACGGTGCGTGACCGGCGGAGGGGGTGGCCAGGGCCGTGGCCCAGGCCGTGCCGACCGGGCCGTCGCGCCGGCCGAGCACGGTGTTGACGTGGGCCGCCTCGGCGCCGTCGCCCACGAAGGCCTCGCCGATGGCCATGACCGGCAGGTCGCGCGCCGCAGGTGAGTGGGAGGGGGCGGCGTCGCTCACGCCACCCGCCCGTAGCGCACGCGCCGGAGTCCCTCTGAGCTGCGGGTACCGGGCGCGGTGTCGTAGCCGAGCAGCGCGACGTGGCGGGGCCGCTCGCCGCCCACCGGCGACACGCGGTGCAGCGACCGCCGGCCGGCGAAGAGCAGCAGCGTGCCCGGCGCCATCGGGACCACGCGGACCCGTTCCTCGGGGTCGCCGTCGAGCACTGCGGCCACCCGGCCGTAGTGCTCGTCGTCGGGGTCGCGGACCAGCTCGGCGCACTCGAAGTGGCCGCCGGACTCGCTCGACTGGAGGGCGATCGACACCACGAAGTCGGTCTGGTCGAAGTGCCAGCCGAGCTCGTCCCCGTCGACCATGACCGCGAGGTTCAGTCCGCCCAGCGGGTCGGCGTAGCGGTGCAGGGCGGGGACCCCGAGGAGGCGCCGGACCAGCTCCCGGAGCGGGTCCCACTCGTAGAGCGCTCGCAGACCGGACGAGGCGGGGAAGAGGTCGTAGGCCACCGCGCCGAGCGCGGTCGGCCAGAGGCGCCGCCGGGGGTGACCGGGTGGGAAAGCCTCGTCGGGAGGCGCCAGGTAGGCCGTTCCCGCGACCCGGGATCGGTGGGCGAGGGGAGCGAGGGCGTCGGCCTCGTCCACGAGCGAGGCCACGGCGTCGGGTCGCAGGAAGCCGGGGAGCTCGGCCAGCCCCCGCTCGGCCAGCCCCCGGCGGCCCTCGGCCACCACGGCGCGACCGCGGCAGCCGTCGAGGTCCTCCACGGGGTAGCGGTCGAGGTCCACGAGCGACGCCGGGTCGGGCACGGGTCCCCTCCGGGCCTCAGGGGACCGCGGTGGTCTCGGTCGAGGCGACACTGCCGCCCGCGACCGTGGTGCTCGTCGCCGCCGCGGCGGCTGCGTCCTGTTCGGCTGCGAGGGCCTCGAGCGCGGATTGGTCGACCTGCATCGACGACAGCGCCCGACCGAGCGCCTCGGCGTCGGCGGTGTCGAGCACGTGGGCGACCACCTGCACGAAGTAGGGCTCGCCGTTGGACGGGGCGGCGGCCACGAGCACCCAGGCCCTCGGCTCGTCGCCGCAGTTGACGAAGAACCGCGCCTTGCCGCTGAGGTCGCCGATGTCGAGGTCGCGCACCGGCAGGCCCTGGCACTCCTCGCTGATCGTCGAGCCCTCGCGTGGGTCGCGGGTGCCCGAGGAGAGGCTGCCGTCGGCGGACTGCTGGATGAGCGTGGCGAACCCGGGCTGGGTCGGGTACTGGCTGCCGCCGACCGGGGCGGCGAAGAAGTTGATGATGGGCTCGGCCTCGACGTTGGCGCTCAGGTCGGGCGACACGCGGATCGCGGTCTGGGGAGGTGAGAACGGGCCGGGATCCACGTCGGCGTAGGCGCTGGGCGCCTCGATGGAGGTCACGCCGGTGTTGTCGCAGCGCACGACCGACTCCTCGTAGGCCGGCGCCTCGGGCAGGCCCGCCTGGCGGACGAGGTTCTCGACGAGCACCTCGATGTCGGGCGAGACGGAGGCGTCCTCGGCGGGGGCCGTCTTGCAGAGGCGGTAGGGCAGGGCGGCCTTCGGCAGGGTGGGGTCGACGGTCGTGGCGGTGGCGCCGTCGTCGTCCCCGCCGCCCCCGCACGCGGCGAGCAGGACGACGAGCGACGCCGCGGCCGTCCACGACCGCAACGCTCGACGGCGATACCGGCGATCTCGACCAGTGGCGGCCGCCCGGAGTGCTGACACGGGCGGTGACGCTAGCCAGGGTCGGACCGCTCCGAAAGGCGGCAGAGGTGTACACGACGGTGACGGACCGCTCCGTCGGCGCTCGACGGCGTCGCGGGGACCGGCGATGCTCTGGCTATGGCCCCTCTCCGCTTCGGGATCCTCGGCGCCGCCGCCATCGCGCCGAACGCCCTGGTCAAGCCCGCCGCGACCTCCTCCGGTGCCGAGGTCCTCGCCGTCGCCGCACGCGATCGAACCCGGGCCGAGGCCTTCGCCACGAAGCACGGGATCCCCCGAGTCCACGACACCTATGAAGCCGTGCTCGGGGACCCCGAGGTCGACGCGGTGTACAACCCGCTGCCCAACGGCCTCCACGGTCGGTGGACGATCGCCGCGCTGGAGGCGGGCAAGCACGTGCTCTGCGAGAAGCCGTTCACGGCCAACGCCGACGAGGCCGAGGCGGTAGCGCAGGTGGCCCGGGACACCGACCGTGTCGTGATGGAGGCGTTCCACTGGCGCTACCACCCGATGACCGCGCGGATCCTCGAGATCGTGCGGGGCGGCGAGCTCGGTGAGCTCCGCCACGCGGCCGGGGCCTTCTGCTTCCCGCTGCCCCGCAAGGGCGACATCCGCTGGTCCGTCCCGCTGGCCGGCGGCGCCCTCATGGACGCGGGCTGCTACCCGATCCACTGGGTCCGCACGGTGGGCGGCGCGGCGGGTGCCGGCGAGCCCGAGGTCGTGTCGGCGGAGTGCGACGAGGGATGGGGCGGCGTCGACCGGGCCACCCGGGCGCAGTTGGCCTTCCCCGGCGGGGCGACCGGCGCGATCACCTGCTCGATGTGGTCACGGCGGGTCGCGGCGATCTGGCTGCGGATCGAGGGGAGCGCCGGCGTGCTCCGGGCCCGGAACCCCCTCATGCCGCCACTGCTCGGGCGGCTCAAGGTCGAGACCGCGGCGGGCACGCGGGTCGAGAAGCCGTGGCCGGGGACGACCTACTCCCACCAGCTGACCGCCTTTGTGGCCGCGGTGAACGAAGGAACGCCGTTCCCCACCGGGGTCGACGACGCCATCGCCAACATGGAGGTCATCGACGCCGTCTACCGGGCCGCCGGGCGAGACCCCCACCAGCCGACGCCCTGACCGTTCGTCCGGCCGCGCTCGGGGTGGCCCGCGGCATCCGCCCGCCGATCGTGGGTCGTGAGAGCATGCCGGGCATGACCGATCGGCCGGTGGTGATCCTCGACTGCGACCCGGGCCACGACGACACCGTGGCCATCGTGGTCGCCGCCCACCACACCGATCTGGTGGGCATCACGACCGTCAGCGGCAACGCCCCGCTCGCCGACGTCACCCGCAACGCGCTCGCGATCACCGAGCTCTTCGGCCTGCACGTCCCCGTGCATGCCGGTAGCGACCGTCCCCTCGTGGCGCCGGCTCGCCACGCCGCCGAGGTACACGGATCGACCGGGCTGGGCGGCACCTCGCTGCCCGAGCCCGCCGGCCGCGTCGGCGCCGCCCACGCGGTGGAGTTCCTGCTCGAAGCCACCCGAGCTCGGCCGGGTTGCTGGCTCGTCCCCGTCGGACCGCTCACCAACATCGCCCTGGCGCTTCGCCTCGATCCCGGCCTGCCCGACCGCATCGCCGGCATCTCGCTCATGGGCGGCGGCGCGACGACCGGCAACGTCACCGCCACGGCCGAGTTCAACGTCTGGGCCGATCCCGAGGCCGCCGCCATCGTGTTCGAGGCCGGCGCCCAGGTGCCGCTGCGCATGGCCGGCCTCGACGTCACCCACCAGGTGCGCATGCACGGCGAGGACGGCGACCGACTTCGTGCCACGGGCACCGACCGTGGCGCCTTCCTCGCCGACGTGCTCGCGTACTACGGGCG
>CAZYPY010000182.1:0-5498 GCA_964649545.1 uncultured Microthrixaceae bacterium | reverse complement strand
CCCCCCGCCCGGGCGACGGCGCCGGCCGTCAGGACCCGGCGCAGGTGCTCGCGGCTCGAGTCGGCCAGCAGGCGCATCGCTCCTTCGAGCATGGCCTCACGGGCATCACGGCGCTCCGACGTCACGGGACCTCCCACGGGGTGAACGACGTTCCGAGGGTACGGGAGCGCCGTGACCACCCAGGGCACCGGACCAGCGGGAACCGGGTGTCGTAGCCTGCCGCCCATGGCCGACGGCGAGATCCACTACGAGTCGCGCATGAGCGACGCGGACAAGCTCATGTGGACGATCGAGCACAACCCGATGCTGCGCAGCACCATCACGTCGGTGGTGCTGCTCGACCGGGCCCCCGACCGGTCCACGATGACCGAGATCATCGAGCGGGCCAGCCGCACGGTGCCGCGGCTGCGCCAGCGGGTGGTCTCGAACCCGCTGTCGGTCGCGCCGCCGCGCTGGGAGGTGGACCCCAACTTCGACCTCGACTACCACCTGCGCTGGATGCGATCGGGTGGGGACGGCTCGCTCCAGGACCTGTTCGACATCGCCGAACCCATCGCCATGCAGGGCTTCGACCGGGCCCGACCCCTCTGGGAGTACACGGTCGTCGAAGACCTCGTCGACGGCCAGGCGGGCCTGATCATGAAGATCCACCACGCCATCACCGACGGCGTCGGGGGCGTGGCCCTCATGCTGGCCACCTTCGACCTCGAGCGGGACCCGGGCGACCGGGGGCCGATGCCCGAGGCCCCCGAGATCCACGTGATGAACCAGCGCGAGCGCTTCCTCGACGCCATGGCCCACGAAGGTCGCCGCGGCGCCGGGATCGCCAAGCGGTCCCTCGGCACGGTCGTCGGGGCCCTCGGCCTGGCCGCGGCCGATCCGGTCGGCAGCTCGGGTGCGGTGGCCGAGACGGCCCAGTCGGTGCTGCGGATGCTGCAGCCGTCGACCGACCCGCTGAGCCCGATCATGCGCGACCGGTCGCTGAGCGTGCACTTCGACGTGCTGACCGTCCCCCTCGACGAGGCCAAGCGGGCCGCCAAGCGCGCCGAGGGCAAGCTCAACGACGCGTTCCTCGCCGGCCTCGTCGGCGGCTGGCGGCGATACCACGACCAGCACGGCGTGGACGTCGACGCGCTCCGCATGTCCATGCCCATCAGCGTGCGATCGGACGAGACCCGCGACCAGGCCGGCAACCAGTTCGCGCCCGCTCGCTTCCCGGTGCCGCTCGGCATCGACGACCCGGTCGAGCGCATGCGGACGATCCACCAGCTCGTCGAGGGGGCCCGCACCGAGCCGGCACTCGCGCTGCTCGACCCGATGGCGGGACTGCTGAACCGCTTCCCCAAGGAGGTCGCCACCGGCCTGTTCGGCTCGATTATGCGCGGCATCGACTTCACCGCCAGCAACGTGCCCGGCGCTCCCGTCCCGCTCTACCTCGCCGGCGCCGAGTTCCTCGGCCAGTTCGCCTTCGGCCCGATGGCCGGCGCCGCCTCGAACGTCACCCTCCTCAGCTACCTCAACGACCTGAACATCGGCTTCAACACCGACCCGGCCGCCGTCCCCGACCCCGACGTGCTGATGGACTCGATGCGCGAGAGCTTCGACGAGATCCTGGACCTCGCGTGACCCCCTCGCCGGACCCGACGCGCCCGCTGCACCACCCTGCACACTGACCTGGTGATCGCCGACGTCGCCGTCGTCGGCGGCGGCCCCGCCGGGGCCGCCGCTGCGACCACCCTGGCCCGCACGGGCCTCGACGTCGTCGTCGTCGATAAGGCGCGCTTCCCCCGCGACAAGATCTGCGGCGACGGCCTGACCACCGGCGCGCTGCGCCTGCTCGACGACCTCGGGCTCGACCCCGCGACCGTCCCGTCGTGGCAGCCGGTGACCGAGATGACCGTGCACTCGCCGTCCGGGGCCGCGGTCCCCTTCCCGCTGCCCACCGGTCAGGGCCTCTACGCCGCCGTCGCCCGGCGCGCCGAGCTCGACGCAGCCGTGCTCGACCTGGCCCGGGAGGCGGGCGCCACGGTCCTCGAAGGCCACGAGATCACGGGGGCCGAGCACCCGTCCGACGACCGGATCCGTCTCGACGTGAGGGCACCTGGCGGCGATGGGCCCCACGGCATCGAGGCGCGCTACGTGATCGCGGCCGACGGCATGTGGTCACCGATGCGCAAGCACCTCGGCGTGGCCACGCCGGGGTACCTGGGCGAGTGGCACGCCTTCCGCCAGTACTTCCGAGACGTCACCCCGCGCGCCTCGCGGGAGCTCGTGGTCTGGTTCGAGGCCGACATCCTCCCCGGCTACGTGTGGTCGTTCCCCCTGCCGGGCGGCGGCGCCAACGTCGGGTTCGGCGTGCACCGGGGTGGCAAGGTCCCCGTCCGGGCCATGAAGGGCCTCTGGCCCGAGCTGCTCGCCCGCCGGGCGATCCGCGAGGTGCTCGGCGACGGCGCCGTGCCCGAAGGGCCGCACCGGGCCTGGCCCATCCCCGCCCGGGTCGACCGGGTGGCCCTGACCGCCGGCCGGGCCCTGTTCGTGGGCGACGCCGCCGCCGCCTGCGACGTGATGAGCGGCGAGGGCATCGGCCAAGCCCTGCTCACGGGGGTGCTGGCCGCCGTGGCGATCCGGGGCGCGGGCTCGACGGACCACCACCTGGCCGCGACCCGCTACCAGGAGGCCGTCCGCGCCCACTTCTTCGCCGACCACGCCATGTCCGCGCTGCTCGTGCGGGCCCTGCGGCACCGCAAGGGCGCACGGACGGCACTGGGGTTGGCCGGCGCGTCCGAGTGGACGCGGCGCAACTTCGCCCGGTGGCTGTGGGAGGACTACCCGCGGGCGCTCATCGCGACGCCGAGCCGTTGGCACCCCGGCATGTTCCACGGCCCCGGCGCCTTCCGGGACCCGACCCGGAGGGCCGCTACGACACCCACTCCTTGATCTTGGCGGTGAGGCCCACCGGGTCGGGGCCGATGGGGTTGATGTTGAGGTTGGTGACGCCCGAGTCCTTGAAGGCCTGGATCCGCTCGCGCACGTAGCCCTCGTCGCCGCAGAGGGACAGCGAGTCGAGCAGCGCGTCCGGGATGGCCGCGGCGGCCTCCTTCTTCTTCCCGTCGAGGTAGAGGTCCTGGATCAGCTCGGCCTCGGCCTCGTAGCCGTAGCGGCGCACGAGGTCGTTGTAGAAGTTCCGACCCTTGGCGCCCATGCCCCCGACGTAGAGCGCGACCATCGGGCGGGCGAAGTCGCGCACGGCCTTGGCCTCGTCGGGACTGCAGATGCTGACCGCACCGCCGGCCACCACCTCGAGGGGCGCCAGCTCGGCGGGCCGCTTGGCTTCGCCGGCGGCGAGGTCGTCGCCCCACACGTCGGCGGCCTTCTCCGGGTGGTAGAAGATCGGCAGCCAGCCGTCGGCCAGCTCCGCGGTGAGCTCGACGTTCTTGGGGCCAAGCGAGGCGACGTAGATCGGGATCGACTCCCGCACCGGGTGGGTGATCATCTTCAGCGGCTTGCCGAGGCCCGTTCCCTGCTCGGGCGGCAGCGGCAGCGTGTACACCCTGCCGTCGTAGGTGACCGGCTCGCGCTTCCAGACCGCCCGGCAGATCTCGATGATCTCCCGGGTGCGGGTGAGGGGCTTGTCGTACGGCAGGCCGTGGAAGCCCTCGATCACCTGGGGGCCCGACGCCCCGAGACCGAGCACGCAGCGACCGTCGCTCAGCGCGTCGATGCCGGCCGCGGTCATGGCCAGGAGCGTCGGCGTGCGAGTGTAGATCGGCAGGATGCCCGCGGCGATCTCGACCGTCTCGGTCTCGGCGGCGAGGTAGCCCATGAGGCTGGGGGCGTCGAAGCCGTAGGCTTCGGCGACCCACACCATGTCGAGGCCCGCCTTCTCGAGGGCGACGACCTGCGCGGCGGACTCCTTGAACCCGCCCGAGTACTGCAGCTGCATGCTGATCTTCATGGCGGCGACCGTAGCCCCGCACCGCCCCCGCCCCCCACCTCGCCCCTTCGTCCCCATCACCCCGACACCAACCCCTTCCGGTTACGGAAACGGGTCGTGGGACGACCCGTTTCCGTAACCAGAACGAGGTCAGGCGGGCGGGAAGAGGGTGCGAACCGAGCGGGCGGGCGTGGCGAGGGCCGCATCGGCCCTGGCGGTGGTGAGGCGCAGGTCACGGGGGCGGGGCTCGAGCTGGTCGTGGCTGTAGGCCGGCGTCAGGCCGGACGGATCGAGGCCGAGGTGCGCGGCGATGAGCACCCCCAGGTCGTAGCGGGACAGCACCTCCGAGCCGACCAGGTGCCAGGGGCCGGCGCGCTCGTCGGGGTCGAGGGCGACGACCTCCCAGATCTGCGCGGCCAGGTCGTCGAGGCGAACGGGGCAGCGGAGCTCGTCGGTGAACAAGGTGATGGCGTCGCCCGCCCGCAGTGCGTCGGCCACCCAGGCCGAGCGCGGGTCGAGGGGGTCCGCCCAGGTGACGAGCGACGTGCGCACGAGGGCGGCGTCCGGGCAGGCGGCGACGACCCGGGCCTCGGCCTCGGCCTTGTGGCGTCCGTAGGGCGACACCGGCAGGGGCGGGTCGTGCTCGGCGTAGGGAGCGTGCTCGCCGTCGAAGACGACATCGCTGCTCAGGTGGACCAGACCGGCGCCCGCGACCGCGACCGCGTCGGCCACGTTCGCGCTGACCGCCACGATGGTCCGCTCGCCGTCCGCGACGGCGTACGCGGTGTGGACGACGACGTCGGGCCGCAGGCCCAGCACGAGGGCGGTGGTGGTGTCGCGGTCGGCGAGATCGACCCGGTGCCACTCCCCCGCGTCTGCCGCGTCCCGGCCGGTGTCGCCGGGTCGGGTGCGATACCAGGTCCGGTGGAGCTCGACCCCCGGGGGGACGTCGGAGGCCAGGCGGGCCCCCAGGAACCCCGTCCCCCCGGTGACGAGCACCCGCACCGGCGTCAGCCTCCGGCGCCCTGGGCCGCGGGGGCCCGCGTCTCGGCCCACGTCCTGCCCGCCTCGGCGTCGACGTCGGGCGGCAGGCCCAGCACCCGCTCGCCGAGGATGTTGCGCTGCACCTCGCCGGTGCCGCCGCCGATGGTCAGCGCCGGCGCGAAGAGGAAGCCGTACTCCCAGAGATCGACAGGGGCGCCGAGCGGGCCGGTGTCGGACAGCAGGCCGGCGGTGCCGGCGAGGTCCTTGGCCAGCCCCATGATGTGCTGGCCGTGCTCGTCGGCGAGCACCTTGCGGATCGACGCCTCCGGGCCGGGCTGCTCGCCCTTGACCTGCGCGGTCACGGTCCGCAGCCGGATCAGGCGGAGCAGCTGCGACTCGGTGTGCAGGCGGGCGAGGCGCTGGCGGACCAGCCGGTCGTCGCAGCCGCCCCGCTCGCGGACCAGGTCGAGCAGGTCCTCGGCGGTCGGGCCGCGGCCCCAGAGCGCCCCCGGGTTGGACAGGTTGACCCGCTCGTTGCCGAGGGTGACCTTGGCCAGCGCCCAGCCGCGGTTCTCCTCGC
>CAZYPY010000181.1:0-5522 GCA_964649545.1 uncultured Microthrixaceae bacterium | reverse complement strand
GTTCGGTCATATCCGCACAATCATATGCAGAGATTCACGCGGATGCGGAGAAGGCAGCGTGACGACGACGGACCTTCTGGGCCTTCTGGTAATCGTGGACGAGGATCGTGCGCCCCGACGGGAGCGTGACCGCTGGATCGCCGTTGGCGACCGCCGCCTCGTAGATCGCGATCACCTCGTCGGCCGCTTCGAGCTCGGCGGCCGAGGGGCTGAACACGTCGTTGATGACCTCGACGTGCGGTGGATAAAAGGTGGACGCCGCCGTGTAGCCCATCGACCGTGACCGCTCGAGCTGGCGGCGGATCTCGTCGAGGTCGCGCAGGTCCTGGGCGTAGGGGAAGTCGAACGACAGCAGGCCGAAGGCGCGGCCGACCATGGCCACCTGGGCGCGGGGGCCGGCGAAGGCCTCGTTCACGGTGCCGTCCGGCCCGTACAGGCTGACGCCGAGGTCGGCGCTGAGGTCGCCGATGCCGAGGCCGATGCCGATCACACCCTCCACCTGGGCGATCGCGACCATGTTCACGACGCCGAGGGCGCTCTCGATGCCGACGACGATGTCGGGCGTCGCGCCGGCGGCGGCCAACAGCGCCTTGGCCTCGAGCAGGTCCTCCACCGAGTCGCACTTCGGGTACCCGAGGCAGGTGACCCCCGCCTCGCCCAGGAGCCGGAGGTCGTCGCGCCCCCAGGGCGTGGAGAGGTGGTTGCAGCGGGCCACCAGGACGCGCCCACCGAAGTAGTCGGTGTCCTGCAGGGCAGCCGCCACCCGCTCGCGGGCGGCCTCCTTCAGCGGTGGCGGCACGCTGTCCTCGAGGTCGACGAGCACCGCGTCGGTCGGGATGCCGGGCAGCTTCGCCCACTTGCGGTCGTCCATGATCGGCGTCTCGAGAAGGCTGCGGACGCCCAGGTAGCGGTCTTCGTTCACCCGCCACACCCTAGGGCAGAGTCTCTGCGTATGATAGTGTTGGTTTGTGTCCGGTGATCGGGGGGCCTTCCGCGAGCGGGTGCGCGCGGTCATCGCCGAGCACGCCCCCGCCGGGTTCCAGAGCGTCGGTGCGCTCGACCCCGCCGACGTCGATGCGTTCCTCGAGGGATGGCGGAAGGTCCTCTACGACAACGGTCTCCTCGGCATCACCTGGCCCGTCGAGTACAGCGGCGCCGGCCGCTCGATCGAGGACGCCATCGTCGCCGCGGAGGAGCTGACCCGGGCGGGGTTGCCGCTCGGCGTGCCGACCGACGGCTTCGGCATGCGCCTGCTGGGCAACACCCTGCTGCACTGGGGCACCGACGAGCAGAAGGCGCACTACCTGCCCCGGATCCTCTCCGGGGAGGACCGCTGGTGCCAGGGCTACTCCGAGCCCGGCGCCGGCTCGGACCTCGCCGGCCTCACGACCACCGCGGTGCTCGACGGCGACGAGTGGCGGGTGAACGGCCAGAAGGTCTGGACCTCGGCCGGCCACGTGGCCGACCACATCTTCGTCCTCTGCCGCACGAACCCCGACGCCCCCAAGCACAAGGGCATCTCGCTGCTGCTCATGGACATGCGCCAGCCCGGCGTCGACGTCCGGCCGATCCGGATGATGTCGGGCGGCAGCGACTTCAACGAGGTCTTCTTCACCGACGCCCGGGTGCCCGCCGGCGACGTGGTGGGCGAGGTCGACAACGGTTGGGCGGTGGCGATGACCGTGCTCGGCTACGAGCGCGGCGAGAACACGGCCACCGAGATCATCCGCTTCGAGGCCGAGTGCGACCGCCTGATCGCCCTGGCCCGGGAGCGAGGGCGGGCCCACGACGCCGTGATCCGCCAGCGCGTCGCCCGCAGCTACACGAAGGTCCAGATCATGCGGTACCTGGGCGAGCAGGTGAAGGCGGACCTGCTGGCCGGCCGAGCCCCCGGGCCCGGGGCGTCGATCAACAAGCTGCTCTGGTCCGAGCACCACCAGGAGATCACCGAGCTGGCCATGGACCTGCTCGGGCCCGACGGCCTGGCCCCGACCGGGCACGCCCCCCTCATCGTGTTCGGCCCCGACGACGCCACCGCCCCGAACAGCACGGCGTCGTGGGCCACCATCTTCCTCAACGCCCGTGCCGGGACGATCTACGCCGGCACCAGCGAGGTGCAGCGCACGATCGTCGCCGAGCGGGTGCTGGGCCTGCCGAAGGAGCCCCGATGAGCCGAGGGACGAAGGCGTGGCCCGAGCGGCCCGGCGAGGAACGAGCCAGGAGCGGGAGACAATGAGCCCCACCGAGCCGCGGGTCCTGCCCACGACGCCCGACGACTGGGACGAGGAGACCGCGGCGCTGATGGCCAAGGTCTCCCGGCACAACGACGGCAAGGTGCTCAACGTGCTCAGCACCGTGGCCCGCCACCCCGTGCTGTTGCACCGGTGGATGCCGTTCGGCAACCACATCCTCGGCACGAACACCCTCCCCAAGCGCGCCCGCGAGCTGGCCACGCTGCGGGTCGGCCTGCTGGCCGGCTCGGCCTACGAGTGGGTCCAGCACGTGAGCATCGCCCGGGCCGTCGGGTGCACCGACGAGGAGATCGAGCGCGTCGTCGAGGGGCCGGACGCCTCCGGGTGGGCGCCGGCCGACCGGGCCCTGCTCCAGGCCACCGACGAGCTCATGACCGACGACCGGATCAGCGACGCGACCTGGGCCGCGCTCGCCGAGCACTGGAGCGAGCAGCAGCGCATGGACGTCGTGTTCACCGTGGGCCAGTACCGCATGATCTCCGCGGCGCTGAACACCTTCGGCGTGCAGATCGAGGACGACGTGGTGGAGCGGTTCCCCCCGGAGCTGTTCGAGAGCGGCCGGTTCGCGGCCGGGACGGAGGATGAGTGAGTGACACCGTGAAGGAGATCCGCTTCGACGACCTGGACGCGCTCCGGGCCGAGATCAGCGAGGAGTACACCGACTGGGGCGACGAGCTCCTGGTCGACCAGGCCATGCTCGACGACTTCGGGGCCAGGACGGGTGACCAGCAGTGGATCCACGTCGACGTCGAGCGGGCCGCGGCCGAGAGCCCCTTCGGCACGACGATCGCCCACGGCCTGCTGACCCTCGCGCTCGGTCCCCGCATCCGCCCGCCCAGCCCGTTCAAGGTGATGGGCCAGGGCAGCACCCTGAACTACGGCAGCGACGGGCTCCGCTACCTCGACCCCGTCCCGGCGGGCTCGGTGATCCACACCCGCCAGCGGCTGGTCGATGTGCAGGCCCACGCCAAGGGCACCCGGCTGACCCTGGAGATCGCCACCCACGTGGTGGGCAACGACCGACCCTCGATGGTGCGCAAGGCCGTGATCCTGCACACCCCTCCTCAAGGATGAGCGCCATGGAGATGCGCAGCAGATCCGCGGCCCGCACAGGGCTGCCCCGCGATGAGCCGTCAGGCGAAGAGCCATGAGCCGGGACATCGCCTTCGACGACCTCGACGGGCTGCGGGCCCAGATCAGCGACGAGCCCGGCGACTGGGGGCCGACGCTGACCATCGACCAGGACCTGGTCGACTGGTTCGCCGACCTCACCGCCGACCACCAGTGGATCCACGTCGACGTGGAGCGGGCGGCCGCCGGCCCCTACGGCGGCACCATCGCCCACGGCGACCTGCTCCTCGCGGTCATGCCCGCGGTCCGGCCCGATCCCGGCTTCCGGGTCACCGGCGAGCGCAGCCGGGTGAACTACGGGGCCGAGTCGTACCGCTTCCTGGCCCCGGTCCGGGTGGGCAGCACGATCCACGCGCGCATGCGCCTCGTCGACGTGCGCGAGCGGCCGCAGGGCACCCTTCTCGTCCAGGAGCTGGACCTGCGGGTCGTCGACGCCCCGAAGCCGTCGTTGCTCTACACGGGCATGCTTCTGTACCAGTCGTGACCCTCCCCGACCTCGCCAACCTCGACGTCACCCTGGCGGCGCGGGTGCTGCACCTGCGCATCGACCGACCCGAGCGCCGCAACGCCCTCGACTCGGCCACCCGCGCCGCGCTCATCGCTGGCGTCGACTGGGCGGCAGGCTCGGACGACGTCGGCGTGGTCGTGATCTCCGGCAACGGCGGCAAGGCCTTCGCCTCGGGCGCCGACCTGGCCGAGGGCTCCCAGCTGGACGCCGACCAGTACCTGGCCCAAGCGACGGAGCGGCGGGTGTACGACGCCATCGCCGAGTGCCCCCGGCCGGTCATCGCGATGATCGACGGCTGGTGCCTGGGCGGCGGCTGCGAGCTGGCGCTGTCGGCCGACCTGCGCATCGCGTCGAGCCGGTCCTGCTTCGGCCAGCCCGAGGTCGGCCTCGGCCTCATCCCCGGCGGCGGCGGGACCCAGCGCCTGCCCCGCCTGATCGGGCCCGGCGCGGCGATGCGGCTGATCCTGAGCGGCGAGGTGGTCGACGCCGACGAGGCGCTGCGCCTGGGCCTCGTCGAACAGGTGGTCCCCGCCGAGGAGCTCGAGGTCGTCACCACCACCCTCGCCGCAACGATCGCGGCCCGCTCCCCCGTCGCCCTGGGCCTGGCCAAGCGGGCGGTCCGGGCGACGATGGAACTGCCGCTGGCCGACGGCCTGGCCCTCGAGCGGGACCTGATGGCCCAGGCCATGGCCAGCGACGACGCCGCCGAGGGCATCGCCGCCTTCCTGGCCAAGCGACCACCCGAGTTCAAAGGACGATGAGGCCATGAGCGGACCGCTGTCGGGGTTGAAGGTCGTCGAGGTGGGCGTGGCCATGGCCGCCCCGTTCTGCGCGATGACGCTGGCCGACATGGGCGCCGACGTCGTCAAGGTGGAGCGGATCGGCACCGGCGACGACAGCCGGGCCTGGCCGCCGCACCTCGACGGCAAGCTCGGCCACTACTTCGCCTCGGCCAACCGCGGGAAGCGCAGCATCGCCGTCGACCTCAAGGCCCCCGAGGGCGTCGAGATCGTCCGGAAGCTGGCGGCCGGCGCCGACGTGTTCATCGAGAACTTCCGGGTCGGCGCCCTCGACGCCGCCGGCCTCGGCTACAAGGCGCTCGCCGAGCTCAATCCCCGCCTCGTCTACTGCTCGATCAGCGGCTTCGGCCGCAGCGGCCCCCGCAAGGAAGAGCGGGCCAACGACCTGTTCATGCAGGCGTTCTCGGGATCGATGAGCGTCACCGGCGAGGTGGGCGGCGGCCCCGTGAAGATGGGCGTGTCCGTCGCCGACGTCGGCGCCGGCCTCTTCGCCACCATCGGCGTGCTGGGCGCCCTCGAGGCCCGCCACCGCACCGGCCGCGGCCAGCACGTCGACACCTCCCTCCTGGAGGGCCAGCTGGCGATGCTCTCGTACCACCTGACCTTCCTGCAGGCCACGGGCATCGTCCCCGGCCCCCAGGGCTCGGGCTCCACCTTCGGCGTGCCCTACCAGGCCTTCCCCACCGCCGACGACTGGCTGGTCATCGCCGTGTTCAACGACACCATGTGGGTCAGCCTCTGCGAGGCGATGGACCACCCCGAGTGGATCACCGACCCCCGCATGATCGACGTCTCCACGAGGGTCGCCAACCGCGACGAGGTCATCGCCCT
>CAZYPY010000180.1:2727-5590 GCA_964649545.1 uncultured Microthrixaceae bacterium | reverse complement strand
GACCGAAGTGGACCCCGGCCTCGAGCAGCTGCTTCATGGTGACGACGGACGCCATCGTGGGACTCCTCCCCAGCGGTTGCGCGGACCCGGGACCGTGCGCCTGGCGGCGACCGTGGGGATGGCCCCGGGATGACGTTGGTGGTGTTCGGTCCGGCGGTCGCCGGGCCGAACGACGATGCTACCGGCAAGACCCCCACCTCGGGCCAGCCCGGGGCGTACGGTGGCGCTCGTGGCACGGGCCCGGGCGATCGCGTTGTGGTCGCTGACCGTCGAGGTCGTCCTCCTGACCGTCACCGGGGTGGCGTTGTACTTCCTCTACCGGCCCGAGCCGGCTGCCGCCTGGACCGACGCCAACGGCCTGGGCTCGTCGCTCGGGCGTGAGGTCCGTCTCGCGCACCTCCTCGCCGACGTGCACGCCTGGGCCGCCTGGCTGGCCCTGCCCACCGCCGTCGTGTCCGGGGTGCTCCTGGCCCTGCGGGCGCGGGTGGCCGAGCGGGTCGCTCGAGGGATGGCCCTCGGCGTCGGACTCGTCGTCGTGGTCGGCGCGGCACAGGTCAGCGGGCTCCTGCTGCCGTGGGACCAGCTCGCCCTGTCGGCGGTCACCGTGGGCACCAGCCTCTCCGGGTACACCTGGCTGTGGGACGACACCGTGCGCTTCGTGCTCGTCGACCGCACCGAGCTCGCCCCGGCCACGATGCTGAAGTGGCTCCTGGTGCACGTCGCCGCGGGCGTCGGTGTGGCCGGACTCGTCGCCCTCGGCTGGCGCCGGGCCCGCCACCCCGGGTCGACCCCGTCCACCGCGCCGCTCGCACGAGCCGACGTGTCCGCCATCGCCTGATCGCGGCGAGGGGGTGGGCGGACACGCCGCAGCCGCGCCGTCTGCGGGCGCGACCCCACTCGGCCGAGCGCTCCCGCGCCGGCGGCGTGCGGCGAGCCACGGTGACCACGGCAGGACACACCGCCTGGGACACGGCCGAACCGCGCGAGTGCCCGTCACCGCCTCGTCGAGGCGAGGCGACGGGCCAGCGCCTCCCCGGTCGCCATGGGCCCGGGCGTCCCCTCGTCGCCGGTCCACCTCCCGCCGAACGCGGCCACGGGGATGAGTCGCACCTCGGGTGCCGCGGCCGCGAACAGCGCCTCGGGGTCGAGGTACTCGTCGCCGCGGCGGATGCCGAGGTGCAGCGTCGACCCGGCCCGGCCCACCTCGGCGCCCGCATCGACGCCCTGGCCCTCGACGACGCTGATCGAGGCGAGGCCCCCGTAGCTCGAGCGCAGGCCGTCGGCGTGCAGGAGGGTGACGTAGCGGGTCCCCGCCACCACCCCGGCGAAGGTGACCGTCCCGGCCGCCACCGCTCGCACCACCGTGCCCGGGACGGTGGCGTAGTCGATCCCCCGGTTGCCCGACCCGTACGGCGAGGTGGGCGCCCGGAAGGGGTCGACGACCGGCGCGTCGACCGGTGGTCGGTAGGTGACCGCGACCTGGGCGGCCGCCGGCGGATCCGGGGTGACGACGACGACCACGACGGTCGCGACCGCGATCGTCGCGAGCAGACGGCGGGCGCGGCGTGGGTGGTGCGGGTGTCGGGACATGGGCCTTCCCCTTCGTAGTGGGACCGGTGGGGGAAGGTGGTGATGCGTCGGCGACCCGAATCGGGCCCGACGACTACGCGGGCTCGCGCTCGGCGGCGGCCATGCGCGAGCGCAGCGCCAGTACGGCCTTGGTGTGGATCTGGCACACCCGGCTCTCGGTGACCCGCAGCACCTCGCCGATCTCGGCGAGGGTCAGGGACTCGTAGTAGTAGAGCGTGAGCACGAGCTTCTCGCGCTCGGGCATGCGGTTGATGGTCTCGGCGAGGAGCTGGCGGGTCTCCTCGGCCTCGTAGAGGTTGACCGGGCCCCGGCCGCCGTCGGCGATGGTGTCGCCGAGGGTCATCGACTCGCCACGGTCGCCACCGGCGAGCATCTCATCGAGGGCGGCCATGCCCACGAACGAGATCTGCGAGAGCAGCTGGGCGAGCTGGGCCTCGGACAGGTCGAGCTCGTCGGCCAGCTCGGCGTCGGTGGGGCTCCGGTGCAGATCGCCCTCGAGCTTGGCGTAGGCCTTCTCGAGGGCCCGGGCCTTGGCCCGCACCGACCGGGGCACCCAGTCGATGGAGCGCAGCTCGTCGAGGATCGACCCCTTGATGCGGCTGATCGCGTAGGTCTCGAACTTGAAGCCCCGCTCGGGATCGAACTTCTCGATCGCGTCGATCAGCCCGAAGATGCCGTAGCTCACGAGGTCGGCCTGGTCGACGTTCTGCGGCAGGCCGACGGCCACCCGGCCGGCGACGTACTTCACGAGCGGCGAGTAGTGCAGGATCAGCTGGTCACGGGCGTCGCGACCGTCGGTCTCCTTGTAGCGCGCCCACAGCGCCTCGACGCGCGCACCGTCATCCGACACGGGCCGCTCGTCTCACGCTCGGGGGTGGGTGGCCTGGAACACGCTCTTCAACCGTTCCTTGCTGACGTGGGTGTACCGCTGCGTGGTGGCGAGGTCGGCGTGGCCGAGCAACTCCTGCACAGCACGCAAATCGGCACCTCCGTCGAGAAGATGAGTGGCGAAGGTGTGCCGGAGGGCGTGGGGATGGACAGGGGTGGCCGACCGTCGGTCGAGGATGCGGCGGACGTCGCGGGGCGTGAGGCGGTTGCCCCGACGGTTGAGGAACACCGCGTCGTCGGGGCTGGTGGGCCCGACGAGGGCGGGCCGCCCCTCCGCCAGCCAGTGGCCGATGGCGTCCACCGCAGGCGGGCTGAGAGGCACCTGGCGTTGCTTGGACCCCTTGCCCCACACCACGACCCGGCGGCGCTCGAGGTCGAGGTCGCC
>CAZYPY010000180.1:0-2627 GCA_964649545.1 uncultured Microthrixaceae bacterium | reverse complement strand
ACGGCCTCGAGGACGGCCGGACCCTCTTCTACCGGGGCCAGCGCGTCGCCAACGTGAACGAGGTGCCCGAGCTGCGAGTGGCGGTCGACCACGCCGCCCACGACTTCGACCTCGTGGACGACCCCGACTTCCGCTCGCTGGCGGTGGTCACCGACCCCGACACCGGCCAGGAGCACAGCGCGTACTACAAGATCCCGCGCGACGCCGACGACCTGCTGCACCGCATGCGGCTGATCGACGCCAGCACCGCGGAGGGCGGCACCGTCGTCACCCTCATCAAGGAGATCGGCACCGACGCCACCTTCGCGCTGCTGCGCAAGCTGCACGGCGAGGCCCGCGAGAAGGTGCTCGCCTTCCACGAGCACTGCCGCGACCACGACCTCGCGGTGGCCGTGGCCCAGACCGACGTGAAGGGCGACCGCTCGGTGGGCCCGGGCAAGCAGGCCGACCCCGACCTCTACGTGCGGGTGGTGGAGGAGAACGCCGACGGCATCGTCGTGCGGGGCGCCAAGTGCCACACCACGAGCAGCGCCAACGCCGACGAGCTGATCGTGCTGCCCACCCGGGCCATGGGCCCCGGCGACGAGGACTACGCGGTGGCCTTCGCCGTGCCCATCGACACGCCGGGCCTCGAGCTGTACGTGTCGTCGTACTCGGGCCGTGAGCACAACGACTTCGAGTTCCCCCTC
This sequence comes from uncultured Microthrixaceae bacterium, assembly GCA_964649545.1. Classification (GTDB taxonomy): domain Bacteria; phylum Actinomycetota; class Acidimicrobiia; order Acidimicrobiales; family DATDAH01; genus JAEUJM01. The sequence continues at coordinate 1,938 of CAZYPY010000180.1, read as the reverse complement.
TCCAGCGGCCACAAGCTGCTCGAGAGCCTCACCGTGTTCAACGACGTGTTCGTGCCGTGGGACCGGGTCTTCCTGTGCCGCGAGCCCGAGCTGGCCGGCTCGGTGGCGCTCACCTTCGTCGAGTACCACCGCTTCACGGCGGTGTCCTACAAGCTGCCGCTGCTCGACGCCTTCGTCGGCGGGGCCGCCCTCATGGCCGACATGAACGGCGTGGCCAAGGCGGGCCACATCCGCGACAAGCTCACCCACCTCATCGCCTACTCGGAGACGGTGCGCGGGCTCACCGAGATGGCCGCCCTGCGGGCCCGGGTGGAGGAGGGCATCGCCTACCCCGACCCCATGACCACGAACCTGGCCAAGTTCACGTTCGCCAGCGGCTACCACCAGGCCCTCGAGTGGGTGCAGGACTGCGCCGGTGGCCTGCTGGTGACGGCGCCCGGCGGCGACGACTGGGCCAGCGACGAGGTGCGCCCGGTGCTCGAGAAGTACTTCAAGGCGGCCAAGGGCACCGCCGAGGACCGCCTCCGGCTCATGCACGTGATCAGCGACCTCACCGCCCGCGACCTCGGCGGCTACCACGCCGTGCTCGCGGTGCACGCCGAGGGTTCGATCGAGGCCGAGAAGATGCAGATCCTGCGGTCGTTCGACCCCACGCGCGCCTACGCCTACACCCGCAAGATCGCGGGCATCGAGGGCTGAGCGGCCGGCGCCGCTCCCCCACCGAACCCGCACCGGGCGGCAGGTCACGGGTCGGCCCGCCCCACCTGCTCGTACCAGCCGCCGTCGGCGGTCACCCACCCGGTGGCCTCGAGGCGTTGGAGTGCGGCGGCCAGGTCGGCCAGCCCGAGGCTCGATCGCACCGCGAGCTGCTCGAGGGCGGCCGGCCGGCGACCCAGGGCATCGAGCACCTCGCGGTCGACGCCGCTCGGCGGCGGGCGCGGATCGGCTCGGCCCCTACCCCGGCCCGCGGCGGCCGCGGACAGGCCGAGGAGGGTGAGCACGTCGGCCGCGCTCTGGCAGAGCAGCGCCCCCTCCCCCAGCAGGAGGTTCGTGCCCTCCGACGCCGGGCTCGTGACCGGGCCCGGGACGGCCAGCACCGGCACCTCTCGCTCCAGAGCGGCGTCGACGGTGTAGAGCGAGCCGCCCGTCCGGCGGGATTCGACCACGACCACGGCGTCGGCCAACGCCGCGAGCAGGCGGTTGCGCGACGGGAAGCGCCACCGTTCGGGGGCGGCGCCCAGCGGGGCCTCCGACAGGAGCAGACCCTCGTTGGCGACCCGGTGCCACAGCGCTCGGTGGCGCCGCGGGTAGACGACGTCGTGGCCGCTGCCGACCACGCCGACCACGGGAGCACCTCCGGCCCGCATCGCGCCCGTGTGGGCTGCGCCATCGACGCCGAGGGCGAGCCCCGACACGACCCGCACGCCCGCCGCGGCGAGGTCCCGGCCGAGGTCGTGGGCGACCTCCCGGCCGTAGAGCGTGCCGGCCCGGGTGCCGACGATGGCCACCCGGGGGCCTTCGAGCGCGTCGAGGCGGCCCTGGTGGAACAGGACGACGGGTGGTTCGAGGTCGCCGGCGAGCGCGTCGGGATAGCCCGGGGCGCCGAGCACGCTCACGCCCACGCCGACCGCTTCGTGGGCCGTGAGCACGGCGGTCGGATCGGTGCGACCGGCCGCCACGACCCAGGCCCCCGGCAGGCTCGCCCCCGCCGCCCCCAGTGCCCGCGCCACCGCCGGCTCGTCCGCCGCGGAGCCGTCGGCGACCCGCGCCCAGGCCTCGGCCAGCGACCAGGTGCGCACCAAGGCCGCCAACCGCGCCGGGCCCATGCCCGGAAGGGTGGCCAGGGCGGCGCCGTAGGCCTCCGGCGGGACCCCGGCCTCCTCAGCCACGACCCAGCCCCACCGGCTCGGCCCGCAGGCTGAGGGCCAGGCTCACCTG
>CAZYPY010000179.1:4229-5698 GCA_964649545.1 uncultured Microthrixaceae bacterium | reverse complement strand
TCGTCGGCGACGCCGACGACCACCGCGTCGAACACGTCGGGGTGCGACTTCACCGCCCCCTCGACCTCCTCGGGGAAGATCTTCTCGCCGCCCGAGTTGATCGACACCGAGCCCCGGCCGAGCAGGGTGATGGTGCCGTCGGCCTCGAGGTAGGCGAAGTCACCGGGCATGGCGTAGCGGGTGCCGTCGGGGCCGGTGACGAAGGTCTCGGCGGTCTTGACCGGGTCGTTGTAGTACCCGACCGGGATGTTGCCGGAGCGGGCCACCTTGCCCATGACCCCGGTGCCGGGCTCGAGCGGCACGAGGTTCTCGTCGAGCACGAAGGCGCCCCTGATCTTGCTCACGGTCGGGCCGCCGGCCATCTGGGTGTTGCCCTTGGTGATGACCGCCATGCCGTTGTTGCCGCTCTCGGAGGACCCGATGGCGTCGGTGATCACCAGGTCGGGAAGCTCGTCGAAGAACTTGTCCTTGACCGCGGTGGAGAAGATGGCCGCGCTGCTGGTGACCGCGACGAGCGACGACGGGTCGTAGTCGTCGCGGTGGGCGGCGAGCTCCTCGATCAGGGGGCGGCCCATGGCGTCGCCGGTGATCATCATCATGTTGACCTTCTCGGTGGAGATGGTCCGCCAGACCTCGGCCGGGTCGAACCTGGCGCAGAGGATCACGCGGTTGCCCGTGAAGCTCTGGCCCATCACGCCCCACTGCGTCGCGCCGTGCATGAGGGGGGCGATCGGGAAGAACGTGAGCTGCCCGCCCGCGGCGCGGCCCTTCTCGACCATCTCCTCCGGTGCGGTCACGGGCTCGCTGGTGTACGGGTCGATGCCACCGCCGAGGGCCATGAAGACGTCCTCGTGGCGCCAGACGACGCCCTTGGGCATGCCCGTGGTGCCGCCGGTGTAGAGGATGTACTTGTCGTCGGGGGAGCGGGGCCCGAAGTCCCGCTCCGGGGAGCCGCCGGCCATGGCGTCCTCGAAGGGGACCGCGTCGAGCCCGTCGAGGTCGACCCCGCTGCCGTCCTCGATGACGACGGAGTGCTGGAGCAGGGGGAGGTTGTCGATCACGTTGCGGACCCGGGGCGCGAACTCCCGGGCGAACACGAGCGCCTTGAGGTCGGCGTTGCCGAAGAGGTAGGCGAGCTCGTCCTCGACGTAGCGGTAGTTGATGTTGATCCACACCGCCCGCAGCTTGAACACCGCCCAGAGGGTCTCGACCCACTGCACCGAGTTGTAGGCGTAGATGCCCACGTGGTCGTCGGGCCCGATGCCCTGCGCCGCGAGGTGGTGGGCGAGGCGGTTGGCCCGGGCCTCCATCTCGGCGTAGGTGCGCCGTTCGCCGTCGGCGACCAGGTACTCCCGCTCACCGAAGGCATCGGCGGCGTTCTCGAACAGGTCGGCCAGGTTGAACTCCACGTGCTGTGTGCCTCCTTCGTCGGCACCCCTTCGGGATCCGACGAGCGTCGGTCGTGCTGC
>CAZYPY010000179.1:0-4129 GCA_964649545.1 uncultured Microthrixaceae bacterium | reverse complement strand
CGGTCAGCTGAGCCCGCTCCGCGGGCGGATGAACAGGCACTCGGCCTCGGCGAGGAGGTCGTCGCCGTCCTTCGCAGTCCCCCAGCAAAGGATCTTGCGGCCTTCCACGCTGCGCACGCCCGCCTCGTAGTCGATCCGGCGGTTCAGCGGCGTGGGCAGGATCATGCGCACCGTCAGGGTGCCGGTGAACCCGGCGTAGCCGCTCGACATCTGGGCGCAGCCGAGCAGGTCGTCGAAGGCGGCGGCCACGAACCCGCCGTGCAGGCAGTGCGTCGGGCCCTCGTAGGCGTCGGTCCAGACCGCGTGCCCTCGGGTGATCTCGCGGTCGCTGACGTCGATGTAGAGCGGCGGGGCCAGTGGGTTGCTGCGGCCGCTGATGCCGCTGCGCTCGACCAGCACGCCGTCCTCGCCCCCGGCCGCCGAGAGGCCGCCCTTGCGGCGCAGGCTGCGGCGGGACTCGAGGGCGTCGGCCAGGCCCATGGTCTGGGAGATCAGTGCGACCAGATCGTCGTCGTCGGCGTCCTCGAGGTCGAGCAGCGCGGTGGCCTCGACGATGCGCTTGGCCTGGCGGACCAGCTCGTGCTTGCGTAGCCGGGCGCCGGCGTCCGGGGCGGGGTTGGCCACCCAGAGCTGGCGAGCGTCCTCGGGGAGCATGGGCTCGTCGCCCACGGGCAGGTCGGACATGCGCAGGAGGTTAGGGGAGGCCGCGGAGCAACCGGCCCTCCGAGGGTGCTCTGACGAACCGAGCGCCGGTGTCACATCTCGGGAGGTTGACCGCCGGAGGCGGGAAGCGTCGAGGGCGAACCGGATGGCCGCAGGCGCTCCGACGAAGGAGGAGCCAATGTGCAGGTCAGGAGGCGGCCGGCGGTCACGTCGAGGAAGGTGGCGACGTCGGCGTCGATGACGGCCCGGTCGGCGTCGTCCCCGTAGAGGCGGTCCCGCAGGTCGGCGTCGGACGCGAACCCGAGCTCGGCGAGGCCGTCGAAGGCGGGGGCGTCGGGCGTGAGCGCGTCGGAGATCAGGTGCTGCACGTAACGGGCGAGGCCCGGGTGGTGGGCCCGGGCCAGTGGGGGGTGGACGGTGCCCCAGTGCTCGGCGAACTGCTCGTGGGTGAGGTCGGGGTGGCGGCGGACGAAGACGAGCCGGGTGACGGGGGCGGGGCCACCGAGCTCGTCCCAGCGCACGGTCGAGTCGACCGCGTAGACGTCGACGCCGCCCCCGACCCACTCGGGCTCGGCGTCGAGCCACGCCACCGCGTGGATCCCCCGGGCGCCGCCGGGATCGGCGACGACGAGGCGGCGTCCCACGGGCAGCTCGCCCTCGCCCGACCGCCACGCGACCGCCACCAGCTCTGCCATGCTCGTCATCTTCGCGGCTCCCACCGGCGGCGCCGTGACGGGTGATGAGCCGCGAGCTCGAGGGGGACGACGATGGGCGTGCTGGACGGCAGGGTCGCGATCGTGACGGGAGCGGGGCAGGGGATCGGCCGGGGCATCGCCCGCCGCCTCGCGGGTGCCGGAGCGGCGGTGCTCGTGGCCGAGCTCAACCCCGAGTCCGCCGAGCGGGCCGCGGCGGAGCTGCAGGACGACTTCGGGGTCGAGGCTCACTGGACCCGCACGGATGTCGCCGAGAAGGCCGACGTCCTCACGATGGTGGCTGCCGCCGAGGAGCGCTGGGGCGGCGTCGACGTGCTGGTCAACAACGCCTGGGGTGGCGGCGGGTTCGGTCGCATCGAGTGGAAGGACGACGCCGAGATCGAGCGGGGCCTCCAGGTGGGGTTCTGGGGCACCTACTGGGCCATGCAGGCCTGCTTCCCGATCCTGCGGGCCCGGGGCGGCGGGTCGATCGTGAACCTCGGTTCGCTCAACGGCGTCAACGCCCACCTCTACACCGTCGACTACAACCTCGCGAAGGAGGCGATCCGCTCCTTCAGCCGCTCGGCGGCCCGGGAGTGGGCCCGCCACGGCATCCGGGTCAACGTGATCTGCCCGGCGGCGGTGACCCCCGCCTACGAGATGTTCCAGCAGTTCGCCCCGGAGAACGCCGCCGAGCTCCTGGCCATGAACCCGATGGGCCGCATGGGCGACCCCGAGGCCGACATCGGTGGGGTGGCCGTGTTCCTGGCGTCCGACGACAGCCGCTACCTGACCGGCAACACCCTGTTCGTCGACGGAGGGAGCCACATCAACGGGGTGAGCTGGGACCCGGGCCTGCCCGACGAGCCGCCGGGCTGAGCTGCCGGCGCCGATCTGTGCCCCGCCGCGGGCCACGGGTAGTGTCCTGACGCCCCGTCAGAAACCGGACGCGCCGTCGCGGCGCGTCCCCGCCCAGGAGGCCGGCGAGCCACCGTGGACCTGCAGTTCACCCAGGAGGAGGAGGCGTTCCGCACCGAGGTGCGCGACTACCTCGAGGGCCTGCTCTCGGGCGACTTCGCCGAGGTGCGGGGCGTCGGCGGGCCGGGCTACGAGCACGAGGCCTACGACGAGCGCCTGGCCTGGGAGCGCCGACTCGGCGCCGACGGATGGACCTGCCTGGCCTGGCCGAAGGAGCACGGCGGCCGCGGCCTGACGCTGATGCAGCAGGTGATCTGGCACGAGGAGTACGCCCGGGCCGGAGCCCCCGGCCGCCTGGGCCACATCGGTGAGACCCTCGTCGGGCCGACGATCATCGCCTTCGGCAACGCCGACCAGCAGCAGCGCTTCCTGCCCGGGATCGCCTCCGGCCAGGAGCTGTGGTGCCAGGGCTACTCCGAGCCGAACGCCGGCTCCGACCTCGCCAACGTCTCCACCCGGGCCGAGCTCGACGGCGACGAGTGGGTCATCAGCGGTCAGAAGGTGTGGACCTCGCTGGCCCACTGGGCCGACTGGGTCTTCGTGCTGTGCCGCACCGACCGCGACGCCCCCAAGCACAAGGGCATCTCCTACCTGCTCTGCCCGATGCGACAGGACGGGGTGGAGATCCGACCCATCGTCCAGGTCACCGGCTCGTCCGAGTTCAACGAGGTCTTCTTCGACGGCGCCCGCACCTCCACCGCCAACCTCGTCGGCGAGGTCAACGCCGGCTGGCGGGTGGCGATGGGCACGCTCGCGTTCGAGCGGGGCACGTCGACCTTCGGCCAGCAGCTGGGCTTCCAGGCCGAGCTGGACGCGGTGATCGCGGCGGCACGGGCCAACGGCGCGCTCGAGCGGCCCGCGCTCCGCCAGCGGATCGTCCAGGCCTGGACCGGCCTACGCCTCATGCGCTTCACCGCCATGCGCACGCTCTCGGCCATCGACGCCCAGGGTGGCGAGCCCGGCCCCGAGGCCAGCATCAACAAGCTCTTCTGGGCCACGTGGCACCGCAACCTGGGGGAGCTGGCCATGGACGTGCTCGGGGCCGAGGCCACCCTCGCCACCGACGGGGGTGAGGGCGCCCCCTACGAGGACGCGCTCACCGCCTTCCAGCGCCTGTTCCTGTTCACCCGGTCCGACACGATCTACGCCGGCTCCAACCAGATCCAGCGCAACATCATCGGCGAGCGCGTCCTGGGCCTGCCCCCCGAGCCGAAGGTCTGACCCATGAGCGACACCGACCGCACGCCGCCGCCCGCGCCGCCCGAGCCCCCGCCCCACGGCCTGCTCGCCGACAAGGTGGTCCTCGTCACCGCCGCGGCCGGCACGGGGATCGGCTTCGCGACGGCCAAGCGGTGCGCCGAGGAGGGCGCCACGGTGGTGATCAGCGACCGCCACGAGCGGCGCCTGGCCGAGTCCGCCGACGAGCTCGAGGCCGCGACGGGGGCGCGTCCGCTGACCGTGCCCTGCGACGTGACCGTCGAGGAGCAGGTCCAGGCCATGGTGGACGCCACGGTCGAGGCCCACGGTCGCCTCGACGTGCTCATCAACAACGCCGGCCTCGGCGGCACGGCGTCGATCATGGAGATGACCGACGAGCAGTGGTCGGTGGTCATCGACGTCACCCTGAACGGCACGTTCCGGGCCACCCGGGCGGCACTGCGCCACATGACCGAGCGGGGCTCGGGCGTGATCGTCAACAACGCCTCGGTGGTGGGCTGGCGGGCCCAGGAGGGCCAGGCCCACTACGCCGCGGCCAAGGCCGGCGTGATGGCCCTCACCCGCTGTGCGGCCATGGA
>CAZYPY010000178.1:0-5798 GCA_964649545.1 uncultured Microthrixaceae bacterium | reverse complement strand
CCTCGTTGCGCGTGGCCCGACCCCGGCCGGGGGACCCCCCCGGGTGCTTGCGCTCCGGGTCCACGCGCCCCAACCCAATGTTACGTCGTAAGCGCGGCCGGCCCCTTCGGGGCCGGCCGCTCTTCGGGTTTTGCGCTCGATTCGGTCGTCTAGGGTCTGGCGCCATGGAATCGGAGACGGCTGAGATCGCTATTGATGCTCCGCCCGCCGACGTGTGGGCGGTCGTGGGGGACTTCGGGGGGCTGATCTGGATGCCCGGGATCGAGGAGTGCACCGTCGACGGGGACGTGCGCACGATCTCGATGATGGGCATGGAGATCAAGGAGCAGCTGAAGTCGCGGGACGACGAGGCTCGCGCCATCGCCTACTCGATCGTCGACGGGCCCGTGCCGCTCGACAGCCACCTGGCGATCATCACCGTCCACGACGGTGAGGGCGGCGGCTCCCGCGTCACCTGGCAGGTCGACGTGGAGCCCGAGGGCGCGGCGATGTTCAAGGACATCTACCAGGGTGCCCTCGGCGCCCTGAAGGAGAAGGTCGAGGGCTGACCGCCCGCGGCCTTCGGTCAGGGCCGCAGCAGGTCGAAGCGGTCGTAGGAGGCCCCGAGGATCTCGTCGGTCGGCCCTCCGAGCCAGTCCAGGGCCACCGCGTAGAGCGAGCGGGTGTCGATCTCGACCGGGAGGTCGCCGTCGACGAGTCGGTCGAGCCCGGTCTCGCCGACCAGGCCACCCCGGACCGGCGCCCCCGCCAGGAAGGCCACGTTGCCGAAGCCGTGGTCGGTGCCGAGGCTGCCGTTCTCCGCCACCCGGCGGCCGAACTCCGAGGTGGTCAGCACCAGCACGTCGTCGGCCCGCCCCTGACGGGCCATCTCGTCCAGGAAGGCGCCGATCCCGCCGGCCACGTCGGCGAGCAGGTCGGCGTGCCGATCGGCCTGGCGGCCGTGGGTGTCGAACCCCTCGACGCCGACCACCAGCACCTGGGTGCCGACGTCGAGGCCCACGATGCGCGCCGCGGTCTCGAGCAGGCGGGTCGTGCGCCCGTGGCGCACGGAGGGATCGTCGACCCCGGCGCCGGCCTGGGCGCGGGCGAGCAGGTCGACCGCCGAGACGGTGGTCGGCACGGCCCGCTGGGCCGCCGCGAGGCTGGGCTCGGCGCTGACCGGCGCCGCGGTCTCGAGGAAGGCGTCGATGACCGCGTCCGCATCGGCGTCGTCGCCGACCTGGAGTCGGAACCGGTCCGGGGCGAGCACCACGGTGGAGATCGCGCCCTCGGCGGCGAGCACCCGGGTGTCCACGCCGAGGGCGATGGCGCGCAGCGGCGATCCGTCCGCCCCGCCCGTGGCGTCGAGCCACCGTCCGAGCCACGAGGTGGCGCCGGGCGCCTCCCGAGCGGCGCGCCAGCGGTCGGTGGCCGCGAAGTGCGAACGGCTCTGGCCCACGATCCCGACACCCTGGACCGCGGCGAGCCGACCCGCGGACCATTCGGCGGCGAGCGGCTCGAGCGCCGGGTGCAGCGTGTGGGTCTCGAGTCCGGCGAGCGGGACCAGGTCCGCCTCCGGCAGCGCGAGCGTGGGGCGGGCGTCCCGGTAGGCGCCTGCGGCCGGCACCAGGGTGTTGAGCCCGTCGTTGCCGCCCGCCAACTCGACCACCAGGAGCACGCGACCGCGCTCGGCGGGCGTGACGTCGGCGGTCTCTCGGACGTGGTCGTCGACGAGCCGGGGCCACAGGGCCGCCCCGGCCGCCGCCGCCCCCGCCGTGGCACCGGCGAGGGCGAGGAACCGTCGACGGGTGAGCTCGGTGGTCACGCCACCACCAGGTCGGGTGACGCGAGCGCGATGGTGAGCAGTCGGGTGCCGTCCTCGTCGTCGGAGCGGTCCACGCCGTCGAGCGCGGCGACGGTGGTCTCGGAGAAGCCCTCGGGCCGGCCGAGGGCGTCGGCCAGGTCGGCAGCGTCGCCCGCGGCCGCTGCGGCTCGTGCCCTGCTCCGGGCGGGCGTGGCGTCGGCCACCGCAGCGGCGAGGTTGAAGCGGGCGGCCACCGTCGACGACGCGAGCCACGTGGCACCCCCCGGCCAGCCGCCCACGTTCGGGGGCCAGAGCGGGAGTTGGCCGGCTTCCCAGAGACCGAAGTAGCGCTCGTCGGCGTCGAGCTGCGCCCCCGTCGCCCGTTGGAGGGCCACGAGCCACGGGACCGGTCCGAGCAGCAGGGGCCGGTGGTGGCCGTCGGCGACCGCTTCGAGGGTGGCGCGGGCGAGGGCGCGGAGGTCGAGGTCGGCGGCGGCGAAGCGGCGGGCCAGGCCGTCGAGCACCTCCTCGGCAACGTCCGGGCCGAGGACGGCACGGCCGAACCGTGACGCGACGAAGCGAGGGCACTCGGGGTGGCCGACGACGGCGTCGATCACGGTGTCGAGGTCGTGGACGCCGTCGGTGCCGAGGTAGCGCCTCGGCGTGTCGTCGTGGCCGGCCGGGTCGAAGTAGGTCACCGCGGGGCCCGGTTCACCCGGGTTGACCGGTGCTTCGAGCCGCACCCGCCAGCCCGACAGTGCGCCGGCGCCGGCGAGCACGTCGTCCTCGGTGTAGTTGCCGATCCCGAGGGCGAAGAGCTCGAGCAACTCCCGGGAGTAGTTCTCGTTCGGGCGCTCACCGCTGTTGTCGCTGCCGTCGAGGTACGTCAGCATCGCGGGGTCGATGGTCACCGCTCGCAGCAGGGCGGGGAACGAGCCGAGCCCCGATGCCCGGAACAGCTCGATCTGGGCGGTCATCATCCGCGTGACACTGCCGTCGAGCTCGCCGAGGTTCGACACCAGGTGGCCGTGCCAGTACCAGGCCATCCACTCCTCGAACTGGCGGGGCGCCGCGCGCAGGTGGTCGAGCCAGCGCCCCACCGCGTCCCGCGAGGCGCCGCCCGTGTCGAACAGGGGGAAGACCAGCCCGGCCCACAGGTCGGCGGGACCGGGGGCGAGGCCGTGCGCGTCCGGGTCGACCATGCGGTCGATGGTGGCGTCGACCCCGAGGTCCTCGAGTTCGTCGAGTTCGCCCGGGGCGAGGCCGAAGCCGGCGCGCCGGGCGATCTGGGCGATCGTCGCACGGGCATCCGACGACCCGGTTCGCTGGGCCACACTCCTCCTCGTCGGCCGTCGTGTCTCCCCCATCGACGTCCCGCGACCCTAGTGCGCTCGGATGCCGGGCTCCCGGCGGGGTGTCCCCGTCAGGCCTCGTGCCGGGGCACGCCGTCGCCGGCAGCCTCCGCCTGCTCGACCTCCTCGACCGCTTCCTCTTCGGTGCGGGCGAGGAGGCGGCCCGTGGAGCGCCGCACTCGACCGAGGTTGCCGACGAGCGCAGCCACGAGCGTGACCAGGAAGATCTGACCGACGAGCGACTCGATCATCGCGAACGACCGCGCCAGTTGGCCCACGGGGGTGATGTCGCCGTAGCCCAGCGTGGCCAGGGTGACGTAGCTGAAGTAGAGCAGCCCGAACTGCGGGCTCGGCCCGAGGTTGCCGTTGAAGGCGTCGTGGTCCAGTGCCCACTGGGCGTGGTAGGCGAAGGCGAAGGCCATTCCGAGCAGCAGGTAGGCGCAGATGGCGCCGAGCACCGTCTGACCGGAGATCACCAGGTGGGAGAAGATCCGCCGCAGGATCACCACCGGCGTGATCAGCACGAGCACGCCGAGCAGCACGCTCGAGAACGCGCCGCTGTCGCTGACCCCGGCGGCGGCGTTGCCGGCCAGGCTGACCAGTGCCAGCGCGACCATGGCCAGGGCGATGCGGTGGGTCCGGGTGCTCACGTGCGAGATGCGCAGCGCCAGGAGGAGCACGCCGGCCATGATCATCCCCTGGATCGTCGCCCCCCACGTGTTGTCGTCGAGGAACGGGATGAGGATGAACTGGGCGAGGATGACGACCAGGAGCAGCCCGTAGCTGTCGACCAGCTTCGGCGGCTTGGCCGGGTCACGCTCGCGCTCACGCCCCACGGCTCCGTTTGCTAGCACACCCACCGGTACGATCGGCCCCATGGACCAGCGCCCGCCTCCGGACCCCGCCAAGCTCCTCGCCTACTGGATGGAGTGGGAGAAGGGCGAGACCACGCCGGGCATGGTGATGAAGAACCTCAAGACCGGAGGCTTGCGCGAGCTGCTCGAGGCCATGGTCGAGCCGCCCCGGCCCTGATGGCGGCCGCACGCGGCGGCTCCCAGGTCATCCCCCGGCCGGCCGACCACCGCCCCGGGGGGCCACCTCCGTGGGCACACCTCCCCGAGGCCGAGCGCCACGTGCCCGTCCACCGGGTGGTCGAGGCCGTCCGCAGCCTCGGTGCGCCCCGGCCGATCGCCGGCGGCGCCCCGCCCGGGGCCCGCCCGTCGGCGGTGCTCGTCCCCGTGTACGAGGAGGCGGGCGAGGCCGTGCTCGTGCTGACCCGCCGGGCGCAGCACCTGCGCGCCCACAAGGGCGAGGTGAGCTTCCCCGGCGGCCGGCAGGAACCCGGTGAGGGCCCGCACGAGACCGCCCTCCGCGAGGCCGAGGAGGAGACCGCCCTGGCCCCGGCCGCGGTCGAGGTGGTGGGCGAGCTCGACCCCCTCGCCACGTTCTCGAGCGGCTCGCTGATCGTCCCCGTCGTCGGCCGGCTGGCCGACCGGCCCGAGCTGGTGGCCGAGGAGGCCGAGGTCGAGGCGATCCTGCACCTGCCGCTGTCCGAGCTCCTGCACGAGGACACCTACCGAGAGGAGCTCTGGCGCTTCCCCCAGGGCTACCACCCCCTCCACTTCTTCGAGGTGCCGGGTGACACCATCTGGGGGGCGACGGCCCGGATCCTGCACCAGTTGCTCTCCCTCGTGACCGGCACGGGACGATGACCGACGACCAGGCGGACGATCGGATGACCGACGAGCCTCCCTCGTTCCACATGACCCCCGACGAGTTCCGACGCCGGGGCTACGAGGTGGTCGACTGGCTCGCCCGGTACTACGAGGAGATCGAGCACTACCCCGTGCTGTCGCAGGTGGCGCCCGGTGAGGTGCGCGCCGGCCTGCCGACGGCGCCGCCCGAGCACCCCGAACCCTTCGAGGACGTGATGGCCGACCTCGAACGGGTGATCCTGCCGGGCGTCACCCACTGGCAGTCGCCGAACTTCTTCGCCTACTTCCCGGCCAACTCCTCGGGCCCGTCGGTGTTGGGCGACCTCTTGTCGTCGGGTCTCGGCGTGCAGGGCATGCTCTGGGCGACCAGCCCCGCCTGCACCGAGCTCGAGACCGTCGTGCTCGACTGGGTCGTCGACCTGCTCGGCCTGCCCGACCGGTTCCGTTCCACGGGCGCGGGTGGGGGCGTCATCCAGGACTCGGCGTCGAGCGCCACGCTCTGCGCCGTGGTCGCCGCGCGCCATCGCGCCGCCCCCGACGGCGAGCTCGCCGGCCTGGTCGCCTACACGTCCGAGCAGGCGCACTCGTCGGTGGAGAAGGGCGTGCGCGTCGCGGGGCTCCCGGCCTCGTCGCTGCGGACGATCGAGGTCGACGAGACGTTCGCGATGCGGCCCGGGGCGCTCGCCGCCGCGATCGAGAAGGACCTCGCCGCGGGGCTCCGACCGTTCTTCGTCTGTGCCACGGTCGGCACCACGTCGTCGACCGCGCTCGACCCGGTACCCGCCATCGCCGATGTCTGCGAGCGCCACGGCCTGTGGCTGCACGTGGACGCGGCCATGAGCGGCTCGGCCGCGGTGGTGCCCGAGCTGCGGTTCGTGAACGAGGGGCTCGACCGGGTCGACAGCTACTGCTTCGACCCCCACAAGTGGCTGTTCACCAACTTCGACT
>CAZYPY010000177.1:0-5799 GCA_964649545.1 uncultured Microthrixaceae bacterium | reverse complement strand
GGCGGGATGGGGTGCTCGCCCGGCGGGATGTCGGGGGTGTCGCTCACAGGCCCAGCTCCTCTTCCCGCTCTTCCTCGATCTCCTCGAGCTTGGCCTCGACCTCGGTGAGCTCGGCCTCCTCCTCCTCGAGGGTGAGGGGGGCGTCGTGATGGGCGCCCAGGTAGGCGTCGACCACGGCCTGGTTCTGGCCGACCTCCTCGGGGCGGCTCTCGGAGATGATCGAGCCCTCGGCCATGACCACGACCCAGTCGCTGATGCTCGACACCACGTCCATGTCGTGCTCGATGAACAGCACCGTGGCGCCGTCGGCCCGCATCTCCTTGATGTGCTCGAGCAGCGACTGGGTGAGGGCCGGGTTCACCCCGGCCATCGGCTCGTCCAACATGATGATCTTGGGGTCGCACATGAGCGCCCGCGCCATCTCGAGCAGCTTGCGCTGGCCGCCGGACAGGGTGCCGGCGAACTCGTTGCGCATGTGGTCCATCTTGAAGCGCTTCAACAGGGCGTCGGCGCGCTCTTCGACCTCGCGCTCCTGGCGCCGCCACACCCCCGGCACCAGCGCCCGGAAGAAGTTCTCCCCCCGCTGGTTCGGGGCGGCGAGCTTCATGTTCTCGATGACGGTCAGCTTGGACAGCGCCTTGGTGAGCTGGAAGGTGCGCACCATGCCGTACTGCGGGAACTTGTGGGCGGGCGCCTTCGACATCGAGGTGCCGTCGAAGCTCCACTCGCCCTCGTCGGGGTTGCCGAAGCCGGTCAGACAGTTGAAGAAGGTGGTCTTGCCGGCGCCGTTGGGGCCGATCAGGGCGGTGATGGAGCCCCGCTGGACCTCGAGGTGGTCGACCTCGACCGCGGTGAGGCCCCCGAAGCGCCGCACGATGTGGTCGGCCACGACGATCGGGTCGGGCTTGGCCACCCCCGGCTCGGAGGCGACGCCGGCGAGCTGCTCGCGCACCCGGGCCGCGTCGGCGACGGTGTCGTAGGTCGTCTCACTCATCGAGGGCGAGCTCCCGCTTGTTGCCGAAGATGCCCTGTGGTCGGAACACCATCAGGGCCACCAGGCCGATGCCCACGAGCATGAACCGCACCTGGCCCACCTGCGTGCCCGAGATGAGGGCGTCGGGCAGCAGGTCGTTGCTGACCAGCTGGCGCAGGAGGCTGTCGGTGAAGGCCAGCAGGAACCAGAAGATGATGGAGCCGATCACCGGGCCCCACGTGGTGGCGGCGCCGCCCAGGATGAGGGCGGCGTAGGCGAAGAAGGTGAAGTCGGTCGAGTAGTTGTCGGGCTGCACCGAGGTCTTGGCGATGGCGAAGGCGAAGCCGGCGACCGCACCCAGCACGCCGCCGAGGATGAGGCTCTGCATCTTGTACCAGTAGGCGTTCTTGCCCAGGCTGCGCACCGCGTCCTCGTCCTCGCGGATGGCCTTGAGCACCCGTCCCCACGGGCTGCGCATCAGGCTCCAGACCAGCAGGGTCATGAGCAGCACCACGGCCCAGCCGACGGTGACCATCCACAGGTCGTTGCTGCTGAGCTGTATCGGGCCCAACGACTGCCGTCCGGCCCCGTAGGGGTTGAGGTCGTAGAACGACTGGGCGAAGTCGCTCAGGCCGGCGCTGCCGCCCGTGTAGTCGTTGAAGGTGACCGAACGGGCCACCAGGCGGATGATCTCGCCGGCGGCGATGGTGACGATGGCCAGGTAGTCCGCCCGCAGGCGCAGGGTGGGCAGGCCGAGCAGCAGGGCGAGGATCACCGCGGCGACCAGGCCCATCAGGATGCCGGCCCACAGCGGCCACCCGTAGTAGTTGACCGAGATGGCGATGCCGTACGCACCCACCGCGGCGAAGCCCACCTGGCCGAAGTTGAGCAGGCCGGTGTAGCCGAACTGCACGTTCAAGCCGATGGCCGCCAGCGCGTAGATGACCGCGTCCACGCCGACGGCGGCGGAGAAGCTGTTGTCGATGACCGAACCGATGTCCACGTCGCCGCCTCCCTATCCGACCCGCTCGGCTTGCCCGAGGATGCCCTGGGGCCGCACCAACAGGATCAGGATCAAGATCGCGAGGGCGCCCACGTTCTTGAGCTCGACCGGCACCCAGAGGGTCGAGACCTGCACGAAGATGCCCACGATGAGGCTGCCCACCAGGGCGCCGTAGGCCGTACCGAGACCGCCCAGGGTGACGCCGGCGAACATGAGCAGCAGCAGGCGGAAGCCCATCTGGTAGCTGACCTGCTCGGTCACGCCGAACATGACGCCCCCGAGGGCGGCGAGGCCGCCGCCGGCGGCCCAGACGAACAGGATCACCCGGTCGACGTCGATGCCCGACGACGCCGCGAGGTCGCGGTTGTCGGCGACTGCCCGCATGGCCTTGCCGATCTTGGTCTTGTTCAACAGCAGGCCGACCCCGACGAGCACCACGATCGACAGGGCGATCGAGACGAGGTCCTTCGGCGCGATCGAGATCGGGCCGATGTCGACGCCCTGCTGCACGGCGTAGTCGGCATACGGCCGGGTGCGCCCCCCGAAGAGGTAGAGGAAGAAGTAGCGGAGCAGCACGGCCATGCCGATCGAGATCACGAGCATGGCGATGAGGCCGGTGCCGCGGTGGCGCAGCCGCCGCCAGAAGGCGAAGTCGTAGAGCGCGGCGGCGCCGGCCCCGATGGCGATGGCGAGGACCGCGGCGGGGATCAGCGGGATGCCGCCGACCTCGAGGTTGCCGTCGATGAACGGCAGGAGCGACAACGGGATGGTGAAGCCGATGTTGAGCATCCACGCCGCCATGGCCCCGAAGGTGACCATCTCGCCGTGGGAGAAGTTGGTCAGGCCGGTGGTGCCGAAGATGAGCGACAGGCCGATGGCGCCCATGGCGATCACGAGGCCGAACTTGATGCCCTCCACGAGCAGCTGGAGGAACTTCTCGATCCCGCTCACCTCCTGCTTGTCGCTCTCGCCCAGGGGGTAGAGCAACGGCCGGCTCTGGCCGGGCCGAAGGGTGAACTCCAGCGTCGCGCGGTCCTCGTTGCGCAGGTCGACCCCGTCGGGGAGGGAGTCGACGTCGAGCGTGGCCGAGTAGTCACCCGGTCCGGGCAACGGGATGTCGTACTCGCCGTCGGCGTTGGTGGTCGCCTCGCCGACGACCTCGCCCGAGGCGTCCTCGACCGTGATGACCACGCCCTCGACGGGCTCGTCGTCGTTCTCGATCACCCCGCTCACGCCTTCGCCGCCGCCGGCGGTCGTGGTCGTGGTGTCGTCCCCGGCGTTCGTCGTGTCGGTGCTCTGGGCACCCGCCGTTCCGCCCGAGAGGAGCACCGACCCGCCCACCAGCACGGCGAGCACGATGAGGATCAGCTTGCGCACGTGACGTCTCTCCCCTTCAGCGGTTCGTGGGCACCTTGCCCGGGGAGCCGCTGCCTGGGGCGGCACAGTAGCCAATCGTGACGGCGCAAGCGTTCAACAGCGCCGGGGTTCCCGCCGCTCAGCCGGCGGCGAGGATCGCCCCGAGGTCCTCCACGCTCGTCGTGTAACCCGTGTAGAACGCGCCGAACTCGCCGTAGAGGGCCGACGCCTCGTCGAAGCGCATGGTGTAGACGACCTCCTTCAGGTCGTCCGGCGCCGCCGCGAAGAGGGTGACGCCCCACTCGAAGTCGTCGAGGCCCGTGGACCCGGTGACCACCTGGACCACCCGGCCGGCGAACTTGCGGCCGGATGCGCCGTGCTCGTACATGAGGTCCTTGCGCTCGTCGTAGGGCAGCGTGAACCAGTTGGCGCCCACGTTGCGGCGCTTCGACATCGGGTAGAAGCACCACGCCCGCTTGCCCTCCGGGGGCAGCACCGGGTGCAGCCGGGCCTGGTTGCGCTCGGGCGGCAGCCCCTGGGCGTACTCGGAGAGCTCGGTGAGCGAGACGTAGGAGTCGACCACGTCGAGGCCGGCGGCCTGGAGGTCGGTCTGGAAGCGGCGGAGGCGCACGACGTCGTCGGCCAGCACCATGAAGGCGGCGTCGGCCTTGTGGCCGAGCAGCGCCACGGGCACGACCTGGTCGCCGTCCCCCTCGGCACGCTTCACGGCGGCGGCCACGTCGGCGGCGTCCACGGCGGCGGAGGGCTTCACGAACAGGTGGAGGACGGCGAGGCCGACCGACGGCGCCAGCGACTCGGGGGTGTCGGGGGTCATGAGCCCAGGCTAACGACGGCGGGGACCGGCACCCGCCTCTCGTTCTGGCTCCCGATTTCGGTGCCAGGGCACCGAAATCGGGAGCCAGTTCATACCGGGATGGGCGCGGAGGTCGATCAGGCCTGGCTGTACAGGTTGAGGGTCCCGCCCCGGGTGAACCCCGCCAGGGTCAGGCCCGCCGCCCTCGCGGTCTCGACCGCGAGCGACGAGGGGCCGCTCACCGCGACCAGCGCCGCGAAGCCCGCCGCCCACGCCTTCTGCACCATCTCGAAGCTGGCCCGGCCGCTCACGAACAGCCCGAGGCCGGTGGCGGGCAGGTGCTCGTCGAGCAGCAGGCGCCCGACCACCTTGTCGACCGCGTTGTGGCGACCGATGTCCTCTCGAACCACGAGGGGCTCGCCGTCGCGGTCGAACGCGGCGGCGGCGTGGCTGGCGCCGGTCACCGTGAACAGCTCCTGCTCGGCCACCATGCGCTCGGGGACGCCGGCCAGCACGTCGAGGGGGAACGACTCGGAGGTCGGCAGCGGCTCGAGGCGCTCGGCGAGGGCCGCGAGGTCGGCGCTGCCACACAGGCCGCAGGCCGCCGTGGCGGTCGTGAGGCGGGGCACGGGGGTGGGCGCGAGGCCGCCGGTGTCGACGCTGACCACGTTGAACCCGGTGTCGACCGCCGAGCCAGTGCCGCAGTAGCGGCAGGTGGTGATCGCCGCGCCGGCCAGGAGCCCGTCACCGTGCAGGAAGCCGGCCGCCAGCTCGAAGTCGTGCCCCGGCGTGCGCATGGTGGTCGCGACGAGCACACCGTCGAGGTGGATGGCGAGCGGCTCCTCCACGAGGACCTCGTCGGGGCTCAGGGTCGACTGGCCGCCGTCGTAGCGGCGACGCAGGAGGCGCGACACGCGCCCGCGGTTCCCTCCAGCCATGGCCCGAGGGTACCGATGGACGTCCCGTGCCAGCATGGGGCCCCGTGGGGGACGTCGCCGCGCGCCGCGAGGAGGTCGAGGATGCGCTTCTGGCGCGGGTCGTCCGCGACGACAGCGCACCGGCCGTGGTGCTCGACGCCGCCCTGAACCTCGTCTACGCCAACGAGGCGTGCCGGCGCTACGGATGGGCGCCCGACGAGGTGGTGGGCCGCAACGCCCTCGAGTGGATCCACCCGGACGACCTGCCCCGGGCCGTCGCCGCCGCCCGGGCCGTCCCTGCCCAGGCCGGCTTCGGGACCTCCCCGTTCCGCTTCCGGTTGCCCGACGGCGGGTACGAGAGCCTGGATGTGGCCTCGGTGGTGCTGACCGGCGAGGACGACACGTTGGGCCACATCGCGCTGTCCCTGCGGCCCAACCCGTTCGACCGGGCCCGGACCGACGCCTTCCGGGCCATGGTGGCCGGCGAGCCCCCCGACCGGTCCCTGGCCCCCCTGGCCGCCTGGTTCTCGCCGAGCCGACCCGCCTCGCTCCTGGTCTTCGACGGCACCGCGGACCGCACCGTCGTCGGCGACCTCGACCCGGCGCTGGCCGGGGTGATCGACGGCCGCCAGGACCACACCCCGGGCGCGCCGTGGTCGATCGCCCTCGAGGAGCTCACCACCGTCACCATCGGCTCACTCGACGGGCTGCCGTCCGCCACCGTGGAGGCCGCGGC
>CAZYPY010000176.1:0-5812 GCA_964649545.1 uncultured Microthrixaceae bacterium | reverse complement strand
TGGGCCAGGGTGGCGCTGACCCGCAACGCCCGCATCCCGTCGGAGGTGATCATGGAGCGAATATTAGGCATACCTAACACTTGAGTCAAGGACGCCTTACAGAGGAAGGTCAATCCTCGACCACGTGGTCCCGGAACCCCTCCCGGGCGGCCCGCCAGACCGATTCGTCGAACGACCCGTCGGAGGCGAGCGCGGCTGCGGCCGCCGCACCCATGGCCAGGGCGTGGTGGGTGTTGTCCGGGACGAAGAGACCCTGGCGCCCGAAGGTGAGCAAGCGCGGGTGCGTCCTCGCCCACGCCTCGACGGCCTCGAGGTCGGCCTCGTGGCCCACCCGGTACCGCGGGTACACCCGGGGCAGGCGGCGCACCTCTACGGCCATCGGCGACGGATCGGGCAACCCCAGGCGGACCAGCGCCTCACGGACGAGCTCGCCCAACGCCTCCGGGGTCGCCTCCCAGGTGGCGTCACCCACGTCGGCAGGGACCTCCGCGCACAGGACCGTGGTGCCCTGTGGATCGGGGCCGTCGCGGTAATTCTTGGGCTCGGACAGTCGGGCCACCGGGTTGTCGGCGGCGGGGAAGTAGTGGGCGTCGTACTCGGTCCACCGGGGGCGGTCGACCACGAGGTAGACGAGGACGAGGCCGCGGTGCCCGAGTGCACTGGCGGCATCGAGGGCCGCTGGCGGTGGGGCGGGTTCTGCCCAGCGCGCCACCGCCGGCAGCGGGGCGGTCGACCAGACCCGGCCGGCCTCGATCTCCTCTCCGGCCGTCGTCCCCACCACGACGGCACCGGCGTGGTCGCCGAGCACGAGCCGATCGACGGCCGACCCGAGGCGGAGCTCGGCGCCGGCCGCGACCGCGGCGTCGGCCAGGGCCTCGCTGATGGCGCCGAACCCGGTTCGTGGGTAGAGGAAGGTCCGCTTGGCCACCGCCGCGCCCCGCCGGGGCACCAGCCGAGACAGCACGCCCGCCGCGGAACGGGCCGAGACCCGGCGCCGCGCGAGCTCGCCGGTGAGCTCCTCGGGCGGGAGGCCCCAGAGCTTGGTGACGTACGGCCGGTAGAAGGCGTCGGCCACGGTCGGCCCCAGCCCGGCGCGGACGACCTCGGCGAACGTGTCGGCCCGGGGCCGGCGCAGCGGGGCGGTGAAGGCGTCCCGGGCCGCGCCGAGCGAGAGTCGGGGCGGCAGGTGGGCCAGGAGGTCGGCGGTGCGCAGGGGAAAGGCCAGCCAGCGGCCGCCGAGGGAGATCCGCCCGTGGCGGGGTCGCACCTGGAGGTCGTCGCCCAGCAGGTCGCGGAGCCGGGCGAGCACCTCGGGGGCGGTCGACGGGTGCAGCCGGTGGCTGCCGAGGTCGACTCGTTGACCGCCCACCTCCACGCTGGCGGCCATACCGCCGACGTGGTCGGCCGCCTCGAGCACCACCACCTCGTGCCCCGACTGCGCGGCATCGAGGGCGGCCAGCAGTCCTGCCGGCCCGGCGCCCACCACCACCACGTCGGCCGAGGTGGCCCCTCGGGCCGTCACGTCCGAACCCGGTCGCGCCACGCGCGAAGATGAGCGGTCGGTGGCGACTCCACAGAATGTTAAGTTAGCCTAACCATGGGTGAGTCCCTGCTGGTCCTCATCCGCGAGGGCTTCGAAGCCTCGCTGATCGTCGGCATCGTCTTCGGGTACCTCCGCAAGATCGACCGGCGCGACCTCGACGGCCCGGTGTGGGCCGGCGTCGCGCTGGCGGCCCTCCTCGCCACCGTCTTCGGCGTCGTCTTGCACAACACCGTCGGCAGCTTCGAGGGCGACGCCCGCCTCCGCGCGTTCGCCGCCATCTCCTTCGCGGCCGCCGGCGTGCTGACGTGGATGGTGTTCTGGATGCGCCGGCAGAGCCGGGCCATCAAGGGCGAGCTCGAGCACCGGGTCGACGCTGCGCTCGCATCGGACCGCGTCCGGCGCGGCGTGCTGCTCGTGGCCTTCCTGGCGGTGATCCGCGAGGGCATCGAGACCGCCCTGTTCCTGATCGCGGCGGCGACCTCCAGCACCGGCTGGGACGTCTTCGTCGGGGGACTCCTCGGGCTCGGCATCGCCGCGGCGCTCGGCTGGCTCGTCTACACGGGCAGCAAGTTCCTGCCCATGAAGCTGTTCTTCACCATCACCGGGATGATCGTGATCGTCTTCGCCGCCGGTCTGCTGGCCAAGGGGGTCATGTTCCTCCAACTCACCGACCACGACGCTCTCGACAGCTTCAACTGGGCGGTCTACGACCTCACCGGCCTCGACTGGCTGACCACCCGGACCCAGAGCGGGCGCTTCCTGGCCGGCCTCTTCGGCTGGGACCCACGCCCGTCGCTGGAACAGGTGGTGGTCTGGGTCGCCTACCTCGTCCCGGTCACCTACCTGTTCCTGCGGCGCGACCGTGAGCGGCCGGCGACGCCAGTGGCGGCCACCAGCGACGAGCCCGAGGACCTCGCCGCCGCCGCCCTCGCCGCCGAGGCCTGAGACCGGGCCCTCGCGATCACCAACTGGTCACGGAATCGGAACGTCTGACGTCCCGTTTCCGTCACCAGAAGGAGGGCTCAGGTCAGGACCTCGGGGAGGGGCTCGGCGTGGGCCACGGTGAGCCGCTTGGTGGCCCGGGTGAGGGCCACGTACAGCGAACGCAGGCCCTGGGGCTCCTCCCGCACGATGGCGGCGGGCTCCACCACGATCGAAGCGTCGAGCTCGAGGCCCTTGACCAGGCCGACGGGGACGACCGTGACCTGCTGCTCGAGACCGTGGCGGTCGGCGGCGCCGTGCGCCACGCCGGCCGACTCGAGGGCGCGGGTGAGCGCACCCGCGAGCGAGGCCGGGCAGATGACGCCCACGCTGCCCTCGCCGACGGCGGCACGCTCCTCACCCACCAGTCGGACCACCTCGTCCGCGAGTCGGGCCGGGTCGGCCACGGCCTCGATGCGGGGATCGCTCTCGCCCTGGCGCACCGACGTGGGCGCGGTCAGGTCGGGAGCGGCCACCGCCAGCACCTTGGCCGCGAGGGCCATGTTGGCGGCGGGGATGCGGTAGCCGACGGACAATTCGGCGCGCCGGGAGGGCCGGCGGTCGGGCAGGTGGGCGAGCACGCCCTCCCAGTCGTCGTGGGCCCACGCGCCCGTGGCCTGGGCGATGTCGCCGACGACGGTCATGGAGCCGTTCAGCGAGCGCCGCGAGAGCACCCGCAGTTGCATGGGCGACAGGTCCTGGGCCTCGTCGACCACGATGTGACCGTAGGTGCGGACCTCGTCGTCGGCCGCCGTGCCGGCTCGCTTGCGGCGGGGGGGCGGGCCGAGCAGGGCCCGGGCCTCGTCGAGCAGCGGCACGTCGTCGCTGGTCCACACGACCTCGTCCGCGGCGCCCGAGCGCGGCCGCACGAGTGCGTCGGCCTCCTCGTCGGTGAGGCGGTGACGGCCTGCCGAGCGCACCAGCGCCCGCGACCCGAACAGATCGTGCAGGAGCTGTGAGGGGGTCAGCACCGGCCACATCCAGTCGAGGGCCTCGCGGACGACGGTCTCGTGGCGCACCTGGGCCCGCACCTCGTCGGGATCGGGGCCCAGGCGGCTGCTGGCGGCGAGGGCGTCGAAGAGCGAGCGCTCGACGAAGCGCCGGCCCGCGTTGTGGGTGCGGAAGCGCCGGCGGGCGTCTCGCACGATGCGCTCGCTCTCGGCCACCGACAGGCGCAGGACGGTGAGGCCGAAGCCGACCTCGAGCCGGTCTCGCAGCGGCCGCTCGCGGTCGCGCACGGCGCGCCGCATCACCTCGACCATGCGTTCGTCGCCCTTGACCCGGGCGGTGAGGCCCTGGTCGCGACCCCGGACGTGGCCCTCGGGGATCAGGTCGGCGAGGACGGCGAGCTCCACGCCCGCCTCGCCGAGCGACGGGAGCACCTGCTCGATGTAGCCGAGGAACAGCCGGTTGGGGCCGACCACCAGCACGCCCTGGCCCTCGAGGGGGAAGCGGTGGGTGTACAGGAGGTAGGCGGCGCGGTGGAGGGCGACGACGGTCTTGCCCGTGCCGGGCCCGCCCTGGACCACGAGGACGCCCGGCAGGGGCGCACGGATGATCTCGTCCTGCTCGCCCTGGATGGTGGCCACGATGTCGCCGAGGCGCCCCGAGCGAGAGGTCTCCAGGGCGGCGATGAGGGCGCCGTAGCCGGAGATGGCGCCGTCGGCCTCGTGGCCGTTGACCCCCTCCAGCTCACCGAAGACCTCGTCCTCCATCGACAGCAGCGTCCGGCCCCGGGTGGCGAAGTGGCGGCGCCGGCGCAGGCCCATGGGTTCCCGGCCCGTGGCGCGGTAGAAGGGCTCGGCGACCGGCGCCCGCCAGTCGACCACGAGCGGCTCCTGGTCCTCGTCGGAGACCGCGAGGCGCCCGACGTGGAAGGACTCACCCCCGGCCTCGGCCGTGCGGTCGATGCGACCGAACACCAGGGAGGCGTCGCCGAGCTGAAGCTGGCTCAGGCGGTTGAGGATGTTCTCCTGGAAGACCTCGCGCTCCCAGCGGGCCTGCTCGGTGCCGCCCTTGCCCACCTCGAGGGTGTCCTGCAGGCGCGTGGCGGAGCGGCGGTTCGCCTCGAGGCACTCGTAGGCGTGGTCGATGTAGGCCTGTTCGGCCTCGAGCTCGGGATGGCGGGCCATGGGGGGTTCGCCATCCTACCGGCCCCCCGAGGGGTGCCGACGGCCGGCGGACGGCGCGTCAGCGCTTCTTCAGCATCCCGAACACGCCCCGCACGACCGTGTTGATCATCGACCGGCCCTCGCGGCTGCGCAGGTAGTCGGTGACCACGTTGCCGTCGTCCTTGCCCCGCGATCGCGAACCCGACCTCGACCCCGAGCCCGACGATCGACCCGACCGGCCCCGCTCGGGCGCCGGTGAGGACGGTGGCGGGGGCGGCACCGACACGCCTCCTGGAGCCGGGGCGCCGGGGGACGGCGCCGCGGGCGAGGGCGGTGGTGGCGGCGGCGGCGCGGCCGACGCGCCGGCGCCTGCGGCCATCTTGGCGGCGAGCAACTCGCGGGCCGACTCGCGGTCGATCTCCTGGGCGTAGGTCGCCCACAGCGGCGAGGCCTTGGCCGCGGCGTCGACCTCGGCCGGGTCGACGGCCGCCATGAGGGTGGCAGGGGCCAGCAGCTTGGTCCACACCACGGGGGTCGGGGCGCCGTCCTCGTCGAGGATCGTCACCATGGCCTCGCCGGTGCCGAGCTGGGTCAGGGCCTCGGCGAGGTCGTAGTCGTCGGTGAAGGGGTAGGTGTCGACCGTGGCCTTCAGGGCCTTCGCGTCGCGGGGCGTGTGAGCCCGCAGTGCGTGCTGGACGCGGTTGCCGAGCTGGGCGAGGACCTCGTCGGGCACGTCGTCGGGAAGCTGGGTGACGAAGAACACGCCGACCCCCTTCGAGCGGATGAGGCGGACGGTCTGGGCGACCTGCTCCAGGAACTCGTCGGAGGCGTCCTCGAACAGGAGGTGGGCCTCGTCGAAGAAGAACACCAGCTTGGGCTGGTCGAGGTCGCCGACCTCGGGCAGGGTCTGGAACAGCTCGGCCAGCAGCCACATCAGGAAGGTCGAGAACAGCCGGGGCCGGTCCTGGACGGCAGGCAGCTCGAGGCAGCTGAGGCGACCGGTGCCGTCCGCACCGACGCCGAGGAGGTCGGTGACCGCGAACTCGGGCTCACCGAAGAAGGCGTCGGCGCCCTGGCCCTCGAGCTCGGTGATCGACCGCAGCAGGACACCCGCGGTCTGGCTGGAGACGCCGCCGAGGGCCTTGAGCTCGGGCTTGCCCTCGTCGGAGGTCAGGTA
>CAZYPY010000175.1:1719-5835 GCA_964649545.1 uncultured Microthrixaceae bacterium | reverse complement strand
GCGCACGATCCTGCACGTCGACATGGACGCCTTCTTCGTCGCGGTCGAGCGCAACCGGGACCCCAGCCTGATCGGCAAGGCCGTGGTCGTGGGCGGCGAGGGCGACCGCGGCGTCGTCGCCGCGGCGTCCTACGAGGCCCGGCGGTACGGCGTGCACTCGGCCATGCCCAGCACCCGGGCCCGGCGCCTGTGCCCGCACGCGGTCTTCGTGCGCGGCGACCACGGCGCCTACAGCGAGGTGAGCGCCCGGGTCATGGAGCTGTTCCGCAGCTACACCCCGTTGGTCGAGCCCCTGTCGCTCGACGAGGCCTTCCTGGACCTGACCGGGGCGATGCGTCGCTGGGGCAGTGGGGAGGCGGCCGGTCACGACATCCGGCGGCGGGTCCGGGGCCAGGAGCACCTGAGCTGTTGCGTGGGCGTCGCGCCCAACAAGTTCCTCGCCAAGCTGGCCTCGCAGGAGGCCAAGCCCCGGGCCTCCGTGCAGGGCATCGAGCCGGGCGCCGGGGTGGTCGTGGTGCCCCCCGGCGGGGAGCTCGCCTTCCTCCACCCGCTCCCGGTCGGACGACTCTGGGGGGTGGGCCCGGTGACCCGCCAGCGCCTCGAGCGCCTGGGGGTGCTCACCGTCGCCGACCTCGCGGACCTGCCCCTCGACGTGGTGGTCGGCGCACTGGGCAAGGCGTCGGGCACCCACCTGCACGCGCTGGCGCGAGCGGTGGACGACCGCGCCGTCGTGCCCGATCAGGCCCCCAAGTCGATCAGCCACGAGGAGACCTTCGCCCGGGACCACCACCACCGGGCCACGCTCGAGCGTGAGATCGTGCGCATGGCCGACGCCGTGGCCGCCCGCCTCCGGGCCCACGAGGTGGCGGCCCGCACCGTCGTGCTCAAGGTGCGCTTCGGCGACTTCCGCACCATCACCCGCTCGGTCACCCTCGACGAGGCGGTCGACACCGGGCCCGCCCTGGCCAAGGCGGCCAAGGGCCTGCTCGCCTCGGTGGACCCGACACCGGGCGTGCGCCTGCTGGGCGTCGGCGGCGGCGGGCTGACCGGCACCGCCACCCACCAGCTCGCCCTGTTCGACGACGGTGGGCTCGGGCCGGCCGACGGCGGCCCGGGGTGGGGGGAGGCCAGTCGGGCCGTCGACGAGATCCGTGACCGGTTCGGCTCCGCGGCCATCGGCCCCGCTCGGCTCGCCGGCCCCGGGGGGCTCACCGTCAAGCGCCGCGGCGACCAGCAGTGGGGCCCCGGCGCCCCCGGGGCCTGAAGGCGTCGCGGGGCGTCGGGGCGCCCCGCGAGGAGCGCGTCGGGGCGGGGAGGGGGTGCCCGCGACCACGTCTCCACCGATTCGTGTGCGGTGCGCGTTGTTGGCGGCAAACGCGTGTGCGATCATGGCGACGTGCCGCTTTCCGAGGACGAACAGAGGATCCTCTTCGAGATCGAGCAGCGGCTGACCGAGAGCGATCCCCAACTCGCCCGCGAGGTCGGCTCGACCACGATCTACACCCACGCGTTCCGCAACATGAAGTGGGCCACGCTCACGTTCATCCTCGGTGTCGTGTTGATGATCGCGACCTTGTCGCAGTCGTTCCTGTTCGCCTTCGGCGGCTTCCTGGTGATGCTCGCCAGCGCCCTGTGGTTCGAGCGCAACGCCCGCAAGCTCGGTCGCGCCGGCCTCGAGCAGATGACCCACTCCAGCCGCTCGGCCGGCCTCAAGGACTACCTGGGGTCCACCAGCCAGCGCATGCGAGACCGCTTCCGCCGCGAGGAGTAGACCCCGTCCGCGCCGGTCGTTCCGGCGCGGCGCTCGCCGACGGCGGGGCCGGTCGATCAGCGTGTTCGGCGACGGCGACGGCGACGGCTCCGGTCGAGGCCGAGCCGCCGTGCCGCCCGCCGCCGCCAGTGGACGCCCCGGCGGACGCCGGCCACCACCACCCGGGCATCGGCCTCGGCGCGTTCGGCCACCTCGACGCTGACGCCGCCGTCCGCGTAGTCGGCGGCGGTGGTGGCCATCGCCAGCGACCGGTGGGCGTCTCGCCCCTCGGTGAGGCGAGCGCCGGCGCGGGCCGCGAACTCGAGGGGGGTCTCTGTCGGGTCGGGTACGAGCCCGGTCACCGCCACGGCGTCGTTGGCCTCGAGCCAGGCGACCCTCGTGCGCTCACCCGGGCCGTGGCGGGCCCGGAGGCGCCAGCGCAGACGTTGCGCCCCGAGGGCGGCGGCGACGACGAGCAGGTAGGCGGCGGCCAGCGCGAGCACGACGGCGGCGAGCGCCGCGGCCCGGCCCGGCCACGGTGACCCCGACCCGCCACGGGCGTCAGCGGCGGGGGCCGACGGTGCCACGGTGGCCTGGGGGCGTTCGACGGTGGCCGGCGGGGTCGTGGTGGCCGGGGTGGCCGACGACTGCAGGGTGATCTCGTCGCCCGACGGCGTCGCCTGGTCGGGGCGGACGCCGGTGTAGGACTCGGCGTTCGGCGCCCCGCGGCCGGGGGTGGGCTCGAAGGCCACCCACCCGAACCCGCTCAGGTAGACCTCCGGCCAGGCGTGGGCGTTCTCGCCCCGGACGATCCACTCGTCGAGGTCCGCGGCGTTGCGCTGCCCGGGGGTGAACCCGACCGCGACCCGGGCGGGGATCCCGAGGCTGCGGGCCATGGCCGCGTAGGTGCCGGCGAACTGCTCGCAGAACCCGGCCCGGCGGGAGAGGAAGGCGTCGATGGCGCTCTCCCCGTGGCCGGCCGGGACGTCGGTGCGGTACTCGAACCCGTCCCGGAACCAGTCCTGCAGTGCCAGGGCACGGTCGTAGTCGGTCGCCGCGCCCGCGGTCACCCGCTGGGCGGTGTCGACGGCCCGGGGACTGAACCCGTCGGGGAGCGCCGTGTAGTGGGCGATCAGGTCCTCGGGCGCGGTCGCGGCCCGGCGCAGCTCGGCGGGGTCGAGTCGGGGAACGGCCGACACCACCCGATAGGTCGTGCCGTCGGACGTGGTGCGGTCGCGGTCGACGATGAGGGTGG
This sequence comes from uncultured Microthrixaceae bacterium, assembly GCA_964649545.1. Lineage (GTDB taxonomy): Bacteria > Actinomycetota > Acidimicrobiia > Acidimicrobiales > DATDAH01 > JAEUJM01. The sequence continues at coordinate 2,830 of CAZYPY010000175.1, read as the reverse complement.
CCGAGGCGGGCTCCCACCGCACCTCGAGCCCCCGTGCGTCCACCGACGTCGGCTCGTACGCGGCTGGCAGCCAGATCGCCTCCAGGGCCTCGATGTGGAACTCCTGGGCGACCTGGGTGGTCGAACGCTGCGGTGACAGGCCGTTGGGGAGCGATCCGTCGGCGGCCTGGAACGTCCCGCCCGAGGACCAGAGGTCGCCGTCGAAGCGGTCGAGCGATGTCATCCGCCAATAGGACGGCACCGCCGACCGCACGGTGAAGACCTCCACGCGGCGTTGGTCCAGCAGGCGGGACCGGATGTCGACGAGAGGGCTGAGGGTCACGCGTGAGCCACCCCCGCCCTGCCCGTCGAGGCGGATCAGCCCGGGCTCGTCGGCCCCCGGGAGGCGGGGCGCCACCACGACCCCGGCGACGAGCGCGACCGCGGCGAGGGCGGCGCCGCCGGCCACGAGGGCCCGCACCCCCCGACCGGTGCCAGTGGCCACCCAGCGCACGGCCGTCTCCTGGCGGTAGGCCCGGTGCAGGAGCAGGAAGGCGAGTGCCGTGGCGAGGTAGACGACGGCGCCGGTGACCGGGTGATCCTCCGCGCCGAGGACGGCGGCGAAGGCCACGAGGCCCGCGGTCGGGACCACGGCCTCGAACGGGGTCCAGAGCCGGAACGCGGCCCAGTCGGCGATGAACGCGGCCAGCCAGACCGCGACCGTGGTGGCGAGGAGGAAGCCGGTGCTCGCGGGCGTCGGCGCGACCACCTCCTGGAAGGCGGTCCAGCCGTCGGCGAGGTCGGTCGTCGCCGCCCGCCACGTGTCCCCGGTGGGCAGCCCGTACCAGCTCGTCGACGCCTCGAAGATCCAGGTCGTGGTGAGGGCGAACACACCCAGCGCGAGCGGCACGGCGGGGAGGAGGCGGACGCCGACCGCGCGCGCCCCGGCGAGGGTGCCGTGGGCGACGAGGGCCACGAGCGCCAGGCGGGGCAGGTACGCCCAACCCACGAACAGCGGGTGGAGGGCCACCAGCGCGGCCAGCGTGACCGCGACGAGCGCGACCTCGGCGGGCGCGCGAAGGCGGGCGCGCCGGACGGGCGCCGTGCTCACCCCGCCCCTCCCGGACCCAGG
>CAZYPY010000175.1:0-1619 GCA_964649545.1 uncultured Microthrixaceae bacterium | reverse complement strand
ACGAGCAGGACCAGGGTTCCTCCTGCGGCGCGGCCCAGACGGTCGAGCGCCCGGACGAGGTCGTGGCCGGCGGTCGGGCCGACGACCGCGAGCCGCTCGAAGAGGCCCTCGACCTGGGCGTGGGAGCCCACGAAGCCCGAGTCCTGGCCGTCGGCGGTGACGAGCCGGAGCTGCTGACCGTGACGGCGGCCGGCGTGGACGAGCGAGGCGGCGGCCCTCACCGCCGGCTCGAGCGCCTCGTCCGGCCGGTAGCCGGCCCGGTTGTCGAGGAAGAGGGTGACCCGCCCCTGCCACGGCAGCTCGTCCTGGCGGACCATGAGCTGGTCGCGGCGCGCGGTCGAGGCCCAGTGGACCCGACGCAGGTCGTCGCCCACGACGTACTCGCGGAGCGCGAAGAACTCCTCGCCCGAGGGGCTCAGGCGGCGGCGCTGATCTCGGCCGGCGTGCGGGTCGGTGCCCGAGGACAGCGGTACTGGGGCCACGTCGTCCACGGCCGGGTAGACCGTGAGCTCGGTGATGCCGGCGGCCCGCACCCGGGCCTGGGCGAGCCCGAAGGGATCACCGACCACGACCTCCAGCGGGCCCACGGCGAGCAGGCCGCGTCGCTCGGTGGGCAGCTCGTAGGCGGCGCCGGTCACCCCCTCGCGCTCGAGCGGGGCGACGGCCAGGTGCGCGCCGCGGGTGCCGGCGACGCGGTCGACGAGGGTCAGCACCGGCGTCCGGCGCCGGCCGCGGTTGCGGACCTCGAGCACGACGCTGCTCGACACGCCGGCGTGGACGCGCGCCGGGTGCAGCTCGCGGGCCACGTCGATGCGCACGCGCACGAGGGCCACGCCGAGGGCGGCCAGGGTGACCAGCACCGCGATGGTCGCGCCGGCCACGAAGGCCTCCTCGAGCGCGAACAGGCGCCCGGCGGCGAGCAGCGCGAGCGCTCCACCGGCGGCCAGCCAGCCGGTCCGGGTCAACACGAGCTCGGCCCGGGGGTCCGGGACACCGGCACGCCGCTCAGCCCCGGTCGCCCCGCCCGCTCGGGATCGGCACCGTGCGGAGCAGGTCGTCGACCGCATCCGCGGTCGTGTGGCCCTGGAGCTGCGCCTCGGGCGTCAGCAGCAGGCGGTGGTCGAGCACCGGGTGGGCGAGGGCCTTGACGTCGTCGGGCACCACGAAGCCCCGGCCTCCGGCCGCGGCCCGGGCGCGCGCGACCCGCTGGAGCCCCAGTACGGCCCGGGGCGACATGCCGAGCGCGAGGTGCGGGTGGTGGCGTGATGCGTCGGCCAGGTCGACGAGGTACTCCCGCAGGGCAGGGGCCACGTGCACCTCCTGCGCTTCGGCTGCCAGGGCGGCGATGTCGTCGGTGTCGGCGACGGGTTCGAGCCGGTCGAGCGGGTCGCGGTCGCCGTGGGCCTCGAGGACGTCGATCTCGGCCGCCCGGGACGGGTAGCCCACCGAGAGCCGCATGAGGAAGCGGTCGAGCTGGCTCTCCGGCAGGGGATACGTGCCCTCGTGCTCGATCGGGTTCTGGGTGGCGATCACCATGAAGGGGGGCGCCATGGGGTAGGTGACCCCGTCGACGGTGACCTGGCGCTCGCCCATGGCCTCGAGGAGCGCCGACTGGGTCT
>CAZYPY010000174.1:3088-5849 GCA_964649545.1 uncultured Microthrixaceae bacterium | reverse complement strand
GGCTCGATCCTGCACCAGCGGGCGCTCTTCCACCCCCGGGGCCTGTGGGGCCGCCTCTACTGGTACGGCGTCCTGCCCTTCCACACCCTGATCTTCCGCCCCCTCTGCCGCCGCCTCGCCGAGGCGGCGGCACGGACGACGGCACCGGCCGCCCGGGAAGCGGCCTAACCGGGCTCCGGCGCCGCGTCCCCGAACCGCTCGCGGATCCAGGCGGGGACCTCGTCGCGGAGTTGGTCATCGGCCTCGACCATCAGGTGGCCGGTGCCGGCGCACACCCGCAGCTCACCGCCGCCGCCGGCGTGCTCGGCCACGAGCTCGGACGCGGCCACGGGCAAGAGCTCGTCGCGGTCGCCGTGGAAGGCCAGCAGCGGCGCCTGGAGCGACGGGACCACCTCGCAGCCCGCCGACTGGGTGGCGAAGGTGACCACGCCCGCGCAGAGCTCGCCGAGGGCCACGCCGGCCCGGACCGCGACGGCGCCGCCGAAGCTGTGGCCGCCGGTCACCGCCCGCCGGGCGCCCGAGCGCGAGGCCAGGTCGATCGCGGCCAGCAGGTCGTGGGTGCACCGGTCGAGGTCGTTGGGCTTGCGCCAGCCGACCCGGAGCACGCCGATCCCGCTGCCGGGCGTGGCCAGCTCGCCGCCGAGGAACGGGTAGAGCCCGTCGGCGGGGCCGAGCAGGCCTCCCATGGCTCCGCCGCCCAGCACGACCACCGCCTCGGCGTCACGGTCGCCGTGCCACAGGAGCGTGAGGAGCCCCTTCAGGGTGAAGACCTCCAGGTGGGCCAGACCGGGGCCGACGGCGACGTCCTGGCGCCCGATGGCCTCCAACCCCTCCAGCGGTCCCCGAGACACGCAGCGAGGCTACCCACGCGAACTGGCTCCCGATTCGACCGCCGGGGCGGTCGAATCGGGAGCCAGAAGGCGGACGTGTGGTGCCGAGGCGATCAGGGGCCGACGACCCGCTCGCGCGTCTCGCCGCGCTCGCGGATGCGGACCACCTTGTTCACGCCGTTGAGGAAGGCGCGGGCCGACGCCTCGACGACGTCGGTGGACACGCCGCGGCCCGACACGGTGACGCCGTCGGACTCGAGCTGGATGATCACGTCGCCGAGGGCATCCACGCCGCCGGTCACCGACGACACGTTGAAGTCGGTGAGCACGCCGTTCACGCCGGTGGCCGCCTTGATGGCCTGGCAGGCGGCGTCGATCATGCCGTCGCCCTCGGCGGTGGCCTCCACCTTCTCGCCGTCCCTGGTGAGCACCACCGTCGAGCTGGCCGGGCCGATGTTGCTGCCCCGGAACTCGATCGAGCTCAGCTCGTAGACCCGGCCCACTGCGCCGCCGAGCTCCTCGGCCACGATGGCCTCCAGATCGGCATCGGTGAGCTGGATCTTGCGGTCGGCCAGCTCCTTGAACCGGGCGAAGGCGGCGTTGAGGGCGTCGCCCTGGATGGTGATGCCCATCTTCTCGAGCGTGTCCGCGAAGGCGTGGCGACCGGAGTGCTTGCCCAGCACGATCTGGGTCTCGCCCTGGCCCACCGAGGCCGGGTCCATGATCTCGTAGGTGCTGGCGTCCTCGAGCATGCCGTGCTGGTGGATGCCCGCCTCGTGGGCGAAGGCGTTGCGGCCCACGACGGCCTTGTTGTACTGGACCGGGTAGCCGGTGAGGCGGCTCACCAGCCGGCTGGTCTTGGCCAGCTCCTCGGTCTTCACGTTGGTGTCGAGCACCTGCCCGTCGACGGTGAAGAAGTCCGACCGGGTGCGGATGGCCATGACGACCTCCTCGAGCGCGGCGTTGCCGGCCCGCTCGCCGATGCCGTTCACCGCCACCTCCACCTGACGCGCACCGGCCTTCACCGCGGCCAGCGAGTTGGCAACGGCCAGCCCGAGGTCGTTGTGGCAGTGGGTCGAGATGACGTAGTCGCCGGGGACGACGTCGCGGATCCGGGACAGCCGGGCGGCGTACTCCTCGGGGATGCCGTAGCCGACCGTGTCGGGGATGTTCAGGGTGGTCGCCCCACTGTCGACCGCCGCCCGCAGCACCTCGCACATGAAGTCGAAGTCCGAGCGAGAGGCATCCTCGGGGGAGAACTCCACGTCGTCGGTGTACTGGCGGGCGTGGGCGACGGCGGCCGCGGCCTCGGCCTTCACCTGCTCGGGCGTCATCTTGAGCTTGTGCTTCATGTGGGTCTCGCTGGTCGCGATGAACACGTGGATGCGGCTGCGCTCCGCGTGCTGCACCGCCGCCCAGCAGCGGTCGATGTCGGCCCGGGCCGTGCGGGACAGACCGGTGATGACCGGGCCCCGCACCGCCTTGGCGATGGCCTCGACCGCCTCGAAGTCGCCCTGGCTGGCGACCGGGAAGCCGGCCTCGATGTAGTCGACCCCGAGGCGCGCGAGCTGCTCGGCGATCTCGAGCTTCTCGCCGGTGTCGAGCGAGATGCCGGGCGACTGCTCTCCGTCGCGCAGCGTGGTGTCGAAGATGATCACCTGGTCAGCCATGGCGGGGTTGCCTTTCGGGGTTCGGGGTTCGGGGTTCGGGGATCGGGTTGGTTGGGGTGGTCGGGTCGAGGTCGGCGGCCGGCGGGAATCGAGCCGGAAAAGCAAGAAACCTCCTGGCCCGGCGGGCACAGGAGGTTCGGCGAGCACCGGTATGGGGGCGCTCGCCCTACATAAGCAGGAGGTCGGAGGTCAGGTGGCGGGGCTCCATAGCTCGCATGGTTGTCGCACGATACCGCCGATCCGTCAACCCCCGGGCACCCG
>CAZYPY010000174.1:0-2988 GCA_964649545.1 uncultured Microthrixaceae bacterium | reverse complement strand
ACGTCGAGCCGTCCGCGCCCGGCGACCCGACCGGCGACTGAGCGCGACCGGCGGGTCCCGTCGACCAGGCCCGCGCGGGCCGATATTCGTTGCACACTCTTGCAATGAATATCGAAGGGCGCGAGAGTGATCGCCATGGACACGCACACGCAGACCGATGCCCTGGCGCCCGTCGCCGTCGACGGGGTCGACCCGCTCCACGTCCTGGGTGAGGAGTTCCGCCCGCTCGTCGCGGGACGGGCCTTCGAGATCATCGACGGCCGAGGGCCGGAGGGCACGGGCCCACCTCCGCACCACCACCCGTGGGACGAGGCCTACGTCGTGCTCGACGGCGAGCTCGAGGTCGAGATCGACGGCGCCGTCACCCGGCTGCCCGCCGGCAGTGCCGCCCACGTGCCGGCGGATGCGCTGCATCGCTACACGGTGGTCTCGCCCGAGGCCCGCTGGATCACCACCACGTCCCCCGCCGGCGCGGTCGCCTTCTTCGCCGACGTCGACGCCTCCGTGGCGGGGCCCGACGATCTCCCGGCCCTGGTGGCCGCCGCCCGCCGGAACCAGGTGGAGTCGCCGCTCTTCCCCCGGTGACACGAGCCACCCGGGCGTACCACAGTCCGACCCGGGACGCCCGGGCCGCTCGGACCCGCGACGCCATCGCCGCAGCCTTCGCGGCCCAGCTCGGCGAGGACGGGCGCTCGGACCTCTCGGCCGCGGAGGCGGCGACCGCGGCCGGTGTGTCCGTTCGGACCGTGTACCACCACTTTCCCGACCGGGACGCACGCCTCGCCGCCGCGGCCGCCTGGGTCGACCGGCAGCTCCACCCGGACGGCTTCGTTCCACGCTCGGTCGACGACCTGAGCGTGCTCGCCCGGCGCGCCTACGACGCCGCCGAGGCCCACGACGAGCTGGTGCGCGCCCAGTACGCCACCGCGGGACTCGCCGGTGAGGTGCGCAGCCAGCGCCGGTCGGCGCGGATCGCCGGGATCCGGACCGTGCTGGAGAGCCTCGGTGCACCCCCCGGGCCCACCGGTCGCGCCGTGGCCCTCGTGGCGCACCTCGTCAGCGCCGAGGCGGGGATCCCCCTCGTCGACGTGCACGGCCTCACCCACGCGGAAGCCGGCGAGGCCGCGGTGCAGGCCGTCGAGGCGATCGTGGCGGATCTCAGGCGGGCCGCGACTCCACCGGCGGGATGACCGCTCGGGGTGCGCACCGACCGCCGCGGGCTCACCGTGCAGGACGCGGTGGTTCCACCCCCACGGCCACGGGCGGCACCGAGGGTGGGAGACTCCCGATCCATGGGGCTGCCGCCGGACCGGGTGAGCGACCTCGCCGTCGACCGATGATCCGATCCGGCGGACCCCGTCGGTACCGGCGATGACCTCCTCCGAACGATTCCGGCGCGTCGCCGAGCGGTTCACCGCGACGGTCGACGCCGTGCCCTCCGACGCGTGGGAGCGCCCGGCGCCCTGTGAGGGGTGGGTGGCGCGCGACGTCGTCCGCCACCTCGTGGAGTGGCTCGCTCCCCCCGGGTTCCTCCTCGGCGCCTTCGACATCGACCCGGGGCCCCTACCCTCGGTCGCCGACGACCCCGCCGGGGCGTGGGCGCTCGTCCGCGATGCCATCCAGCGCGGCCTCGACGACCCCGCGACGGCGGCGCTCGTCGAGGACTGCGGCCCGCCCGGCCCGCTGTCGTTCGCCGGGGCGGTCGACCTGACCTGCACGCCCGACGTGCTCGTCCACACCTGGGACCTCGCCCGGGCCACCGGCCTCGACGAGCGCCTCGACCCCGACGAGGTGCACCGACTCGTCGAGGGCTTCGCCGCCCTCCCACCCGAGGTCGACGCCGCCATGCGCTCGAGCGGTCACTACGGCCCGAGGGTCGACGTCCCCGCCGACGCCGACGACCAGACCCGGCTCCTCGCCTTCATGGGGCGCCGCCCCTGAGCGACCACCTCGGCGGGCTCGCCGCTCACAGGGCACCCGGATCCCGGGGCGGTGGCGGGATGAGCACGGCCTCGCCCGCCGGCGCCTGGGCCGAAACCGTGCGGGTCGGGCCTGCGTCGGTACATTCGGCGGTGACGTCCTCCCTCGATGACCGACCCGAGGCGCTCGGAGGGCCGCCCACCGCACCCCCGGAGGCCGCCCCGTGTCCCCGCATCCCCAGGTGGACCGCCCTTCGCGGCTGGCGATAGCCACTGATATCGTCCCCGTCGTGGCCGATCTGCTGCTTCGCGACGTACCCGCCGACGTGCTCGCGGCGGTCGACGGCCACGCCAAGCGGCTCGGGCTGTCCCGCGCCGCCTACCTGCGCCGCGTGCTCGAGCGTGAGCGGGCCGCCGCGACGAGGTCGACGAGCTCCGACGACCTCGACCGGGTCACCCGTCTGGCCGCCGACCTCGACGACCCCGACGTCATGTCGGGCGCGTGGTCGTGACCGCCTGGCTCATCGACAAGTCCGCCCTCACCCGCCTCGGCACCGCGGCGGACGCGTCGGCCTGGATCGAGCGCATCGACCGCGGCCTCGTGAGGATCGCGACGGTCACCCGCCTGGAGGTCGGCTACTCGGCCCGCTCCGCCGGCGACCACCGAGCACTGCTGCGGGAGCCGCCGGTCGCGGCCATGCCGGTGGAGTACCTGACCCCACGCATCGAGGACCGGGCGGTCGAGGTGCAGGCCGCGCTGGCCGAGCGCGGCCAGCACCGGGCACCGGCCGTGCCCGACCTGCTCGTCGCGGCGACGGCGGAGCTCGCCGGTCTCACCGTCCTGCACCTCGACCAGGACTTCGAGCTCATCGCCGACCTGACCGGCCAAGCGGTCGAACGGCTGCAAGTCGGCTGAGGCGACGGCCTCAGGCACCGTGCGGGTGTGCGTTCAACCGGCGTCGAGGCGGGTGACGAGGGTCTTCGGGGCGACCTGGCGGAAGGCGTCGGCGCACACGCCGGCGATCTCGGCCCAATCGGGGTCGCGGTCGAGGCGGACGCCGAGCCAGCC
>CAZYPY010000173.1:0-5871 GCA_964649545.1 uncultured Microthrixaceae bacterium | reverse complement strand
CCCTGGCACCGGGATCCGGTGCCAGAACCGACGACGACCGGCGGGCTCAGGCGTGGAGGGCCTGGAAGACGTCGTAGACCATCCAGGCCGGCCAGAAGATGCCCTGGAACAGCACGAACACGTACCCCCAGAACGTGTCGGCCTGCTGCCAGAACCAGACCCAGGCGCCGAACATCCCGAGGCAGTAGATCGCGCCGCTGCCAGCGGCGTTGGCGTGCTCCTTGGCCATGACGGCCTCTCCGGCCGGCGGTGCGGTCCAGCGAACGGCCACGAACCGCCAGCCTCCGCAGATCGCCGTGGCCGCCCATCGCGACGGTACGAAGCGACCGGCTCGACGAGTAGGGGCGGAGGTCCCCTGCCTGCTGCGGCGCCGGCATCGTCGCCGTGCACCGGCCCGCCACGATCCGTGGTTCTCGGCCCTCAGCGGAACCGAGGTGGAGGACATACCAGTCCGGTGACTGGTATGTCCTCCAGGTGCCGTCTCGAGGCCCTCGCGCACCACGCTCCGTGGCGGCGAGGCCGGCGATCGGGCGAACGCTCCCGGCATGACCGTCGAGCGCGGCGACTCAGTCGCCGGCGGACAGGCGGGCGGCGACGGCGGCGCCGAAGACGGACACCACGGCGAGCACGGTCGAGGCGAGGCGGAGGCCGTCGGCGAACGCCGCGGTCACGGTCCCGCTCGCCGCGGCGCCGGCGGTGACCGGGTCGGGGACGCCGCCACCGGCTCGGTCGAGGGCCAGGGTGGCGAGGGTGATGCCGGCGACGATGCCGAGGTTGCGCACGGTCGTGAGCAGGCCCGAGGCGACGCTGGCGTCGGCGGCCGGCGCGGCCGCCAACGAGGTGCTGGTGGTGAGGGTGAAGGCGAGGCCCTGGCCGAATCCGGCGATGGCCAGGCCGACGAGGCTGGCGGTCACCACCGACGAGCCCGCCAGCGCCGCCACCGCCCCGAACGAGGCGGCGATGAGGAGCTGGCCCACCACCAGGGCCCGCCGGTCACCGAAGCGGCGGGTGAGCCGCCCGATGCGCAGGCCGACCGCGGCGAACGGCACGGAGTAGAGGAGGAAGGCGCCGCCGGCCTCGAGCGGCGTCCAGCCGGCGACGTCCTGCAGCGCCAGGGTGAGCAGGAACTGGAGGGCACCGAAGCCGACGTTGGCGAGGAGGGCGACCGTGACCGGTGCCCAGAACGCCGGCCGCCGCCAGAGCACCGGGTCGACGATCGGGGGCGGGTCGCGCCGGCGCTCGCGCCGAGCGAAGACCACGGCGGCGCCGACCGCGACCGCGGCCGTCCCGACCGTCGCCGGCGCCTGCCACCCCCGGGTCCCGACGGTCTGGACCGCGACGGTCAGCGCCGCCACCGCCGCGACCACCGCCACCGCTGACCACGGGTCGAGGGGGACCCGGACGGGTCGGCCCGCGGGTTCGGCCGTGGCGCCGGCACCGGGTTCGGCGCTATGGCCCGGCGGCGACGCACCCTCCCGCGGCGGTCGCCCGGCGGCGAGCGGCCCGATCCCAGGGTGGCCACCCCCGGCGACGACGTCGCGGTCGTCGTGGACCGACCGGTGCACGAGCACCAGCCCGAGCACGAGCGCCGGCAGGTCGGCGAGGAAGAACCAGCGCCACGAGCCGAGGTCGGTCAGCACCCCGCCGACCAATGGACCGACCGCCAGCGCGAGCCCGCCCACCGCCGACCAGACCCCCACCGCCCGGGTCCGGAAGGGCTCGACCGTGCCGGCGCTGAGCGCCCCGAGCGAGGCGGTCATGAACAGGGCCATGCCCACGCCCTGGACGAGGCGGCCCCCGACGAGAACCCCCAAGTCGGGCGCGGCGAGGCACGCGACCGTCCCGGCGAGGAAGCACCAGAGCCCGGCCAGCAGCAGGCGCCGGCGCCCCGACGTGTCGGCCACCCGGCCGGCGACGATCAGCGGCGCCGCTGACCCGAGGGCGAAGGCGCTGACCACCCAGCCCAGCCGGTCCTGGGCGACGTCGAGGTCGGTGCCGATCGCCGGCAGGGCCACCACCACGCCGGCGAAGTCGACGCTGAGCACCGCCACCGGCACGCAGATGGCGACGACGAGCGCCCAGTCCCGCCGCTCCCCCGTCGCGTCGCCGCCGGCGCCTCCCACGCCCGCAGCATCGCAGGCGGCGCCGTCACCCGAGCGCCCTCAGCCACTCCCTGGTGCGACCCACGCCGCCGACGCTGCGCCAGCCCCGCCGCGACGACGGGCCGATGCCCTAGCCTCCGCCGCATGAGCGACACGGGGGACGGCGGGGACGGCAACACGACGGCGGGGCAGGGGCGCGGCACCTACCCAGGCTTCGGGGGCGTCGTGGGGCGCACGTTCGCCGGCTCGCAGGGCTGGTGGCCCGAGCGTCCCGAGCCGCCCGCCGACGCGCCCAACATCATCGTGATGCTGGTCGACGACCTCGGCTACGCCGACCTCGGCTGCTTCGGCTCCGAGATCGAGACCCCGAACCTCGACCGCCTCGCCGCCGGCGGCCTGCGCTACACGAACTTCCACGTCGCCCCCATGTGCTCGCCCACCCGGGCGGCGCTGCTCACCGGCCAGGAACCGCACCGCGCCGGCGTCGGCTCGGTGGCCCACTCCGACGCGGGCTTCCCCGGCTACGCCATGGAGCTCGGCACCAACGTGGTCACGATCCCCGAGGTGCTCCGGGCCCAGGGCTACGCCACCTTCATGCTCGGCAAGTGGCACCTGGCCAAGGACTCGGACTGCTCGGCGGCGGGGCCGACCCATTCGTGGCCGTGCCAGCGGGGGTTCGACCGGTTCTACGGGATCCTCGACGCCTTCACCAACCTGCACCACCCGCACCGGCTGACCGAGGACAACCACGCGGTCGAGATCGACCAGTACCCCGAGGGCTACTACCTCACCGACGACCTCACCGACCGCTGCATCTCCATGGTGCGCGAGCTCAAGGCGTCGAACCCCGACAAGCCCTTCTTCACCTACTTCGCCCACCCCGCGGTGCACGCCCCGCTGCAGGCCCGGGCCGAGGACATCGCCAAGTACCGGGGCCGCTACGACGCCGGCTGGGACGTCATCCGCCAGCAGCGCTACGAGCGCCAGGTCGCCATGGGCCTGCTCCCCGAGGGCACGCAGCTCGCGCCCCGCAACACCGAGGCCAACCACGACGTGGCCCCGTGGGACGACCTGTCCGACGCCGAGCACGAGCTCTACGCCCGCCACATGGAGGTCTTCGCGGGGATGGTCGACCGCATCGACCAGAACATCGGCCGCCTCACTGAGGCGCTCAACGAGCTTGGCGAGCTCGACAACACGCTGTTCGTGTTCCTGTCCGACAACGGCGCCTCCCGGGAGGGCGAGGTCACCGGCACCACCTCGTACTACGTGCACCTCCTCCAGGGCGACGACATCGAGGCCGACCGGGCCCGCCTGGACCTCATCGGCGGCCCCCAGACCACACCGCACTACCCGCGGGGCTGGGCGCAGGCCGGCTGCACGCCGTGGCGCCTCTACAAGATCAACACCCACGCCGGCGGCCACTCGGTGCCGTTCGTGGTGTCGTGGCCGCGGGGCCAGCGCGAGGGCCGCATGGGCGGCGGGTCGGGCGACGCCTTCCGGGACCAGTACACCCACGTGACCGACCTGCTGCCGACCCTCGCCGACCTCCTCGACATCGAGGTCCCCACCGAGTGGAACGGCCACGCCATCGACCCGCTGGCGGGGACGAGCTTCCTGCCCACGCTGACCGACGCGACCGTGGCGTCCGCCCACCGCGAGCAGGTCTACGAGAACAACGGCCACCGCGGCCTCTACCGCGATGGCTGGGAGATCGTGACCTGCCACCAGGCCATGACCCCGTTCGACGACGCCGAGTGGGAGCTGTACCACGTGGCCGACGACCGCACCGAGCTGCGCGACCTCGCCGCCGAGGAGCCGGAGCGCCTTCGGGAGATGATCGAGGCTTGGGAGGCGGCGGCGTGGGAGAACCGCATCTATCCGCTCGACGAGGGCACCGCGATCAAGTACCTCGTGCGCCCGCCCCGCTCCGCGATCTACACGGAGGCGCCGGTGACGATCCTGGCGGGCACGCCGACGCTCGAGCGGTGGCGCTCGGTCCAGCTCATCTGGTTCAAGGCCTTCACCGCCGCGGTGGACCTGGGCGCGCCGGGGTACGCCCCCGGCGACCAGGGCTACCTCGTCAGCCACGGCGACCAGGGCGCGGGCTACGGCGTCTACGTGCTCGACGGGAGCCTGCACTTCGTGCACAACGACGGCCGCGGGCACCTGCGCCGCCTCGACGGCGGGCCCGTCCCGGACGGCGCCACCTCGGTGGTGGCCGACTTCGCGGCGCCGGGCGGCAACGTCTGGACGGTGTCGCTGTCGATCGACGGCGAGGCGCGGGGCACGATCGAGGGCGTACCGATGCTGTTCGGCATGGCGCCCTTCGAGGGCGTCTCCGTCGGCCGCGACCCCCGCTCGCCCGTGGACTGGGACCTCAACCGCCGCTTCGGCTCGTTCGCCTGGACGGGGGCGCTGCGCTCGGTGAACTACACCCCCGGCGCCGACGCCCCCGACGCCCCCAGCACCATGGTCGAGATGCTGCGGGAGCTCGGCCGCGCCTTCGAGTAGCCGCCGGCGTCGGGAGCGCCCGGCGGACGGCGCCGTTCAGGGGGTGGCGGGGGCCCAGCGGGAGAGGCGGGGACGCTCACCCTCGGGGAGCGTGTAATACGCCGAGGCGTCGGGGGCGACGGCGACGGCCTCGCCCTGCGCCTCGACGGGGACCGGGCCGGTGCAGGGCTCACCGCCGAGGACGTCGGCGAGGTCGGCGCCGGCGGGGCGCTCGAACAGGCGGACGCTGCCGTAGGTGCGCACGGCGAGCACCGAGCCGTCGGCGGACAGGTCCGCGCCGGTGACCGAGGCGAAGGGCGAGGCGCCTGGCCGGAAGGTGCCGGCCCGCTCGAGCGCGGATGGCAGGGCCGGGTCGGCGTCCCAGTCGGCGAGCGATCCCCGGTAGATCCCCACCGGCCCGCCGGCGAGGCGCTTCTCGATCACGTAGAAGGACCCGTCGGCGCGGTCGACGAACAGCGCCTCCGCGTCACGGGGACCGTCGGGGTACGTGAAGGTGAACCGCTCGACCTCGCCGACGGTCTCCTCCACCGGGTCCTGGCCCGCGGTCACCTCGGGCTCCGCGACCCGGTAGACGCTCACCGTGTCGCGGCCGGCGGCGTTGTCGCCGAAGTCGGCCAGGTAGAGGGCGTCGGCGTCGTCCACCGGCTGGCCGGCGTCGTCGACGTCGGGCCCCAGCGCCATGTCCTCCCAGTCGACCGCCTCGGCGCCGTCGAGGGTGAAGATCCCGAGCTTCGTCCCGTCCTCACCGAAGGCGAAGACCCGGGCAGTGTCGCCGGAGTCGTTGTGGGCCCACAGCACCCCGGCCCGGTTGCGGCTCATCGCCAGGCCCGACGCCTCGACGAGCGGGCCGACGCGAACCCGGACCGTCTGCGGCGACTCGAGCTCACCGTTGCAGGCGGCCTCGTACACCGAGCCGGCCGGGGCGCCGGGCGGCGCGCTCGACGTGGTGGCGTCGCCCGAGGTGAGGGTCGTCGGGGTGTCGGCGCCCGTCGTGGTATCGGACGACCCGCCGCCGTCGCTCCCGCACGCCGCCACGCCGCCGACGAGGAGGGACACGGCGATCAAGGGGGCGACCAGGCCGGACCGTCCACGGCGCATCGCCGCACCCTAGGCGTCGCTCGCCGGGCCAGCGGGTGCGCTCGGTTGAACCCGGCGCAGGCAACCGCACCCCGTCCGGCGCGATGCGCCCGGAACAACCCAGCGCATCACGACGACCCGCACGGCTGGTGCGCCAGGATCAACCCGGCGCCACCAA
>CAZYPY010000172.1:0-5882 GCA_964649545.1 uncultured Microthrixaceae bacterium | reverse complement strand
AGAGCAGCAGCTCGGGGCCGCTCTGCTCGATGATCCAGCCGACGTCCTCGGTGGGATACGGCGTGAACCGCACCTGGCGCCGCACGTAGTCGGTGGGCCGAAGCGACAGCGACTGGAGGCGCTCCTCGTGGCGGTGGAAGGCCTCGAAGGCCGACTCCATCTGGCGCAGCCAACTCGGCACCCAGATCGCCCCCTGCTCGATCACGCCGAAGCGCAGGTCGGGGAAGCGGTCGAGCACCCCGTCGAAGATCAAGGTGGCCAGCGTCTGCGCCGGCGGGCCGGGGATGCCCATGTAGTCCACCGACCGGAAGTTCTCCTCGCCGCCGTGGAAGTCGGGTGGGACGGGCAGGCCGTTGCGGAAGTACGCCGGGTCGATGAGATCGCCGGTGCCGCCCACGTGGAAGACGACCGGCACGCCCGCCTCCTGCGCCTGGGCCCACACCGCGGCGAGGCCCACGTGGCTGGGCGAGTGGCCCGGCGGGCAACCCGAGGCGACGAGGAGGGCGGCCGCGCCCAGGTCCAGGGCCTCGGCGGCCAGCGCCGGCGCCCGGTCGAGGTCGAACAGCGGGACGTAGCAGGTGGGCAGGAGCCGCTCGTCGACCGAGCAGAACTCGACCATCCCCCGGTTGTGAGCGCGCGCGGCGCCGATCGCCAGCTCGGCGTCGTCGCCGTGCTCCCAGTCGCGCAGGCGGCGGTTGTGGAAGGTGTTGAAGACGAGCTGGCTCGAGAACCCGAGCAGGTCGAGGGCCCGGGGCCGGTCCTCAGGGATCCACGAGCCGGTGGCGGCGAAGTTCTTGCGCGCCATGATCTCCTCGGCCTCGACCGAGCGGTACTCGTCCGAGGCGTGGGTCTCCCGCATCCGGTCGAACGCGGCGGTGAGGTCGCGGAGCTGCTCGTCGGGGTCGCCGGTCTGGCGCAGCTCGTTCCCGCTCGAATAGGCCAGCGGCTCGATCCGGTCTCGGACTCCGGGGTCGGCGTGGTCGCGCAGCCACGTCGGCGTCTCCATGATGTGCGCGTCGGCGTCGTGGATCGTGCGTCCGCTGGCGTAGGGCACCGCCGGCGAGCGTAGGTGGGGACCGTCCACGCGTCGAGCGCCCCCGATCGATCCCGGCGAGGGACCTCCGACCCTGCCGGGATCGGGCCGGGCGGCGCACGCTGTCGGTAGGACCGACGAGGAGGTGGAGCATGCTCTCCGCTCCGGAATGGCTTCCCGACCCCAGCGGTCGCCACATGCGCCGCTACTGGGACGGCGCACGGTGGACGGACGGCGTCGATGACGGCACCGGCACCGCCATGTCCGATCCGCTCCCCGCCCAGCCGCCGCCGGCGGTCGCCGTCGCCGGCTGGTACCGCGACCCCTGCGGTCGCCACGACCTGCGATTCTGGGACGGGGTGCGGTGGACGTCGACGGTGTCGGACGGTGGCGCCGCGACCGCCGACGCGGTCGTCGTCGACCCGGCGACACCTCCGCCGGCGGCCACGACCGCGGGCTGGTACCCCGATCCCTCGGGCCGTTGGGCGATGCGGTTCTGGGAAGCCGACCACTGGTCGGCCGTGGTGTCCAACGGCCGCACCTACGAGACCGCCGATCCGGACCCGGCCTGGCCCCCGCCTCAGGGCCCTCGGCTCACCGGACCGCCACCGCAGGGCTTCCGGACCGCCCGGCGAGCCGGCTGGCACCTGGGGGCCAAGCTCTCCCTGAAGGCCCAGGGCCGGGATCGCTGCCCTCGGTGCGGTCACGGGCTCACGGTCGTGGAGGCACCGCGCCCCGGACGGACCATGGACTACACGCCCGACACGACCACCCAGGGCTACCCGCCCTGCGCCGGCTGCGGGGCGGTCCCGCCGTGGTCCACCCCCGCCGGCCTGCACGCCGACCCGACGGGCCGCCACGAGTTCCGGTACTGGGACGGTCATCAGTGGACCGAGCGGGTCGCCGACGCCGGCGTCGGCGCGACCGACCCGCTGGCACCGGCGGCCTGACGCGGAAGGTCGTCGGGCCCGCCCGGCGACGGTGACGAGGTTCGGCGGTTTCCCCGATGCGAAGGCTGGCGCTCCCACCGCATCGTGCGCCGGGTGAGGTTCATCGTGGAGCTCGACGACGGCGACGGCCGCCGCGTCGCCGGCACGGTCCTCGACCAGGAAGGGAGGTCGACCGCCTTCGCCGGGTGGCTCGAACTGCTCCGCCTGCTCGAACGGCCCACCGACCACGTCGAGGGCCTCGAGGAGGAGACCAACCGATGCAACGAGCCCGACACGCCCTCATCGGCGTGATGATCGTGATGCTGGCCTTTGCCGGCGCCGCGTGCTCGGACGACGACGAGCCGTCCGACACGGGGTCCAGCGCCGACACCACCGCCGGCGACACCGCCGACGGCGGCGAGGGGGAGGGTGGTGACGCCGAGCTGGTCGCCTTCTGCGACGCGTTCGCCGAGGTGAACAGCGCCTTCCAGGGCGAGGAGCCACCGCCCGCGGCCGAGGGCGAGGCCCTGCTCGCCGAGCTCGAGGAGACCACCCCCGAGGAGGTGGCCGAGCCCGTCGAGACGGCGGTGGCCGCCGCCCGTGAGACCCTCGACGGCAACCAGGAGGCGTTCGACGACGCCTTCTTCGAGGCCATCGCCGAGATCGACGGCTACCGCTTCGACAACTGCCCGACCGACGCCCAGGTGGAGGTGACCGCGGTCGAGTACGCCTTCGAGGACGCGCCCGACAGCGTCCCCGCCGGCATGGTGGCGTTCAAGATGGCCAACGAGGGCGAGGAGGAGCACGAGATGATCCTGTTCGCCCGCGCCGAGGGCGAGACCCGCTCCTTCCAGGAGCTGGTCGAGCTTCCCGAGGAGGAGTCCGAGGACGCCGTGCGCTTCGTCGGCGCCGCCTTCGCCCCGCCAGGGGCCGACGGTGTGGTGCTCGCCGACCTCGAGCCCGGCGACTACGCCATGGCGTGCTTCATCCCCGTCGGCGGCACCGAGGACGGCCCCCCGCACGTGGCCGAGGGCATGCTCGCCGAGTTCACCGTGTCGTGACCTCCCGGGGGCGGTGTGGCGTCGATCCGTCGCACCGCCCCCCTCGGGCGGGTGGGCGAGGCGCAGGGACGTCACGCCACCGGCGGGGGTAAGGGCGGGCCGGGAACGAGGCGTACCGGCACGGAGGGACATGGCGCCCAACACGAGACCACCGACCTGGGTGGGACGCGACGACGAGGTGGCGGCGATCCGAGAGCGGCTGGACCGGTCCGCCGCAGGGACCCCCGTCGTGGTCGTCGTGACCGGCGAGGCGGGCATGGGCAAGTCGACCCTGCTCCGCACGATCGTGCGCGACCGGGACGCGGTCCTCGTCTCCGCCTCCGGCGACGAGGCGGAGGTCGAGCTCGACTTCGGCGTCGTGGCCCAGTTGCTGGCCGACGTCCCGTCGCCGGCGAGGTCGAGGGACCTCCGCGCCGGGGCCGACCCCCTCGAGGTCGGAGCGACGCTGCTCCGCGTCGTCGGCGAGCTCCCGAGCGACCGGCCCGTGATCGTCACGATCGACGACGGCCACCTCGCGGACGTCTCGTCGTTGACCGCCCTGTCCTTCGCCGCCCGCCGGCTGCGCACCGAGCCGGTCGCCCTCGTGGTGACGTGTCGACCGGAGGAGGTCGATCGGCTCCCTGCCGGACTCCTCCGCCTGGCCGACCATGGAGGAGGTCGCGTCACCCTCGGCGGGCTCGACGCCTCTGCCGTCTCGCAGCTCGCAGAGGCCGCCCTCGGCCGACCCGTGCGTGCGCCCGTCGCCGAGCGGCTCCGGCGCCACACGGGCGGCAACCCGCTCCACCTGCTCGCCCTGCTCGACGAGCTCGACGGAGAGGTGATCGAAGGCGAACGACCCCTTCCCGCGCCACGGTCGTACGCCAACCTCGTGCTGGCGAAGGTGGCGACCTGCACGGCGCCGGCCGAGCAGGCGCTCGTCGGGCTCGCCGTGCTCGGCATGGAGGCCCCGCTGAGCGACGTCGCCACCGTCGGCGCCGTCGACGACGTGTTGGCCGCCGTCGACGAGGCCGCGACCCGGACGGGCCTCGTCACCGTGACGGACCGACCGTACGGGCGCACGCTGGCCTTTCGGCACGGCCTCGCCCGAGCGGCCGTGTACGACGACCTCTCGCCCCACCGGCGCGCCGCGCTGCACCGCGCCGCCGCCGAGGTGACCAGCGGCGAGGAGGCGCTCCGTCACCGCATCGCCGCCGCTGCCGGCGTGGATCCCGGGCTGGCGACCGAGACCGCCGAGTACGCCCGTTCCCTCGCCGATCACGGTGCCCACAACGCGGCGGCCAGTCTCCTGCTCGGAGCCGCCGCCGTCGCCGCGGGCCCGGAACAGCGCGCCGAGCACCTCCTCGAGGCCGCGAACCACTTCCTCATCGCCGGGCGGTCGATCGACGATCTGGTGGCGCCGGTGACGGCGGGCCCGGACCGCGCGGCCCGGAGCTTCGTGCTGGGTCGGGTCGCGCTCAACGCCGGCCGCTTCGACGAGGCCGACGACTGGCTCGAGCGGGCCGCCGCCCAGGCCGAGATCGAGCAGGACGGCGGCGCCGTCGCGGGTCAGGTGGCCGAGACCCTCGCGGTGATCGCCGTCGGCCAGCTCCGCCAGGCCGAGGGGATCACGTGGTCCCGACGGGCGCTCGCCACCGCCGGTTCGGCCATGGCGGCGACCGTGCTCTGCAACGCCTACGGGATCGACGGGTCCTTCGCGACCGCCGAGCGCGAGATGGACGAGCGGCTCGCCCAGCGGCTCCCTCCGCACGCGGTGCTCGACACGCGCACCGGACGCGGTGTCGTGCGTCTCTGGGCCAACGACCTCGACGGCGCCCGGGCCGACCTCGAGTGGGTCCGGCGGGCCGGCATCGAGCACGGTTCTTTCCACACCCACGTCAACGCCGGCGCCTTCCTCGCCCAGGTGCTCCTCCGGTTCGGCTCGGTCGCAGCGGCGGTCGAGACGGCCGAGTCGACCGCGGCGCTCACCGACGACGCCGACGCGGTCTGGCTCGGTCCCCTCCCCCACTGCGAGGCCGCGTTCGCGCAGGCAGCACAGGGTGACCTGGCGGGGGCGCGCGCCCACGCCGAGGTCGCCACCGCCATGGCCGATGCCCTGACGCTCGCCCCCGGGCGCCTCTGGAGCGACATGGCCTGGTTGCGGATCGCCGACGCCGCCGCGGACGACGACGAGGTGGTCAGGGTCGGCGACCGCATGGTCGCTTCGGGATGGGGTCGGATCCCCGAGCCCATCCACCATTGGCGGGCGACCTACGTCGAGGGCCTGGTGGCGACCGGCCGGCTCGACGACGCCGCGACCGTCGTCGCGGAGCTCGAGGCCGAAGCCGCCCGGCGCGCGGACCCGCCCACCACCACCGAGGCCTGCCGGGCACGCGGCCTGCTCGAGGTGGGCCGCGGCCGGCGCACCGAGGCCGAGGCCGCCTTCGCCCGCGGGCTCGCGCTCGACGCCCACCTTGCCCGCCCACTCGAGCGGGCCCGCCTCGGGGTCGCCGCCGGCGGGGCGCGACGACGCTGGGGGCAACGCCGCGCCGCAGCGTCGGCGTTGGAGGCCGCCTGCCGACGGTTGGCCGGCACCGGGGCGTGGGTGCTGCTGTCACGGGCGGAGCGCGAGCTGGCGGCGTGCGGGCTGCGCCCCGCCAAGCGGTCCACGGCGACGCCTGCCGTGGCCCTGACCCCCCAGGAGCTCACCGTCGCGCGCCTGGTCGCAACCGGTCGCACCAACCGCGAGGTGGCGGCGGAGCTGGTGATCAGCGCGAAGACCGTCGAGCACCACCTCAGCCGCATCTACGCCAAGCTCGGCATCCGCTCCCGGACCGAGCTGACGGCCGTGCTGCTGGGTGGCGACCCGAGCCTCGCGGGCGC
>CAZYPY010000171.1:0-5882 GCA_964649545.1 uncultured Microthrixaceae bacterium | reverse complement strand
GCCTCGACTCAACCTCTACCGGGACTTACTAGGGCCGTGGCCACCACCGTCGACCGAGTCCTTCCCTGGCGGCGCCACAGCGCCCCGCCGGCGGTGGAGCTGAAGCCGCTCATCGAGACCTTCCGCCGGCACCACCCCAAGGCGTCGTCGACGGCCATCGAGGCGGCCTACCGGCTGGCGGCCGACGCCCACGAGGGCCAGTACCGAAAATCGGGCGACCCGTACGTCACCCATCCGCTCGCGGTCGCCACCATCGTGGCCGACCTCGGCCTCGACGAAGACACCATCGTGGCCGCGCTGCTGCACGACGCGGTCGAGGACACCCGGGTCGACCTCGCCGACCTCGAGTATGGCTTCAACCCGACGGTGGCCTCGATCGTCGACGGCGTGACCAAGCTCGAGCGCCTCGACTTCGAGACCAAGGAGGCCCAGCAGGCCGCCACCATCCGCAAGATGCTCGTCGCGGTCGCCGAGGACCTGCGGGTGCTCATCATCAAGTTGGCGGACCGCCTCCACAACATGGCGACCATCGCGGCCATGCCGGAGTGGAAGCAGGAACGCATCGCGCAGGAGACCCTCGACGTCTACGCGCCGCTGGCCCACCGCTTCGGCATGCAGGAGATGAAGCAGCAGCTCGAAGACCTCGCCTTCGCCGCCCTGCACCCGAAGCGCTACGCCGAGATCGACCACATGGTCTCCATCCGGGCCCCCGAGCGTGAGCTATACCTCACCCAGGTGCTCGAGGAGGTGCGGGTCCGACTCGGCGAGCTCGGCATCGACGCCGAGGTCACCGGCCGGCCGAAGCACCTGTGGAGCATCTACGAGAAGATGGTCGTGAAGGGCCGCGACTTCGACGAGATCTACGACCTGGTCGGCATCCGGGTGATCGTCGGGACGGTCAAGGACTGCTACGCCGCCCTCGGCTCGATCCACGGGACCTGGCACCCGGTGCAGGGCCGGTTCAAGGACTACGTGGCCATGCCCAAGTTCAACCTGTACCAGTCGCTGCACACGACCGTGATCGGGCCCCAGGGCAAGCCCCTCGAGGTGCAGATCCGCACCCGGGAGATGCACGGTCGGGCCGAGATCGGCGTGGCCGCGCACTGGACTTACAAGGACCCGTCGCCCGCCGGCGACGCGGTCTGGCTGAACCGCATCATCGACTGGCAGGAGGAGACGTCCGACCCGTCGAAGTTCATGGCCAACCTGAAGATCGACCTCGACCAGGACGAGGTCTACGTCTTCACCCCGCAGGGCGACGTGGTGACCCTGCCCCAGGGCGCCACCCCGATCGACTTCGCCTACACGATCCACACCGAGGTCGGGCACGCCTGCATCGGTGCCAAGGTCGACGGCAAGCTCGTGTCACTCGAGACCCCGCTGCGGTCCGGGGCGACCGTTGAGATCTTCACGGCCAAGACGGGCAGCGCCGGGCCCTCCCAGGACTGGCTCAACGTGGTGGTCACGCGCCGGGCCGCCAACAAGATCCGCCAGTGGTTCTCCCAGGAGCGCCGGGAGGACGCGATCGAGAACGGGCGCGACGAGGTCCAGAAGGCGCTGCGCCGCTCGGGGGTGCCGGTGCGGACGCCGGGGGCGGCGAAGCTCATCGCCGACGTCGTCCAGAGCTTCAACTACACCGACCTCGACGCGCTCTACGCCGCCGTGGGCGAGCATCACGTGTCGCCCGAGGCCGTCGCGGCCCGGGCCCTGCGCCTGCTGCACGGCGACGACCCCGAGCGCGAGGAGCGTCTGCCCACCACCGCGCGCAAGCGCCGGCGCCCGAGCGAGGGCGCCGGGGTGCACGTGGAGGGCCTCGATGACGTGCTCGTCCGGCTGTCGAAATGCTGCACGCCGGTCCCGGGCGACGAGATCATCGGGTTCGTCACGCGCGGCCGGGGGGTCTCGGTGCACCGCACCGACTGCGCGAACGCGGTGTCGCTCATGGCCGGCCAAGGCGACCGGCTGATCGAGGTCGAGTGGGACGAAGCCCACAGCGGGAGCTTCCTCGCCGCGATCGAGGTCAAGGCCCTCGACCGCCGCTCGCTGCTCGGGGACGTGTCGTCGGCCTTCGCCAGCCTCCAGATCAACATCCTCGCCTCGACCACGCGGACGACGTCCGACCGGGTGTGCAAGATGCACTTCGACGTCGAGCTCGGCGACCCGAGCCACCTCGACTCGGTGATCAGCTCGATCAAGGGGATCGAGAGCGTCTACGACGCCTACCGGGTGTTGCCCGGCGCCTGAGCGGCGGCACCCGGCCTGTAGGGCGCGGGGAGCGGGGCGGTAGCCTCGGTCGCCGTGCCCGGCCCCGCCCGGCAGGGCGAGGACAGGAGCGACACCGACACCATGGCCGTACCAGCGACAGGCATGCGCACCGACTACTGCGGCGACCTGCGGGCCGCCGACGCCGGGCGTGAGGTGGCGGTGTGCGGGTGGGTCGCCACCCGACGCGAGCACGGGGAGCACCTCGCCTTCATCGACGTGCGGGACCGCACGGGCGTCGTGCAGTGCGTCGTCGACGGGGCCAGCGACCTGCGCTCGGAGTACGTGGTGCGGGTGTCGGGCACGGTGCGGATCCGCCCCGAGGGCACGTCGAACCCCGGCCTGCCCACGGGCGAGGTCGAGATCGGCGATGCCACCGTCGAGGTGCTGTCCGCCGCCGAGCCGCCCCCGTTCTCGCTGGCCGGCCGGGTCGAGACCGACGAGACCATCCGCCTCCGTCACCGCTACGTCGACCTGCGGCGGGAGCGAATGCAGCACAACCTGGTCGTGCGGGCCACGGTGAACGCCGCGATCCGCGCGTCGATGGCCGGCCAGGGCTTCACCGAGGTCGAGACGCCGATGCTCATCGCGTCCACCCCGGAGGGCGCTCGTGACTTCGTGGTGCCGTCCCGGCTTCGTCCCGGCTCCTTCTATGCCCTCCCGCAGAGCCCGCAGCTGTTCAAGCAGCTGTGCATGGTGGGTGGCCTCGACCGCTACTACCAGATCGCCCGCTGCCTCCGCGACGAGGACCTGCGCGCCGACCGCCAGTTCGAGTTCATGCAGCTCGACCTCGAGGCCAGCTTCGTGGGCCAGGACGAGGTGCTGGCCTTCACCACCGAGGCCGTGCTTGCCGCGGTCGAGGCCGTGACGGGGGAGCGACCCGCCGAGGTGCCCCGCATGACCTGGCACGAGGCCATGGAGCGCTACGGCAGCGACAAGCCCGACGTCCGCTTCGGCATGGAGCTGGTCGAGCTGACGGAGCTGTTCGCCTTGACCGGGTTCAACGCGTTCAAGGCCCCCTGCGTGAAGGGCATCCGGGTTCCCGGGAAGGCCGACACGACCCGCAACCAGCTCGACGCGCTCACCGACGACGCCAAGCGCTACGGCGCCAAGGGCCTGGTGTGGATGAAGGTCGAGGCGGGCGGCACCCTGAGCTCGCCCGTGGCCAAGTTCCTCTCCGACGACGAGCTCGCGGGCCTCGCCACCGCGCTCGAGTCCGAGGAGGGTGACCTGTTGCTGCTCGTCGCCGACGAGCGTCGCACCGTGCAGCACGTGCTCGGCCTGCTCCGCCTGGCGCTCGGCCGCCCACCGGTGACCGAGGGCGGGCTCCACTTCCTGTGGGTCGTCGACTTCCCGCTCTTCGAGGGCCTCGACGACGACGGTCGGCCGGTCTCGGCCCACCACCCGTTCACCATGCCGAACCTCGAGGACCTGCACCTGCTCGACGAGGGGGGCGAGGCCCTGCTCGGCATCCGCTCGCAGTCCTACGACCTCGTCCTCAACGGCTGGGAGCTCGGGTCGGGCTCGGTCCGGGTGCACCGTCCCGACATCCAGACCAAGATCTTCGCCGCCCTCGGGATCGGCGAGGACGAGGCGCAGGCGAAGTTCGGCTTCCTGCTCGACGCCTTCCGCTACGGCGCCCCGCCCCACGCCGGTTTCGCCGTGGGCCTCGACCGCCTCGTCGCCCTTCTGGCGGGCGAGGAGAACATCCGCGAGGTCATCGCCTTCCCCAAGACCCAGTCGGGCACCGACCCGCTGACCTCGGCGCCGACGTCGATCGACGGTGACCAGCTCACCGAGCTGGGCCTGCGCCTCCTGCCGCCGACCGCCTGATCCCGAGGTGGCGGTGGGGCGGTTCCGCTCGAGGCGGAGCGCTAGAGGCGGAGCTCCACGATGACGTCCCCGTGGCGCGTCGTGGGGAACGCCGGTCGCCTGCCCGCGAGCACCGTCTCCGGACGGTCGTGGAGGATCATGGTGATCTGGTCGGGACCGCGCGAGGCGAGGGCCCGGTGGTCCCCGAGCGGGGTGACGTCGTAGCCGAGGGCGGCGATCGCGTCGGCGAGGGCGCGGCCGACCTCGGGCGCGGGGTGGTCGGACGTGACGAGCAGGAGCTCCCGGGACCCGAGGGTGCGCCCTTCCACCGTGGTCAGGGGCAGCAGGTCGCAGGGCAGGGTGATCCCGGCGAGCGCCTCCATGAGCGACGCGGCAGGACGGGCGTCGTCGCCGGAACCCGCGGTGGGGGAGGCCGTCGCCGCCGGCGGCGTGGGGGGCGCCGGCGGGTGGTCGGGCCCGGACGGCCCCCGGTCGGGAGGGCGGACCGAGGGCGCGCTCGGCGGGGGGACCACCGACGGTGTCGCCGCGTCCTCGGTCGCCGGCCGCGTCGCGAGGTCCGAGGCCTTCACGACCTTCGCCCGGGGGGAGCGACGCCGGCGGGTGACCAGGCGGTAGCCGAGGATGACCACCGACACCGCCACCCAGAGGTAGAACAGCACCAGCAGCGGGGTCGGCACGCCCGCGATGGTGACACACCGCCGTCGTCGGCTCCGCCGTCGCCGGGGTCCCGTGCCCCTCGGCCCGAGCGGTGACCGCGGGTAGGGTCCGCCGGGATGGCTGACGACCTGTTCGGCGCCGCGGCCGACGAGCGGCTGCGGCGGAGCGCGCCGCTGGCCGACCGTCTGCGGCCGGCGTCGCTCGACGACGTCGTGGGCCAGGACCACCTCCTCGGCCCCGGTCGGCCGCTGCGGGCGCTCGTCGAGGCCGATCGTCTCTCCTCGGTGATCCTCTGGGGGCCTCCGGGCACCGGGAAGACCACGCTCGCGCGCCTCATCGCCAGTCGCTCGTCCAAGGCCTTCGTGGCGCTCTCGGCGGTCACCGCGAGCGTGAAGGACGTCCGGGAGGTCACGGCGGCCGCCGAACGGCGCCTCGGCGAGCACGGGCAGGGCACGATCCTGTTCCTCGACGAGGTCCACCGCTTCAACAAGAGCCAGCAGGACGCCCTCCTGCCGTCGGTCGAGACGGGTCTGCTCGTGCTGGTCGGGGCCACCACCGAGAACCCCTACTTCGAGGTCAACCCGCCGCTGCTGTCCCGGTCGACGCTGTTCCGGCTCGAGCCCCTCGACGACGAGGCCTTGCGGACGCTGCTGCACCGGGGCCTGGAGGCCGAAGGAGCCGGTGCGGACGAGGCCGCCCTCGACCTGTTGGTCCTGCGGTCGGCCGGTGACGGGCGCCACGCGCTCACCGCGCTCGAGGTGGCGGTGGCCCTGGCGGGCGAACGCGCCGTGCGGCAGGGGAGCGCCCGCCCTCATGTGACCCAGGCCGACGCCGAGGCCTCGCTCGACACCAAGGCGCACCGCTACGGCCGGGACGACCACTACGACGTCGTCTCCGCCTTCATCAAGAGCATCCGGGGCTCGGACCCCGATGCCGCGCTGTACTGGCTCGCGCTGATGCTGGCGTCGGGCGAGGACGCCCGCTTCATCGCCCGCCGGCTCGTGATCCTGGCGTCCGAGGACGTCGGCCTCGCCGACCCGCAGGCACTGGTGGTGGCCGACGCCGCCGCCCGCGCCCTCGAGTTCGTGGGCCTGCCCGAGGCCAAGCTGAACCTGGCCCAGGCCACCGTG
>CAZYPY010000170.1:2454-6031 GCA_964649545.1 uncultured Microthrixaceae bacterium | reverse complement strand
CCTCGCCGCCGCCGGTCGCGTCCAACCACTCCCGCAACCGGACCGCCTTCTCGGGGCCGCGCACGTTGGGGCGCGCCATCTCACCGGTGAGCCGACCGTCGGGGCCCTCGGCCAACTCGACCGCCATCACCCCATCGAAGCCCAAGCGACGCTCCAGCAGCGGGACGAGGTACGCCGTGAGCGACGCCGAGACGGCCACGATCTCGTGACCGGCGGCGCGGTGCTCGGCGATGCGCCGCACCATGGCGGGCACGAGGATGCGCTCGAGGCGCAGCGCGTAGGCCTCGCCGGCCGCGGCCACCCGCGAGGCCCGGTCCCCGGCGGTGAGGAGGCGCAGCAGGCGGGCCTTGGCCAGGTCTCGGCGGTGGATCTCGTCCTCGAGCCGCCACGGCGGCCCGACCTTCGCGGCCACGGTGAGCAGGCGGCGACGGCCGTACAGGCGGGCGAGGAAGGGCACGAGGGTGTCCCTCGGGGTGAGGGTGCCGTCGAAGTCGAACGCCGCCACGCGGCGGGTGGCGCTCACCCCCGGTGCAGCAGCGCGTCGAGCGCGGGCCCGAGCTCGGGCCGGGCGAAGGTGAAGCCGGCCTCCTCGAGGCGGCCGGGCAGCACGCGTTGGCTCGCCAGCAGCAGCTCGTCGACGAGCTCACCGCCGAAGAGGAGCTTGGGGCCGAAACCGGGGACGGGCACGATCGTCGGCCGGTGCAGGGCCGCACCGAGGGCCTCGGTGAAGTCCCGGTTGGTGACCGGGTTCGGGGCGGTGAGGTTCACGGGGCCCTCGAGGTCGTGGTCGACGAGGAACCGCAGTGCGGCGACCTCGTCCTCGATGGCGATCCAGCTCATGTACTGGTGGCCGCCGCCGATGCGCCCGCCGAGGCCGACGCGGAACAGGGGGAGCTGCTTGGCGAGGGCGCCACCGTCGGGGTCGAGGACGATGCCCGTGCGGGCGTGGGCGACCCGGACCCCCGCCTCGCGGGCGGGGTCGGCCGCCGCCTCCCACTGGCGGCACACGTCGGCCAGGAACCCCGTGCCCGCCGCCGAGGCCTCGGTGAGCACCTCGTCGCCGCGGTCGCCGTACCAGCCGATGGCCGAGCCGGAGACGAGCACGCGGGGCCCGTCGGCGCCGCATTCGGCCATGGCGCGGGCGACGAGGCTGGTGCCCTCGGTACGGCTCGTGAGGATCCGCCGCTTCTGCGCGTCGGTCCAGCGCTTCTCGGCGATGCCCTCGCCCGCGAGGTGCACCACCGCGTCGAGGCCGGCGAGGTCGGCGGGGTCGAGGCGCCCGGCGGCCGGATCCCAGCTGATCTCGTCCGGGCCGCTCGCGGTCCGGCGCACGACGCGCACGACGCGGTGGCCGTCGGCGCGCAGCGAGGCGCCCAGCATTGCGCCGATGAGCCCCGTGGACCCGGTGATGGCGATGTCCATGCGCCTCACGCTACCGGCGGTGTCGCCGCCGGCCCGGGTCCGGCATGCCGCCGCGTCAGGGTGGGGTGAGGGCGAGGCGGAGGCGCCGGTCGCCCTCGGTGGTGTCCGCCGTGCGCGTCGCGGTGCCGTCCTCCGCGACCTGCCAGCCGCCACCGGCGGTGGCGGTGTAGCCCGCCTGCGGGGCCACCGAGACGGTCATCACGTCGGGGTTGACCGTGGGCTGGTTCGCGACGGTCAGCCGGTAGTCGTCGCCGGCGTCGATGACGCCCGAGAGCCGGAAGATCAAGGTGATGGTCTGGCCCGCGGGGATGGCGAAGCGGCCGGAGTACACCGAGAGGCCGAGCTCGCGCTCGGACTCCATGGCCTGCGGCCCCTCCCCGAGCGCGGACCGGGCCACGGCCTCGTCGAGCTGCAGCGGGGTGTAGAAGGAGAGGTAGATGCCGTTCGTGCCGAGGGGCGTGTCGCCGCCACGGATGCGGTCGCCGCTGCTGAGGATCACGTCGGGCAGCCCCGCGGGCGGCGCGTTGTTCGTGATGGTGACGGTCGCGGTGGACTCGACCGCACCCGTGGTGGGGTCATACGAGACGTCGTAGTCGATCGTGCGCTCCATGAAGATGTCGATCTTGTTGTTCGCCGCGTTGTTGGTCGTGAGGCCGATCAGGTCGCCGCCGCGGGCCTCGGGGAACGAGCCGTCGAGACCGACCTGCTCCAGGAAGGACTGCTCGGCCGCCGTCGGGCTCCAGACCATCAGCCGACCCTGGTCGACCATGGGGCCGAGCACCTCGGTGACCTGGCGGGGTCCCGGGAGGTCGCCGGTCGTCAGTAGGTCGAAGGTCTCGCGCGTGGCCTCCTCGAGGAAGTCCTTGCGGTCGGCGCGCTGGTCGAAGGTGAGGTACTGCTCACGCAGCAGGATGTCGGCGGCGTTCTCCGACGTGAGCGGCTCGGGGTAGCCGGTGACCGTGATGGGGCCGGTGAACTCGAGCATCGCCTGGAGGGCGACCGGGTCGACCGTGATCACCCCGTCGACCGGCTGGCCTCCGGCCTGGGGGTACAGCTCGGCGAGCACCTGCCCGACCGTGGGCATGTCGGGGGAGAGGCCGGCGTCGCCCATGTAGTCCTGGATCTCGAAGCGGCCGTACCGGGCCAGGTACTCCTCGGGTCCGGTCAAGGTGGCCCCGTTGGCCCGCGCGGGCAGCTCGACGTCCTCGATGCTGCCCGAGCGGGTCAGCTCGAGGTCGCCGTCGGTGGCGGTGAGCTCGCCGAAGCTGCCCATGAAGCCACCCAGCGAGCGGTTCTCGCTCGGCGTCAGGAAGGCGATGAAGTAGCGCCGGGTGCCCTCGCCGCCGAGCAGCTCGGGGGCCAGCTCGACCCCGCTGATGGCGATCTGGGCATCCGGAAGGGCGTCCGCGACCTCGTCGTCGAACTTCTCGACGCGGGTGGCCAGCGGCTGCACGAGCCACGGGGACTGCACCTCGTCGACCGACTCGGCGGCATCGGCCAGCGCCGCCTCGGCATCGCGCAGCGGTTGCTCGAAGCTGGCGACGAGGTCGAGATCGATGGCGCCCTCGGAGAAGCGCAGGTCGTCCACGTTGGCCTCGCCGGCGGCCCGCGCCGCCGCCGACGCCAGATCGGCGCCCTCGCCGCTCATGATCTGCACGGCGGCCGCCTGCTGGCCCAGGATCGGGACGACCCGGGCGGGCAGCGCCCAGGGGGAGGTGAGCGTGTCGTGGGCGGTCCCGAACGAGGCCGCCGAGCGGGTCAGGCGTCGGGTGGCCACGGCGCTCTCGCCGTCACGGGCGGCGTCGAAGCCGTTGCGAGCCTGGTTGATGCCGGCGCTGAGGTCGGGCTGGGCCGAGAAGGCGGCGACCCCGAGCCCGACGGCGGCGACGAGCGAGAACACGACGAACCCGGCGATGGCCCACCCCCACGCGTTGCGGACCCGTGGCCGGCAGCGGCGCAGCCCGGACACCAGGGCGGGCACGGTGGCGGCGGCGGTGATGAGGGTGGCAGCTCCCGTCGGGTCGAGATCGTCGAGGCGCAGCAGGACCTGGACGGCGAGGCCGCCCACGACGGCGCCGACCAGCGGCTGGTACGGGCGGCTCTGGCGATCGAGGGCGGCGGCCACGAACGCCACGGCGAGGGCGGCCAGCGACAC
>CAZYPY010000170.1:0-2354 GCA_964649545.1 uncultured Microthrixaceae bacterium | reverse complement strand
CCCGGAATCGGGCGGGAGGTCGGCGAGGTCGGTGGCAGCCAAGGTCGTGGCGCGGTGCGGGGTGCGGCGACGAGGCGCGGGGTCACGCGAGCCGCCCGCGGGCGCCGCCGGATCCTAACGGCGCGACCCGTCCCCGTTCCGGCGCCCCCGGGTCGGGTGGGCGGGCGATAGCGTCGCAGCGCCCATGTCCCCGTCGACCGTCAGCCTCGCCATCCCGGTGTTCGACCCGGATCTCGGCCACCTCGAGCGCCTGCTCGAGTCGATCTCGGCGCAACCGCTCGACGGACTCGACGTGGTGCTGACCGTCGATCGCGCCGGAGACGACCTCGAGGCGGTCGTGGCTCGGTCGGGCCTCGCCGCGACGGTGGTGCGAAACCCGCGGGTGCTCGGCATGGTCGAGAACTGGAACGAGGCCGCCGGTCGGGCGACGGGCGACCTCATGATGGTGCTCGGCCAGGACGACGAGCTCGGCCCCGGCCTGCTCGATCGCTACGTGGTCGAGCTCGACGCCACCCCCGAGGCCGTGGCGGTGTCGTCCGGAGAGCGGTGGATCGACGATCGGGGCCGGCCCGTCGAGGTGCCGCGTCGGCCGAACCGCCGCGAGCGGATCTTCGTCGCGCAACCCCGCTACCTGCTCGACCAGGCCGAGCTGGTCCGCCTGTGCCTGCGCAACGGGCAGGTCTACGGCGAGCCGTCGGCGGTCATGTTCCGGCGCTGGGCCTTCCGCGCCGTCGGTGGGTACCGCGCCGAGATGGGTCACGTCGCCGACCTCGACCTCGACCTCCGGCTGGCCGGCCTCGGGCCCGTCGTCTACCTGCGCGACGCCCTCGTGCGGCGCCGGCTCCATCCCGGGATGGCCACCCGGGAGCAGCAGGCGAGCGGTGAGACCGCCGCCGCGCGCGAGCGGCTGCACCGGGCCTGGATCGAGCACCCGGCGGTGACGGCCCACGACCGGGCCCGGGCCCGCGCCTCCCTCGCCTCGTGGGCCGCGCGGGACGTGGTCAAGGCGGTTCGGCGCGGCCGCTGGGGTGTGGCTCGCGACCAGGCCCGGGTGCTGGCCCGCTACGGGCCGAACAAGCCCACCGTCCTCGCCGAGCACCTGGCCGAGCTCGTCACGGGCCGGAACCGGGATCAGCGCTGAGGTCGTCGGCGCCCGCTTGCGCGGCGCGCCGGCCCTTGATGCGGCGGGCGGCCCGACGCCAGCCGTCCACGTGGTCGATGACCACGACGCCGTCGCTGTCCTCCACGCAGATCGGTTGGTGGTTCCCCGGGTCCACGTTCGCGCTGCCGTGACCGGACCCCTGGTTCGGGGACGGCCCCGGGACGAGGGGCCCCAGCAGGCGGTTCTCCACGAGGCGCACGTCACGGGCCCCCCGGACCCGGAGGAAGTTGTTCCGGCACCGGCCGATCTCGTTGCCGACCACGCGGACCCCGGTGATCCCGACACCGGTGCCGAGGTCGTCGGCGACCGCGATCCCCGAGGCGACGCCGCCACCCCACAGGTAGCCCTCGTCGTGGAAGCCGGCGTCGTGGACCCGGTTGCCGCGGATCGTGACCCCTCGGATGGGCCCGTAGTTGGCCATCGGACGGATCCCGATGCCGGTGAGGTAGGTGCCGACCACGTCGTTGTCCTCCACGACCACCCGGTCGCAGCCGCCGAGGGCGATGCCGTTCGACCCGGCCCGTTCGATGCGGTTGCCACGCACGGTGACGTCCGCCGACTGGTGGGGGTTCCACCAGTTGCCCCCCCACACGGCGATGGCGTCGTCACCGGTGTCGGCGAGGTGGCACTGCTCGATCGCGACCCGGCGGCAGCCGACGACGTGGATGCCGTCGGTGCACATCTGGTGGACGTGGCAGTCCCGGATGACGACGTCGGTGCAGCTGTTGACGTGGAATCCGATGCGAGGGCCGTCGCAGACCTCGACGCGCTCCGCCACGAACCCGTTCAGGTCCCGGACGTGGATGTTCATGTCCGCGCTCGTCCGGTCGGGCGGACGCGGAAGCGTCGACGCGACGGTCAGGTCGCGGATCGACACGTCGGCGCCGCCGCCGAACCGGGGGTCGCCGTGGATGCTGAGGCGCACGTGCGGGTTGGCGACGTGGTCGAGCAGGATCGTCGTGCGCCCGATCCCCTCACCCCGGACGTGGAAGCGCGAGAACGGGAACGAGTGGTGGCGGTCGTACCCGTCGATCGTGCCGAGGCGGTAGGTGCCGGCGGGTAGGAACAGCACCGCACCCTGCTCGGGATCGAAGCGCGGGCGGATGTGGCGGAAGCCGTCGAAGTCCGCGAAGCAGGCATGGGCCAACACGGCCGTGGCGTCGTCGGCGACGCCGTCGCCGACCGCGCCGAA